>JAPPNV010000418.1 GCA_028818565.1 Rhodospirillales bacterium | reverse complement strand
GGACTACGGGGACAAGCTACCGCCGTGCCAGTGGTGCACTTTTACTCCGTCGCCCCGGCGCATAATCCCGCCGCCGTTGACACCTGGCGGCGTCGGCCGCGGGCCGGCTATCGTGAGCAATAACGAGCCAGGCCTTTTCACTTGAAACGGAAACGCGCCGGGTAAGCGCAACTGATCGGGGGTTCGGGATATATCTGGATTTCAGTGAGTTTCGTCCCCGAAATCGGAAAACACCTCGTCGATTTCCTGGTCGCCGCGAATGACGCGCACGACCCGTTCGGACCCCATCCTCTCCGGTTCCGATTCAGCCGCGTCGTCCCCTCCACTCGGCAGCGGCAGGGCCATGATCTCGTTCAAGCCTATTGGCGTTCCGCCGTCGTGAGGGGCGGCCGTGGCCGCGAGCGAACGGACCGCAAGAGAAAGGCTGCCCTCACGTTCGCCGAGCACCACGCGGTTGGCTTGATCCGGTGAAACCTCGAGAGTGGCAGTGATGATTTCGGTGCGCACGACTGTCACGTCCGTCGTGTTGCCCGGCGGGACGCTCGTTTCGATTCGACGGTCCACGGCAACCACCCTGACGTTCTCGATGATCGTACGCGAGAATACCCTCTGCGGACTGGCGTCCGGCGTGGCCCTGACCAAGGCCGTGAGCAGTACGTCGACCCGGTCGCCCGGATCGATCAGCCCGGCGTGCCGGGCCCCCTTCCCCAGTTGGATCGTTACCGCGCGCATCCCGGCTCTGAGCGCCGCCGCCAGGAAACCGCGCTGGCCCGGTCCGACCACGGCCGACCACGTGAGCCATGCTCCGGCCCCGACCTCTTGACGCATGGCGTGACCGAACAACGTGGTTGGTCCGATCCTCTTGCTGATCACAACGTGATGCGAACGAACGGCGGCAATGTCGACTTCGCGCACGCCGAGATCTTCCTCCCCCAACAGCGTGCCGACCGGCAAATGACGAGCCGCTACGAGCACCTCGGCGGTATCCACGACCTCGACAGGCTCCGGTACAGGCTCGACCGGAGCGGCCTCTGCCTGCGCGGGCGGGACCGGTTCGTTGAACAGGAACAGACGTGCGACGAAGACCGCCGCGATCAAGGGCAGGAGGCCGAGTAGCACCAGCAAGATCACGGTTCGATATCGTTGCATCGGACGAAACCTCCCCTGTTAAGGTCCGTGCGACGTGGAGCGTACGATGATGGCGGCCATGGCCGCCGGAGCGATTGCAAGCGCAAAGGGCAGGTTCCTGCGCATGTTTCTCGTTGTCGCGAACGGCAGCATGACGAAGACGCAGAGTGCGAACGCGGCCGATCCCAAGCCGAACAGGAACAACCTCATGTCGGTGAGCCCCACCCAAAGGCCGGCCACAGCCAGCAACTTGCCGTCGCCCGCCCCGAAGCTTCCGGTCAGGTAGAGCACAAACCCCAGGCCCAGCAGGACGACACCGATGAGGAGATGCGGCCACAGCGAGTCGAGCGATCCGATTGTGTCGGTGAAGGCATAAGCCGCGAACAGCGCGAGCAATAGGGCCGGAACGGTGTTGGGGATCTGCCGGCTTCTCAGATCGGTCGCCATGCTGATAGCGAACAGAACGCAGGCGCCCCCTTCCAACAGCCAGAGATCGATGTGTTCCATGTGCCCTGTCTCACGCCCCTTCGGCCCCGCTGGCGAGACCGCGACGCCATACCGATTCAGGCCCACGCCGCATGGACAAGTGTGCCGCCGAACGCAGGCCCGGCGTGCCCACGCACGCATCGTTGGTCCGGCGGCACCTGGCGCACATGCTATTTCCCCAATCCAGAGAGTGCGGAAAGCGCGTTGAGGAACGCGGGGCCGGCAACGAGAATCATCGTGCCCGGCACGACGAACAACAGCATGGGCAGGGTCATGAGCGCAGGCAGTCGTGCGGCTTGCGCAGTGATTCTCGCAGCCCTTTGAACCCGCTCGCCCTCTGCGATGTTCCTGGTCGCCTGCGCCACAGGTGTGCCGTATCGGTCACCCTGAATCACGGCCATCGCGAGGTCCCGGAGGCCGTCCATCTCGCAACCCCGACAATAGTCCTGCAAGACGCTGCGCCGATCCCTTCCGACACGCATCTCGGCGTCGATCAAACGGAACTCATTGGCGAGATTCTTTTCGATAACCCTCAGCTCTTCGGCGACGATGGCGAGCGCTCGCTCGAACGTGAGGCCGGTTTCGAGACACATCACCAACAAGTCGAGAGCGTGCGGAAGCGCGGCCTCCATTTTGCGCTGGCGATGGGCAGCGACCTTCCGCAACACGTATTCCGGCAAGACGCCGCCGACGACGAGCCCAAGGGCGCCCGCGACGAGGACCAGCAGAATATTTTCGCTGACGAATTCCAGCCGCATCGCGACCGTGGAAACCAGGCTGGCGACGACCAGCGCGCATCCGAGCTTCACAGAGAGAAATATGGAAAGAGCATCCTGCCGGTCGAAGCCCGCGTTCAGAAGCAGCCGCGCAATCTTGTCGCGTTCCTTGCCGCCGATCGGAATCAGCATGGAACCGAAGCGCGTCAAGCTCAGGCCAAGCGCCCGCAAGGACACGCCGGCGGTGTCTCCCACCCGCCAGCGCGTTATCTTCGTGGCAGGCATCCCTGCCTGGTGGCGCGCGACCCCAAGCCGCCGGTCGAGAGAGCGCGAGCGCTTCGTTTCGCGGAAGACGAACGGGGACAAAATCGTCAGAAGAACGCCGCTCGAAATTATCCCTACGATCACCAGCACGGATGCGGACATGGTCATTCCCCGCAACTCTCAAGTTTGAAAGCGCGCACCGATGCCGCGCGCGACCAGCAGACCAACGACGATCATTCCGATCCCCATACGCAGCATGAAAACCCCCTTTTCCGTGTCGAACAGGATGTCGACGGACTCGGGCGAGATGAATGATTGCCCTGCCAATACGACCACCGGCATGGCGGTCAGCACCATCAGGGTCAGACGCGTCTGTGCGGTGGATGCGCGAGCCTTGAGCGAGATGGTGCGGTTTTCCCGAAGCGTGTCGGCAAGATTCGAGAACGAAGATGAGATTCCGCCGCCGGCCCGGCGTTGCAGGCGAATGACGGAAGCGAACAACGTGAATTCGGCAAGCCTGATTCGCCGAGAGGTCAGGCTGAGCGCAGTCTCGGCATCTAGTCCTGCATTGAGACCCTCACAAACCTCTTCCAAAGCCGGCCCCGCGGGCGGCGGGGTATCCTGGGCGACGACTGACATTGCTTCGAGGGGAGGCACGCCCGCTCGAGCCAGCCGCACGATCTGATCGACGACTTCGGGAAATTGTCGGATGAACTCGGCTTCCTTGCGCTTTTGCATCAGCGACGCCGTCATCCGGGCCGCAACGTAAGCAACCAGGCCGAGTAACGGCATGCTCCACCAGCCCGGCGTGAACTGCAGGAGCCATATCGCGAGCCATGCCACGATGCTGGCTCCCAGGGCCGCGAGGATCATCATCGGAATAGCGCGGCGGGGATTGATCAGAGGGTAGCGAGCAGTAATGGCCCTCGACAGTCGCGAGCGGCGCTCGGTCTGACGGAAGATGCTCTCCTCGGGCTCGACTTCGGCGTTTGCGCCTTTGGAAAGCGGGCCGGCGGCCTGCTTGATCCGTTCGCGCAATCGCCCGTCTCGCGAACGCTGCCACAGGACAATGCCGACGGCCAGGATCGCGAGCCAAACGGCGCCGCCGATGGCGATGAGGAGCAGCGTCAAGTGTCTGCCTCCCCCATCTTGGGATCGCCATTGATTGCGGCCATGAGGGGCTCTCGCAGATTGACTGCGTCGACCGCATCGACCCATGACGGCAACCGCCCGGAGGTCTCGAAGACGTGCTTGTCTTCTCCGGGACACCGCCGCCAGAGCTCTTCCGTCGTGAGGATGTCGTTTTCGATACCGACGACGTTGGTAATGCTGCTCACGCAGCGGTGCCCCGAACGAAGCCGCTCAAGTTGCACGACGATGTCGATACTGGACGCGATCTGGTGCCGCAGGACCGGGATCGGCGTATCGCCGCTCATCAGGAGCATGTTCTCGAGACGAGTCAGCGCATCGCGGGGGCTGTTGGCGTGAAGGGTGCACATGGAGCCGGGATGACCCGTGTTCATGGCGTGAAGCATTTCTCGGGCTTCCGAGCCGCGCACCTCGCCAACGATGATGCGATCGGGGCGCATCCGGAGCGTGTTTATGAGTAGTTCGCGCATGTTGACCTGCCCGGTTCCCTCCGCGCTCATGGTTCTGGTCTCAAGCCGGATCACATGCGGCTGCTGCAGCTGGAGCTCCGCCGCGTCCTCGATCGTGATCAACCGTTCGTTGTGACCGATCTCCCGCGACAGCGCATTCATGAACGTGGTCTTGCCGACGCCGGTGCCGCCGCTGACCAGGATGTTGAGCCGCGACTTCACCGCGACCCCGAACAGCATTGCCATGGACCGCGAAAGCACGTGACGCTCGGCCATCTGCAAGAGGCTTGTACCGCGCACCACGAAGCGCCGGATCGAGACCGCTGCGCCGTCGAGCGCCAGCGGCGGAATAATTATGTTGACGCGAGACCCGTCGGGCAGGCGCGCATCGACCATCGGGCTCGACTCGTCCACCCGCCGGCCAACCCAACCGGCGATCCGCTGCGCGATCGTCAACAGGTGCTGGGCGTCGCGAAAACGCAAATCGACCTGTTCGAGCTGGCCTCGTCGTTCGACGTATACGTTGTCCACGCCGTTGATCAGGATGTCCGAGACGTGGGGATCGCCAAGCAGAGGCTCGATGGGGCCCAGACCCTTTATGTCCTGGACAAGCTGAGTAACCACACGCTGCCGGTCGACCGGCCCCAGTTCCGCGGCGCTGGTTTGGCTCGTTTCGAGAAAATCGAAGAGCTGCGACGCGAGAGTGTCTTTGTCGAGATCCTCTATCTTCGTCATGTTCAGCGACTTGACGATGGTCGGATGGATCTCGGCGACGACGTCGGCGATCACCGAATCCGCCACCGCACCGCGCCTGGGCGGGCTCGCGGCCTCTCTCGTCTCCGGCGGAGAGGTCGCCGGAGACTCTGCCGGAGACTCTGAAGGGTTGGGCACCGACGACGGAACGCTCTGTCGAGCTCGTCGGCCAAAGGCGCGGCCGGACATTTTCAGGCTCTCCGGGCAGACTGAGACAGGGCAGGCTCGCCCTCCACGGGTGGCGCAATTATTCGGCCGACGAGGCTGTCCAGCGGTTTTCGCAGGGAGCGCGGCATCCGGCCCTCGGGCCATCCTCGGTTCGAAATCTCGGGAAGGGACTGTTCATACGGGACGACAACGTCCGGCTGTCGTTCCGGCCCCACTTCGTCAGCCGGGTGGGCCCGCTTCTTTCGCCTGATCGAACGCGCGCAATTCTCCACCAGAACGACTGCCGGGTGATCGCGGAGCAGATCGAGCATGCGCGCGGCACGCCTGGAGTCCGTATTTGCCGGCTCGTAGACGAGAACCGGCGTGTCGACCCTGGCGAGGACGTCAATGCAGGACACTGGATCGTCGAACCCGTCGACAACGACCAGTTGCGAGCGCAGGCTCAGTTGTGCGACCAGCCAGTCTATTGCCGAGACATCCGGTATGGCAGGGAGCACGGCATTCTGCCCGTAGGCGTAAACTGCAATCCGGTCCGAGCGACTGACCTTCACCCTGTCCACGATTTCCACATCAGCGCTGCCGTGAGCAGCCAGCTCGAAGAGCTGGTCGAGACCGGTGGGCGGTTCGACATCGAGGGCCACCGCCGCCGCGGCAACGGTGCGATTGAGGTCGAGCACCGACACGTAACGCCCCTGCCTCGCCGCATCGATGGCCACCGCCGCCGCGAGCGTGGTCGATCCGCTTCCGCCGGTTCCCACGAAGCCCGCCACGGTCCCGGACGAGCGACTATCCTCTTCCGGGGCGATGGCGTGGTCGATCGCGTCCAGCACCGCATTCACCGTGATCGGCTTGACCAGATAGTCGCTCACGCCGGCAATCAGCAGCTCCCGCCCTAGCTTCGCGGAATCGGTCGAGCCGACTGCGATGACGATCGTTCCCACCTCGCAAATCCCCGCCATTTCGTGGAGTGCGCCCACCGGGTAGGGAGACCCGTCGATGTCGACGATTGCGAGTTTCACCGAACGGCTCTTGCTCAGCGCGTTGATCGCGGCACGCAGGTCTCCGTGCCGGATCTGGGGCTCCTGACAGCCGGAGAAGGGCAAGTTGCGATCCTGGAGGCTTTCGCAAAGGGTGTGTTCCGTATCTGGATCGGTGGCGAAGGCAATCGCGGCCAATGGGAGATCGGCCAGGCCGGAGCGATCGTCTCTAGCTTCGACCCCGAGTTCGTGAACCGGCCCGGGGCCGGGGTCCGCCGGGGTTACGGACCGGGTTCGAGGCGCAGCCGCAGTAGGCTGGAGCGGGTGCGCAAGATCGAAGGCGTTTCCGAACTCGGGTCTCTCCGCGTCGTCGGGCTCCGAAGCCGGCGCGTCGAGACTCTCCGCATGGGGAGATTGCCCGACAGAAGGGCCGGCGTAGAGGTCCAGGACGCTTGTCGTATCCGACGATGCGTCGTCACCGTCGGGCGGCTCATCCCGATCCGCGCTTTCGCGATCGCGGTCATCCGCTAGATCGGGGTCGCCCATGTCCCGTGCCGGTGCAAACGGGCTGCCCCGAACGTCATCCGATTGCTCGGCCTCCAGACTGCGTTTGGCTGGAAGCAGGTAAACCCCGACGCGACCGGTGTCATCGTCATGGTCATCGAAGTCTTCGGACTCGCCCGCAGTTTCTCCGGTTGCCGATGAAGCCTTCTCATCGGGTGCTGCGGAGTCGAACGGCTCGGCTCGCGGAGAGGCAGGCTCGGTTGGTCCTGCCCCCTCCCCGCCTCGGCCGAGAGGCTTGTCCGCCCAGGCGGACGTGTCGACTCGCGTGTCGCCGGCAACGCCGGCATCGAGACGCCCGGCCACGGACGAGTCCTCAGGGTCGACGACTGCCAAGGGCTCGGCGCGGGCCCGCTTTTTCGCCGATATCCCTCTGATGCGGGAAGCCAGATCGAACGCAATCACAGACTTGCCTTCAGAATCCAACGGTGTGCCTCTGACGGTTCGGTTTCCGGTCGACCGAATCTCGGCCAGCGTGCGGCGAGAGGGGCAAACAGGGCGCCGCGAGGTACGAGGCGTCGCGACACCCTGCGCCTTCGGCGGGCTGAACCGCGCGGCCGTTTGCGGGTTCCCGGGCACGGAGGCCTCATGTCAAGTTGAGCGCCCGCAACGGTGGGGAGAGCGATCGCTCCCGCGCCTGGTGGACGCGCCCCCCCACCGACCCACTGTCGCGTTCGCTAGCCGGTGGTGCCTCCGCCGGTGGTGCCTCCGCCGGTGGTGCCGCCGCCGGTGGTGCCGCTGCCGCCGCCGAGATCCGGAGCGGTCATGCTGCCGGGCATATCGCTGACCACGCCGCCGATGTCCGTGATCGCCTCTGTGACCTGGTCCTCGAACGCGAGCAGCGCGCCGCCGATACCGACGGCGATGACTCCGACCAGGATGGCGTACTCAAGTGCGGACACGGCCTTCCGAGCGCGCAGAAAGCGGCGGAATCGCCGTGAAAGGTTGCTTGGCTTCATCGTACTCATTCCCACTGTCTTCCTCGCGAATCTCTGGTGTTCCGCACCAGCACGGTACGTGTGCCAGCCAGCTTTGCAGGCGGGCGAATTCAACCACTGACGACGTGCGCAGGTCGCGTCTTTCGCTGCGGCTGTCATATTCGCGGGTATTCTGTTCTGCAGGCGGGAGTGCGTGCGCCTGTTAGCCTCACGCACTGCACTCGCCGCCCTTGGTGTTGGATCCATGGCATGGTGAACAAGTCCTGCACGAAATAGAGATACGGACGAAAATTAACGCGCCGACTTGAACATCGACTGAGGACATTTCGCAATTCGGGTTGACGGACATAGCGAGATACAAGTGAAATTGAACAATATAACGCCCTCGCATTAGTACTCCATTGCCGCGATAGCGCACGCATTGTGCATCGCCAATTCACATTGAGTTTCGGCTGTTGATTCCGTCGGGGGAATCGCCTCCAACCGATCACGGCGATGATCCTTCCGATCCTCTTCCACGAGTCACGACGCGCGCGACGCACGCCTGCTGCAACAGCCGTTGCGGACGGATTCGCGTCGGGATCGAGGGCACCGGCCGAAGCGCCTGCGCCGTCGTCCCTGTTCCGCGAAACCGTCAGCTTCGAGCCCTTGATATCCATTGGCGTGACCACCGCGTCCGAAGATCGGGCGGTCACTGTCATTCGTCCCGGGTGACATCGGAAGTACCAATTCCGTGGAAATGTATGACATTCCGTTATAGGATATGACTCATGGTCATGACTCTTTTGGTGGACCACTCGGTCGGCTACCGGCGCCGCCAGGAGACGGCGCGCCGCCTGCGTCGACCAGCGGCAACGAGTTGTGATTCCGGTGCAGCGTCATCAGACGACGAGCGCTAGGCGCATGGGCCGAGGAAGTGCATCGGAGGCGGAGCCGACCGGCATGCGCGGTCCGTGGCGAGACCTAGCCCGCGAGGCGACCGACCAACAAAAATGCACAGAATGGCGGCGTTAGATGCGGCCTTGCCACGAAAGAGAGAAATCGTTTAGCTTTCTATAAGAAATGGACACTCCGTAGGATCCCTCTCTATGAGCAGAAAAGCGTTTCCAGTCGGAGCCGTCGCCTTGGCAGCCGTATTGGCGCTCGGCGCTTGCGTCGATGCGCCGCCCCCGATTCTCCCTCCGCCGGCCGAGGACCTGGAGGGCGCCGAGGGCATAGAGGGCATGGAGAGCATAGAGGCCATAGCGGTCGTAGAGGCCAAAGTCGCCAGCTTGGAGTCGGAGATTGCCGCCCTCAAGGCGATGGACAGGAGGGCCCGGCTGCTCGGGCTTGCCAAAGCCCTGCATGTTTCCGAGGACGCCGCAACGCAGGATGCGTTCCTCGACCGTGCTCGACGGATCGACTTGCCGGCCGGCTTCGGCTTCCGGATGAACGGGGGCAGCGTCACGCCTATCGAGGGGCACGCCGTCGGAATTTGGGGAAGCAAGAGGTGGGAGAGCTCCCATCCCGCCGGCACCAAGACGACAGCCGTCGTCTACAGCAATCAAGGCCCGCCCAGGGACGTTTCCCTGGGCTCAAGGTACGCGGTACTCCAGGGCGGAACAGGCGCAAACAGGGTATTGTTCATCGATCCATCGGTCAGCGACGGTGGGCGGATCGAAGGATCCTGGCTGCCCGATAATATCAATCACGAAACTGTCACTATCACCGCGCTCGGGCGCAGGGGAACGTTCAGCGGTGTGCCCGGAATTTTCAGGGCATATGACGGCGAGGCGAGCGAGACAGAAGCTGTAACCATCGGCGTTAATGCCGCTGGCAATGCCATTTGGACCGAATTGGATGACGAGGCGGCGACGCCGCAGTCTCCCAAGCTTCTGTTTCTCCCGGATGAAGGCGTTACCGCAGTCGCAACGGTTTCGGACGCCTCCTACATGAATGCCGGTTGGTGGTTAACGACCGACGACGATCGCAGCGCTGCCGTTCAGATCGGAGCATTCGGTAGTGCAGGCATGCAGCCATACGTCATCGGAGAAACGATCTCCACAGACGAATTCGAAACACTGCGCGGCGAGGCTGTCTACAGGGGAGTGGCAACCGGCCAATACGTCAACAAGGGAATTGACGACATCGACGGAGGGCTCTTCGTCGCCGAGGTCGAGTTTGTGGTGGACTTCGGGGAGGGCGAGCCCATCAAGGCCACCGACCTCAACCTCGGGAACTTGCTGGGCAGCATCACCGAATTCGAACAGGGCGGCGAAGCGATCGGCGCGGGCTGGAGGATCGATCTCGCGACGTGGATGGATGCCCTCACCAACCTCCCGGTGCCGGTTCGCCTCATGTCCACGCCCCCTCATATCCCGGGCGGCTTTGCGCATGGCACCTTCGGCAAGATCGTCGTTGGCGGTCGTTGGACGGCAGAATGGTTCGACGGCGGGCGCCGCGACAAGATGCCAGGTGCCATAGGCGGCCGATTCGTCGTCAGCGACAGCAATAGCGTCAGCATGGTCGGCGCCTTCGCCGCAGTGAATCAGATACAGGAGCACTAGAACGCGTCCGTCAAAGTCGGACGCGCTCTGGTTTAACCATTTCCCTCAGTCGCCGGGCGCGCTTTTTCATTTCCCTCAACGGCGGGCGCTCGCTCCGCTCGCTTGCCTACGCGCTTACGCGCGGCGCGCAGTCGCGCGCTCCGGGACTTTTTCATTTCCCTCAGTCGCCGGGCGCTCGCTCCGCTCGCTTGGCTACGCGCTACGCGCGCGGCGCAGTCGCGCCGTCCGGGCCTGACGGCCCGGCGCCTGATCCGCGATTGGGTCGGCTTTTACAACGCCGAGAGGCCGCATGCGGCATTGGGCGGGCGAACTCCGGCCGAGGCATATCGAGATGGCCCGCCTGTGGATATGATGGACAAGCCGCTTCGCGCCTTGCCCACATCTCCACAGGCGCAGCAGCAGCAACAGGAAGATCGATTCAAGAGGATTCTGGCGGCCTGAACTTCAACCGGAATACACCTTAGCTCGGCCGTCAGCCTGTCCGAAAAGGTGGAGCCACCTCAGTTCCGCACGGTGCGCAATCGCATAGGGAGTGGCTGGGTCTCTCGCGGTGCGCCAGTCAGTGAGCCGGCGTTCCCGCCCCCCGGTAAGCGTCCATGAGTTCCCGCTTTACCGCTGCCGACGCCTCGGACTGCAGGCCTGGCCGCTCCAGCAACTGGATTGGAGCGCTGCCGAGCGGCGGCAGGATCGAGGGATTCGATATCACCCTCAACGTCTCCGGAACGGTGCCCTCGGCCATGACGGCAACGGCGGTACCGGCTTCGACGGCTGCCTGGACAACGCGTGTATCGGCACTGCACAGGACTTCGCGATAGGCGACGTTCTGGCCTTGAAGCGCTGCGGCAGCGGCGGATCGGAAGAAGCAGTTGTCCGGGTGCCAGGCGATCGGTACCGGCATCGGTGGCGCCAGCTCGAACCCCGAAGCAGCCACCCAGTGGAGCGGCGTCCGGCACAGCGTCACCGCTGACGGCGCTTCCTCCAGCAATGTCACGACCGCCAGATCCAGCGTGCGTGCCTCGATCATCTGCTGCAGACGCCAACTCGGCTGGCACCGAATTTCGAGTTCCGCAGCGGCGTGGTTCCGCCACATGTTCTTGAGTAGACCCGGCAGGAGCGTCGCCTCGTATCCCTCGGTCACGCCGAGCCTGACGCTGCCGAATTCGCGCGACGATTGCGTGCGCTCGTACATGCGGTCTTGCATATCGACGAACGCGCGAAAATCCGGCAGCAAATCGCGCCCCTCGGCCGTCAATGTCACCTCGTGAGGTCCCCGCTCGAACAGGCGGATGCCAAGCGTGTCCTCCAATTTTTGGATTCGGATTGACATGGTCGCCTGGGAACACCCGATTTGCCGGGCCGCCCTTGAGAAACTCCGTTCCGTAGCAAGACAGAGGAAGGAACGGAGCTGCTTGCTGTCCAAATCAATCACAAGAATCGAATATCAAAATGCCGAACATGAGTCTATTTTATCAAGCAATAATATTGACTTATGCGTATATCATATGAGTAATGCCGGCGGGCTAAAGTGACAATATGCGGAGCTGCGGCGGCGGCGGACCTACCGGCGGCATGAGTGCTGGTGGTCAAGACGAAGGTCCTCCATCTCAGCGAGGTTGAACATCGCCGAGAACGCCGCTAGCGTCCGGCCAGCCTGATAGGGCGTCGTCCGAAGAGCGTGGTGCAGCGCGGCGATGTCGCTCCGCCGGACTTTCCCCTCCTCTCGCGAGCCAATGCGGGGATCAACGAAGAACCGCACTGGACGCGCATACTCGCCGGGGCGGTTCAACGCGCCACCTGAACGCGCTTCCGGCGACCTCCATCGGGTCGTGCCGGCAGCGATCACGGGAGCGTTCCCACATGAACGAACTGAAGCGGTTGTGCGCGCGCATCGTTGCGGCGCCGGCGTTCAACGTGCTGATCATCGTGATGATCCTGATCACCGCGATCGGCCTGGGCCTGGAGACGAGCCAGTGGTTCGACGCACGCTTTGGCCACGCCATAGAGTGGGCCTTTCACGTGGCGCTCGCCGTTTTCGTGGTCGAGG
>JAPPNV010000076.1 GCA_028818565.1 Rhodospirillales bacterium | reverse complement strand
CGCAGCAGGTGCAGTTGGCGGCGGTGAGCCCGCCCTTGCGCATGTCGCGGAACACCTCCTCCGACCAGTTGGAGACGATGAGCCCGTCAATGACGATCAGGTCCTCGTGCAGCGTACTCACGTCGCGTCCCTCCCTCGAAGCCCCGCGCCGGGCGGGCGTGCTACCGCCCGATTTGAGTCTGCCGGCGCGGAAGCCCGTTGTCTCGCCCGGCTGAGGGGCTAAGATACGTTCACGCCCTGCGCGCGCGAAGGAGAGATGCCATGCCCTTGCTCGACCTGCACCATGTGGCCATCAAGTCCAAGAACCTCGAGGAGACGGTGGAGTTCTACCGTGACGTGCTCGGCATGGAGCAGGTCGAACGCCCGGAATTCCCGTTCCCGGGCGCCTGGCTCCAGATGGGCGAGACCATGTTCCACATCTATGGGGGCGACCCCGCCAAGACCCACAGCGGGAACTACAAGTACAGCCAGCGGGTCTCGCCGATAGACCATATCGCGCTCCGGGCCACGGGCTTCGACGAGATGAAGAAGAAGCTGAGGAAGCACAAGTGCGAGTGGCGCCAGATGAACATCCCGGACTTCAGGCTCTGGCAGCTCTTCGTGCTCGACCCGAGCGGGGTGGTCATCGAGCTGAACTTCGAGGTGGACAGCGAGCCCAAGGACAGCAAGGGGCCGAGCGGGCAAAAGAAGTACGAATTCGGCATGTTTCGCGCCGCCGCCTGATTCCGGCGCAAATCGCGGGGCGGCTGCACCCTCCGCCCCGCAACAATCCTCCCGGTAAGGAGACGCGCGGCTTGTTCTAGCCGCGAGGGGCTCGTGGCACGCCGCGCGGCAGGGTGTCGTGGCGGGGCAGGTCGTCCCCCATCTCCAGCCACGGCAGGCGCTCGCGGTCGAAGACGTGCCGCTCCGGCGCGAGCGTTTGCGGCTGGTCGAGCGTGCCCGCCATGATGTGGACCTCGCCGGGGTAGACCGCCGCCACGTAGATGAGCGGTGTGCCGCAGGCGCCACAGAACTTCCGCACGACGTCCGGCGAGCTTTCGTAGGCACCGGGCGTACCGGCCACGAAGGCGAAGCCAGTGTCGGGAACCCCGACGAAGGTCGAGACCGGCGCGCCGGACGAGCGCCGGCACTCCTCGCAATGGCAATGGGAGACCCAGAGCGGCCCGCCCTCGGCCCGGTAGCGCACCGCGCCGCAGCGGCAGCCACCCTCGATGGTGGATGCGTCGCTCATTCCCTGAGCGTGCACCAGATCGGCGTATGGTCCGAGGCCTTCACGCCGCCGCGCGGGCCTGAGTCGATCTCGCAGGCGTCCAGCCGGTCGGCTGCCTCGGGCGAGAGCAGCAGGTGGTCGATCCGCAAGCCCTCGCCCCGCTGCCAGCGGCCGGCCTGATAGTCCCAGAACGTGTAGGACCGCCGGTGCGGGTGCAGGGTGCGGAACGCCTCCACGTAGCCGCTGTAGAGCATCGTGCGGAAGCGCGCCCGCGATTCCGGTTGGCACAACGCGTCGTCGCGCCAGGCTTTCGGGTCGTAGCAGTCGAGATCGGTCGGGATGACGTTGTAGTCGCCGCCGAGCACCACCGGCTCCTCATGGCCGAGCAGTTCGTCTGCGCGCGCGGCGAGCCGGTCCATCCACGCGATCTTGTAGGGAAACTTTTCGGTCGCGACCGGATTGCCGTTGGGCAGGTAGATCGACGCGACCCGGACGCCCCCGGTCGTGGCCTCGACGTAGCGCGCCTGTTCATCCGCCTCGTCGCCGGGCAAGCCGATGAAGACATCCTCCAGCGGCCGTTTGCTCAGGATGGCGACGCCGTTGTAGGTCTTCTGCCCGTGGACGAGGAGGTTGTAGCCGCAGTCTTCGATCTCGAGGCGCGGGAAGGCCTCGTCCAGCGACTTGGTCTCCTGCAGCAGCACCACGTCGGGCTTGGCGCTGCCGAGCCACTCCAGCACGGCGGGCAGGCGGACCTTGATGGAATTGACGTTCCAGGTCGCGATCTTGAGCACGGGCTCAGACGAGGGAGAAGGACGTGCCGCAGCCGCAGCCGGAAACCGCGTTCGGGTTCTTCACCTGGAATGAGGCGCCGATCAGGTCCTCCACGTAGTCGATCTCCGAGCCCGCCATGTAGCCGGCCGAGACCCGGTCCACCAGTGCTACGACGCCGTCCCGCTCGATGGCGATATCGTCCGGCCGCTGCTGGGTCTCGAAGGCGAAGCCGTACTGGAAGCCGGAACAGCCGCCGCCCGAGACGCTGACCCGCAGCATCGTTCCCGCATCGGCCTCGTCGGCGATCAGCGTTGAGATCCGCCGTGCGGCGCTGGCCGAGAGCGTGATGTCCCCGTCCTCGCCGGCGATCGGTTCGATTGCGTCGAAAGAGCGTGCCATGTTGCTGGGCAACCCTGCCTGTAGAGCCACTGAGGATTAGATAGTGCGGCCCGCAGGCTTGTCAATCGGCGGGCAGAATCGGTCGCTCACCGTGGCCTCCGTCACGGTCCCGTGTTAGGAGCCGGTCGACATATCCTTCCGAGTCCGCCCCATGCTGCGCGATGCCGACGACGAGATGGTTCTTGAGGCGGCGCTCAATGGTCGAGCCGACGCCATCGTGACGCACAATGTCAGGGACTTCGCGTCGATCCATGACCTCGGGATAGAGGTTGCGACCCCCGGCGACGTCGTAAGGAGACTGCTTTCATGACCGACCCCCGGCGCTACAAGTATCCGTTGCAACTGCCGGTGTCCTTGAAAGACACCGCCGCACGCCTCGCTCGGGAGGATGGCGTATCCCTCAACCAGTGGATCGTCGCCGCAGTCGCGCAGAAGATCGGCGCCGTCGAAACCGCAGAGGCTTTCCTGCGAGAGAGAGCGTCGGGCGCGGCTGCGGGCGACTTGACGCGCTATCTGGAAAGAGCGCCTGATGCTCCGCCCGAGCCGGGTGACGAACTGTCGCACTGACTCTCTTCGACCGTCACCTGCTACGAGCCCGCCGTCTGCCGAGCAAGGGTGAGTCATGGCCTATCTTCTCGCGATCCATGTCCTGAGCGCCGTCGTCTGGGTGGGCGGCATGTTCTTCGCCCTGCTCGTGCTGCGGCCGGCGGTGGGGCCGCTGGAGCCACCGGTCAGGCTCGCGCTCTGGCGCCGGGTGTTCGCACGCTTCTTCCCGGCCGTGGGCGTCTCCGTGCTGGCGCTGCTCGCGACCGGCCACGCGATGATCCTGGTCGAACTCGGCGGCTTCGGCGCGATCGACATGTCGATTCACCTGATGCAGGGAATCGGCGTGCTGATGGCGCTTCTCTATCTCTGGCTTCTCGTCGGTCCCTATCGCCGCTTCCTGAAGGCGCTCGATGCTGGAACGCTGCCAGACGCCGGACGTGCGATCGAAGGCATCCGCTGGATCATCACCGTCAACCTGGCGCTCGGCGTCGTGACCCTGGTGATCGCCACCACCGGCCATTATTGGGGCTGAGATTTATCGCTCTCGCTTTCAAAATCGACGTTTGCACCTATTCGTGAATAGGATGTGAAGAATGGCGCCTTACTCTATTCTTGACGGCACATTAATATTTCTCATTACGAATGATCTTAGGAAAAACTTCTGACGATAGACTAGAATTACATTACCAAGTGTTAATTTGACATTTCATGTCTTCACAGCCGATATGGCGTCGAGGGAGGCTTCATGTTTCGATCGTTCTTTCTTTCCCGCGAATGGGCGCTCTGGGCCTGGGGCGGCATGGCGATCATCATCGGCGGCACCTGGTATCAGGTGCAGATCGACGTGCAGATCAACGAGTGGTTCGGGGAGTTTTACGACGGCGTTCAGAAGGCGCTGGGCGAGCCCGGCAGCATGACCATCGAAGAGTTCTACGCGCTGCTCCTCTCCTTCGGTCGCATCGCCGGCATCTACATTGTCGTCGCCGTGATGCTCAGCTTTTTCACCAAGCATTGGGTGTTTCGCTGGCGCCACGCCATGAACGACTTCTACATGGCCCGCTGGGGGCGCTTGCGGAACATCGAAGGCGCCAGTCAGCGCATCCAGGAGGACACCCGCCGCTTCGCCATTATCATGGAATCCCTGGGCAGCCGCCTGCTCGATTCCGTCATGACACTGTTCGCCTTCCTGCCAATTCTCTGGCAGCTCTCGAAGTCGATCAAGGTGGTGCCGGTAATCGGCGAGCTGGATCATGCGCTGGTCTACGCCGCCATCATCTTCGCGCTGCTCGGCACGGCTGTGCTGGCGGTCGTGGGTATCAGGCTTCCGGGATTGGAGTTCAACAACCAGGTGGTCGAGGCCGCATACAGAAAGGAACTCGTGTACGGCGAGGACCATGAAGAGCGTGCCGCTCCGCCGACAGTGAGGGAACTGTTTTTCAACGTCAGGCGAAACTACTTCAGACTATTTTTCCACTACATGTACTTCGATATCGCGAAGTGGTCGTATCTCCAGTTCGGCGTTCTTGTCCCCTATATCGCGCTGGCACCGACCATTGTCGCCGGCGCCATTACCCTCGGCGTGATGCAGCAGATCGTCCGTGCCTTCGGGCGCGTGGAGGGCTCGTTCCAGTACCTCGTCCACAGTTGGACGGTCATCGTCGAGCTGATCTCGGTCTACAAGCGCCTGCGTGCCTTCGAGGCGGCGCTCTACGACCGGGGGCCTTACTCGGAACCCCCTCCATGCGGCCCAAGTAGATTCGGCCGGTAGCCCGCATTTCTCACCATGGTCACGGCCTGCGTCGTGCCCAGGTGTTCGATCCGCCAGGAGCGGGCCGAAAAGCGTATCAGGGAATACGGTTGAGGCCCGCGACACCGCGAGCGGACGCCTGGGCGCGACCCGAAGGGCGGTGCTCTCCGCCCGACAGCCTGCGTCGCGGCGTTTGCCCGATGCACCACATCGCGCCGCACGCCGCTCCTACTCTGTCGGGCGGACAATGCCGCGCAGACCATGACCCTGGTGAGAAACGCGGGCTGGCCCTCAATCGAACACAGGCGTGCCGTGGGCCCCTGAGTCCCGCAGCGCCCAGTAGAGCCGGTCGAGCCGCTCGGTAACCGGGCCCGGACAGGGCTGCGGCAGCCGGCGGCCGGCGATCTCGCGCACCGCCAGGGCGCCACCGGCGGTGCTGCAGGTGAAGACCTCGTCGGCGGCGTAGAGGTCGAAGGCGGTGAGATCGCATTCCCTGAGGGGGAGCCCGGCGTCTCTGGTAAGCTCGATGAAGGTCTGGCGAGTGATGCCGCGCAGCACGTTTCGTCCCGGCGTGTGCACCACCCCGTCCTTCACCGCGAAGATGTTCGACGCCGGCCCCTCGCAGGCATAGCCCGCCTGGTCGAGCCAGATCACGTCGTCGTAGCCGGCCTCCAGCGCTTCCAGCCGCGCCATCTGCGAGTGTAGCCGGTCGAGGCACTTGTAACGGGCATCGAGCGTGTCCGGAGAGAACGCCCGCAGGTGGGTGATATGGAGGCGAATGCCTGTGCGCCGCGTCTCCTCGTCGGCGAGGAAAATGTAGGGTGCCGCCCAGACGATTCGCGTCGGCTCGAAGTCGCGCGGATCGGCGACAACCGCGTTGGGCGCGCCGCGGGTCACGATAAAGCGGATGCTGGCGTCGCGCAGCCCGTTGCGCCGGCAGGTCTGGACGATCGCGGCGCGCCAGTTGTCGCGGGTCATCCGGGTTTCCAGCCGCGTCGCGCGCAGCGAATCGAAGAATCGGTCGATGTGCTCATCGAGCTTGAAGATCGAGCCGCGCCAGGCCGAGACCACGTCGAAAACCCCATCCCCGAGCAGGAACCCTTGGTCCAGCACAGAGATCTTGGCTTCGCTGAGCGGCACGAAGTCGCCGTTGAGATAGACGATGGGCTCGTTGGGTGTCCCTGCCATTGCGCGCTCCGCGATCGGTCAGACAGCGTGAATGGAATTGGGGAGGGCGATCGCGAGCCTCACTCGCGCCGCCCCTCGCCAGCGCGCCCGGCAGCCGGACGGTCTGCACCTCCCCTCAACGCGAGCACTTGCCGGCGCCCCCAATCCCACACTTGCTCCAGACCGCCAGCGGCCCCTTGGGGCAGCAGCACGACGATGGCGACGATGAGCGCGCCGTAGCCCATGTTCCTGATTTCGACGAAGTCCTTCATGCCCTCGTCCGCCAGCATGACCAGGGCGGCGCCCAGGATCGGCCCCCAGGCCCGCCCGAGGCCGCCCACCACCATCATCGAGATCAGGAAGAGAAGGAGCGGAAGCGACAGGACATTGGCGCCGATAACCCGGAAGTGCCCGGCAAAGACGCCGCCCGCGAGCCCGGTAAAAAAGGCCGACATGGCGAACACGAGGAGCTGGTACTTGAAGCGGCTGAGCCCGCGCGAGACCCCGTATTCCGGATTGTCGCGCAGTGCCCGAAAGGCGAATCCCAACGGGCTGCGGATGATGGCGAAGGAGAACACCGTCGCCAGCACGAGCAGGAAAAGCGAAAGGTAGTAGTCGCCCTTCAGGTACTCGCGGCGGCCGAGCAGCTCGCGGAAGCCGAAGTCGCCGAACTTGGCGAGGCCCCGCGTGCCGCCCGTGAAATTCCGGCAGGTCACGCCCTCCATGTAGAAGCAGGCCGTGTCGGTGATGATGAGCAGATACATCACCTGGGCGATGGCGAGTGTCAGCAACGCCACGTAGGGCCCGCGCAGCCTGAGACAGGCGAGTCCGATGATGATGCTGAACAGGATCGACCCGACACCTGCAAGCACCAGCGTGAACCAGAGCGAGATGCCGAGGTAGAGCCCCATCATGCCGGTCGCGAAGCCGCCAAAGGCGAAGATCGCCATCTGCGCGAGCGAGAAAATGCCGGCGACGCCGAACACCAGGTTCCACTGCGAGACCACCGTCGCCCAGATGAAGAAGAGTGTAAGCTGGCCGATGAAGTAGCGTGACGGCCCGAGGAACGGGATCGCGATCAGCACCGCGATCAGCACCGCGCCGAAGGCGACGTCCCGCCGCCAGTTGGGGCCCGTCTCGAACATCAGACCCGCCGCACCTGGCGGCGCCCGAAGACGCCGTAGGGCCGCCAGATGAGCGCGATGATGACCAGCAGCAGCAGCGCCGGGAAGCCGAAGCGGACGCCGACGGCGAACTGCACCACGGCCTCGAACAGGCCGAGGATGAAGGCCGCGATGAGCGCGCCGGGCACGTTGCCGAGCCCGGCGATCACGCAGATGATGAACGCCTTGAGCATGGGGTCGTAGCCCATGGTCGGCGCGAGCGTGGTGATCGAGCTCAGCATCACGCCCGAAATCGCGGCAACGACGCCGGCGATCCCCATTACCTGGGCGAAGACCCGCCCGACATTGACCCCCATGAGTTGGGCCGCCTCGCGATTCAGTGCGGTCGCGCGGATGGCGCGGCCCATGCGGGTGCGCGAGAGCAGCGCCGCGACCAGCAGCATGGTGGCGACCGCGAGGACCAGAATCACCACATTTTGGAAGCGGACGAAGACGCCGGAGACGAAGAAGCCTTCCTCGATGGAGAAGGGCTGGAGGAAGGGATAGGCGCCGTAGATCAGCAGCGTCACCTGCTCGAGGAAGATGGCGAGGCCGACGGTGGCGATGATGACGTTGGTCTCGAACGCCGGGTGCCGGTACATGAAGCGGAAGATGATGTGGTAGATCAGGAGCCCCACCACGAAGCTCACGATCATTGCCGCCGGCAGGCCGAGATACCAGGGCAGGCCCACGTGAAGCACCGCCGAATAGGAGGCGTAGCCGCCGATGGTGAGCAGCGCGCCGTGCGCCATGTTGAGCACGCCCATCGCTCCCCACACCAGGGAGAGCCCGATGGTGCTCGCGGCGTACATGGCGCCGAGCGTGAGCCCGCTGACGAGGATCTGGACGACCGTTTCCACTGCGCCGCCTCAGGCTCCGAGGTAGGTCTCGAGGATCTCGTCGTGCTGATCCAGCTCGCTGGCGGTGCCCTGCCAAACGAATTGACCGTGGTCGAGCAGATAAATTCGGTCGGCGAGATCGGCGACGCGGCTCGCGTTCTCCTCCACGAGCAGGAGCGTCCTTCCCGCCTCTTTCAAGGACTGGATCAGACCGTAGATGGTGTCGATCGCGATAGGGGCCAGGCCGAGTGAGGGCTCGTCGATCAGCAGGATGCGCCCGCCCGTCATCATCCCGCGACCGACAGCCAGCATCCGCCGCTCGCCGCCGGAGAGCGTGGACGCGATCTGGCCCTCGCGCTCCTCGAGCCTGGGCAGAAGCGCGTAGACCTCCTTGAGGTTCGCGTCAGCCCGGCGGTAGGGCACGGGCAAATAGGCCCCCATCATGAGATTGTCGCGCACCGTCATCTCCGAGAAGATCATGTCGCCCTGCGGGATGTGCACGATGCCGCGCGCCACGATCTGGTCCACCCGTGACCGACCGAGCGCCTTGCCCTCGAAGCGGATCTCGCCCGCCATGGGATGAATCAGGCCGGAGACGGCGCGCAGCAGCGTCGTCTTGCCGTGGCCGTTGGGGCCGATGATGGTGATGAGGCCACCGTCCGGCACCCCGAACGAGATGTCCCGCAGCACGCGCTGGCCGTGATAGCCGGCGTCGAGCGAGTCGACCTCGAGGAGCGGCGTGCTCATGCTCCACTCACGGGCCGCTCAGGGGGCGCCCGATGCGCCTTCATCGGACGACGGCTGGTCTTCGAGCAGGTGCCTGAGCCGCCGCGATGAGCCCTCCCCCAGATAGACGTCCACCACGGTCTTGTCGTAGACGAGGCCGGAGGCCGAGCCTTCGAAGATCTTCTCGCCGTGGTGCATGATGAGCACCCGGTCCGAGAGCCGGACCAGAAAGCGCATGACGTGCTCGATGAGCATGATGGTGAGGCCGCGTTCCTTGAGCCGCCGAACCAGCGCCATCACGTCGTCGATTTCCTGAGGGTTGAGGCCGCCCACCGGCTCGTCCATCAGCAGCATCTTCGGCTGGGTCGCGAGCGCGCCCGCCACCATCAGGAGCTTGCGGTGGTAGACGGGAAGCGTCTGCGTCGCTTCGTGGGCGACCTCATCGAGGCCGACGAACTCCATCGCCTCGTCGGCGAGCCGCTGGGTCTCCCGGTCGAAGCGCATGCCGGGGACCAGCCGATTGTGGCGCCCGAAATAGGCCGCGATCAGCGTGTTCTCGCGCGCTGACAGCGTGTCGAATCCGGCGTTGAGCTGAAAGGTGCGTGCCATGCCGAGCTGGCACGTGCGGTCCGGCGTCGCCCGCGTGATGGTCCTGCCGTCGAAGGTGATGCTGCCGGCGGTGGCCGGGTTGAGGCCCGAGATGACGTCGAACAGAGTCGTCTTTACGGCCCCGTTGGGGCCGCCGATCCCGAGCGCCTCGCCCGGAAAGACGTCGAAGGTCATGTCGCGAACGGCGGCCAGGGCGCCGAAATACTTGTCGACACCCTGGCAGGTGAGCAGAGGCTCAGACGCCGTCCGCTCCATGGGTCAGGTCTTAGCTGCTAATCCACGGCGGGATCTGGAACGCAGCCGTCTCGTAGGGCTCCGGCGCGATCAGCTTGCCCTGCTCCAGGTGGTTCTGGACCTGGAGGAATTGGTGGGGCATGCCGAGCGAGGCATCGCGGGTCTCGGTCGGATACGTCCGGGCCGCCTGGTAGGGCAGCACGAACGCCGTCGCTCCTTGCACGCCACGATAAATGTTGCGGCGAATTCGATCGCACACCTTCTCGTTCTGCTCGAACTCGCCGGGCGCCCCGGTGCCGCCGGCCATGGCCGACGCGATCGCCCAGTAGTGGCACGAGTCGTAGGGCTGAGAGCCGGTGAGCGGGCTCGCGCTCTCGCCGAACTTCGCGTTGAAGCGCGCGGAGTAATCTTGGCCGATCTCGTCCTGCAGCGCGCCCACCACGGTGGCGAAGAGCACGCCGTTGGTGGCCTCCTTGCCGATCTCGCGGAAGGCCGCGAGCAGCGGGCCGTACTGCATGTAGACCAGGCTCGGCGTGGGATTGGGCACGAACTGCATCATGAATTGCGCGAGATCCTGCGGCACCCAGTGGGTGATCGCGATGGCCGCCGGCGGGTCGTTGCGGATCTTCTGCAGCGTCGGCCCCCATTCGGAGATCGGCACCACCACGGTCTCGTAGAGGCTGATCTCCCAGCCGTACTTCTCCGCTGAATCGCGCATCGCGTTGGCGATGACCACGCTGTAGTTCTGCGAGCCGGTGACGATGGCGACCTTCCTGTTGGGCGCCTCCCACTTGCCGGTGTCGTTGAGGTCGCTGATGAACTTCATGAAGCCCTCGCCGTACCAGTACTCGGCGGGGTCGGCCATGAAGTTGCTGAAGTAGAGCTCCGGATCGTTGCCCACCGTCTCGTGATGCACGATGTCGGTGTTGTGGTGGATGTAGGGCACCCCGGCATCGGCGATGGTGTCGTATTCCGCCGTGACCGCGCCGGTGTTGTAGCCGTTGATGATGGCGTGCACCTCATGACGGTCGAGCAGGCGCTGCATCGCCGGGATGATGTTGTCGGCGCCCTGCTCCTTGCTGTCCTCGAAGACCGGCGCGAGCGGCCGGCCGAGGATGCCGCCCATCATGTTGATCTCCTCGCAGGCGAGCTCGAGGCCGCTCTTGAACGAGAGGCCGTCGGCAGCGGCCCAGCCTGTGAGAGGCACGCAGCCGCCGACCGGGATGGGCTCGCCCTCGGCACGAACGCCATCGTTGATGTCGGCAAGCAGTCCGCTGGTCATGGCAGCGGCGCCGAAGCCGGCAAGCCCCGCGCCCTTCATGAAGTTCCGCCGGCTTGCGATGAAGCGCTTGCGTGCGCCTTCCTCTCTCCGTGTTCCGCGGCGTCGAATGATCATGGTGTCCTTCCTCCCTCTATGCGCAGGACATTTGCCTTGGCGCGCAATGGCCCACTCGACAAGCGAGAATCCGTCGCGCGCTGCCGGCGGAAGTCTGCCCGGCTATGCAGCAGTTCGCAATTGGGGAACACGCACCGTCATAGCGGTTGGTGTGCCAGTTGTAACGGTTCGGGGCAGCGCCCACCTCGAGAGGACCACGCTGCGCGGAGGACACGGGTCCCCGGCGCAGCCAGCGACAGGCGGAAGGGCGGGATTCGCCGCCCCGCCTACGAAGGAGAGTGAGCACATGAAATATCTCTTTGGGTTGACGGCAATCGCTGCCGTCGTTGGCCTGACGACCGGCGTGAGCCTTGCGTCTTCGCATGTGTCCTACGAGGTCACGGTCACGAACAACATGGACGAAGAGCTTCTCGCGCCGGTGCTGGTGGCTCCGGTTGCCGAGGACGGCAAGATCTTCGTCGAGCGCTACGTTTCGCCGGAAGCGGAGCACCAGATCCTGACCGGAGACCCCGGAATGCTCGCGGAGGCCATCGGCGACGATGCCGCGGTCGCCCACGGCATGGATGGCCCCCCCGGCGTCCTGCTCGCGCCGGGCAAGTCGATCACCTTCGAGGTGGCGAGCCACGCGGAAGAAGTCCGTGTGCTGGCGATGGTGGCTCCCACCATGTTCGAGGACCACTACGTGACGGCGGTCGTGCAGTTGAACGGCGAGCCCATGTCCGTCGGCCTCGACCGCTTCGACATCGGCTACGATGAGGGTCGCAAGACAATCGAGCCCATTGCCGATGCGGTCGCGACCGTGCAGGTCAGCGCGAAACAGAGCTACTGAACGCTCCTTGGGCGCCGGCCGGTCGGGCAACCGATCGGCCGGCGTCGCATGTTCGGGGCAACGTCGCTAGTGTCGGGGCGCACCGCCGGGACGGCAGGAGCGAGGCATGGCGCGAGAGCACACTTACAGCGCAACGGTGACCTGGACAGGAAACAGCGGCCAGGGCACGGCCGGCTACAAGGCGTACACACGCGATTACGACATCGCCTGCGCGGGCAAGCCGACGATTAGGGGGTCGGCCGACCCCGCATATCGGGGCGATCCAGGCCGGCACAACCCGGAGGACATCCTGGTGGCCGCGCTCTCCGCCTGTCACATGCTCTGGTACCTGCATCTCTGCTCGGCCGCCGACGTCGTGGTCACAGCCTACGAGGACGCGGCCGAGGGCGTGATGCAAACGCATCCGCCCGGCGGCGAGGGCGAGTTCACACGGGTCACGCTCAGGCCGCGCGTGACTATCACGCCGGAGAGCGACGCCGAGGCCGCGGCGCGCCTGCACGAGCAGGCCAACGCCAACTGCTTCGTTGCCCGCTCGGTCAACTTCCCGGTGGATCACCAGGCGACGATCGTGAAGGCTTAGCCCGCGCCGACGAGAACCTCCGCGGGACGATCGTTGGCGGGGCCAGGACTACTCCCGACGGCCTTCGGCGATCATCACCAGCGCCGGCAAGACGAACAGGATCG
>JAPPNV010000428.1 GCA_028818565.1 Rhodospirillales bacterium | reverse complement strand
AAACGAAAATCCGGCCCTGATGGGGCCTCGACGTCTTACTTTAACCGCTTACTCTCCATGATCAGCCCGGGCTCGGGAAGATCGTAGCCATATTTTTCCTTGAACGCGGCGCGCTCGCCGGGATCGGCGACGATGTCCTTGCGGATGACGCCAAATGTGGCCAGGAACTGGAATGGCAAGGCAATGGCTTCGTCCTTGTATATCGAGCTCTGTGCGATCAGCTCGGGCACGAAGTCGTCCCAGTTGAAACTGGGGTCCCGGAGGGCTGGATCGTCCAGGAACTTGGACATCGGTGTCGCGAAATTCTGTTCTCCGAATAGAGCCAAGTGATAGGAGAGGACCTGCATCCCGTCGAAGTGTTCGGATTCGGTCAGTTGCTCGGCAACCATTCGTTGCGCGATGGCGAGAAGATCGCCGAATTCGAAGTTGACCGTGATACCGGTAATCTCAGTGAACTCCGCCGAAACTTCCTGCAGCGCGTAACAGGGCGGATAACCCTCGCAAATGATATTGATCTCGCTTCCCTTGTAAGGTGCGGCGGCTTCTTCGAGGGACCAGGCCTGCGCCTCCGAGTTCGAAAGGCCGAGTCCCAGGGCCGCAGCGGCACACAGGCCAACGGCGCCCCGGCGTACGAACGCTTTCATCGAGTGCCTCCCATGTCTTGTTGGGCGGGTGCCCTCAGCCGGGCTCCTCCACCTCCGTTGTCGGCGTGCCATTCTTCTGTGCTGGTTGAGCCGACCTGGAGAGCATAGCCGAACGATCAATCGCGTTCATCCAGGAATTCCCGACCCCAACCGCCCACACGTTCCGGACTCGGCGCTTGAGCGGTCTCGTCCCGATGGCCTACCATGCATGGCCCCGCCGTCGAACGGCGGAATGGGAGAGGAAGGCGACTTCCATGAAGCGGGGAGACCTGCGGGCGACTCTCTATACGCTTCTTTATTGTTTCTTGGTTGTCGTGGTGTGCGGTGGGCTGATTGAAGCCGGCGTATCGCATGTCGCGGTTGTTCCGATTGGCCTCTTCGCTCTGCCGCTGATCGCGGCCGCACCGTTCCTCTTCCTGCTCAAGGCGCCGAGGGAATAGGCCCAATGCTTCCCCATCTGGCGGTCTTCGGCGTTTCCGTCCCGTTCATTGTCGGGCTGGGACTTTGGAATTCGCGCAAGAATCTCTTTACCCCCGGGGCACTCCGCTTTTGGGGAAT
Organism: Rhodospirillales bacterium; assembly: GCA_028818565.1. GTDB lineage: Bacteria > Pseudomonadota > Alphaproteobacteria > UBA828 > UBA828 > WTGU01. The sequence goes on along the minus strand of JAPPNV010000428.1, from coordinate 11,225 downwards.
CTGCATCTTTGTCACGATTGAATTTATCTACTTCGGTGTATTTGCATGACCGATGTCAGGCTCCAAAACTTGACCAAGAAATTTGGCGAGGTCATCGCGGTCGACGCAATCGACCTCACCATCAACAGCGGCGAACTGGTGGTGCTGGTAGGCCCATCCGGCTGCGGCAAGACCACGTCGCTTCGCATGATCGCCGGCCTGGAGGAAGTCACGTCGGGTCAGATTCTCATCGGTGAGCGCGACGTCGCACGGGTTCATGCGAAGGACCGAAACGTCGCCATGGTCTTCCAGTCCTACGCGCTCTATCCCCACATGTCCGTTGCACAGAATCTTGGCTTCGCGCTCAAGCTGCGCAAGATGCCGAGGGACGAGATCGATCGCCGCGTTCAGAAGGTGGCGACAACCCTTGGCATTGCCGAGGTGCTGCCGCGCAAGCCCAAGACGCTCTCCGGCGGACAGCAGCAGCGCGTCGCCTTGGGCCGCGCCATCATGCGCGATCCAGCGGTGTTTCTGTTCGACGAGCCGCTCTCCAACCTCGATGCCAAACTGCGCACCGCGATGCGGGCCGAGCTGATCAGGCTTCACCACAGGCTCGAGGCGACCATGATCTACGTCACGCACGATCAGGTCGAGGCGATGACCATGGGCGACCGCATCGTGGTGATGAACGAGGGCGAGATACAGCAGTCGGGGACCCCGCTCGAGGTCTATGACGATCCCGACAACGCCTTCGTCGCCGGCTTCATCGGTAGCCCCGCGATGAACCTTTTCGATGGCCGTGTGACGTCCGGCAACGGTGCGTTGTCCGTCGCCGTGGACGGCCTGGCGATTTCGCTGCCGGCGAGCCATCCCGCGGGTCGGGCCGGCTCGGTCCAGCTGGGCATCCGGCCCGAGTTTCTCGAGCTCGATCCGCCCGAAGGCTGGGCCACCATCGACGGCCGCCTCGAAGTGGTCGAGCATCTGGGTGCCGAGACCATCGTAAGCCTGTTCACGTCGGGGCCCGAGGTCACCGCGAGGATCAAGCGCAACGATGCGCTTCGTCACGGAACGACGATCAGAATCGGCGCCGATCCGGCGTACGTCCTGGCCTTCGACAGTGCGAGCGGCGACAGGCTGCGCGCCTGAACGGCCTTACACACAGTTACGGCCCCCTTCCAAGAGGGAGTACTGTCCGATGGCACGAAATCCCCGGCACGACATTCTGTTCGAGCCCATTTCGTTCGGCCCCAAGACGATGCGGAACCGCTTCTGGCAGTCGGCCCACTGCTCGGGCTTCGGCTCCGAGAGACCGGGCACGCAGGCCTACTTTCGCGGGATGAAGGCGGAAGGCGGCTGGGGCGTGGTTTGCACCGAGGCGTGCTCTGTCCATCCGGAATCCGACGACTATCCCTTCGATCTCGCGCGGCTCTGGGACGACGGAGACGTCATCAACCTTGGCAAGATGACCGAGGTGGCGCATACGCATGGCGCCTTGGCGGGCGTGCAGCTCTGGTACAACGGCCTGCATTCGCCGTCCATGGAAACACGCGAGGTCCCGCTCAGCCCGTCAGGCTTCGCCTCCAACGTGTTCCCCGAGCGCTGCGTTTACGCGGCCGTCGCTGACGGAGACGAGATCAAGCGCTTCATCAACATGTACGTGCTGGCCGCCAAGCGCGCCGTCGCTGCCGGCTTCGACTTCGTTGAGGTCTCAGGCGGCGACAGCAGCCTGCCCATGCAGTTCCTGGAGAAGCGCTACAACCACCGAACAGACAAGTACGGAGGATCGCTCGAGAACAGGGCGCGGTTTTACATCGAGCTGATGAGCGCCCTGAAGAGCGCAGTCGGCGACGAGATCGCCGTGACGACGCGCTTTGAGACTGACACGGTCAACGGCGACCACAAGATCGATCACCACGATGAGGGAATGCGCTTCGTCGAGATCATGCATCGCGAAGGAGTCGTCGATCTCTGGGCGCTGAAGATCGGCGATTACGAGGAGTGGGGCGAGGACGCCGGCAGCTCTCGATTTCGGGAGACCAACTGGATGCGTCCCTTCGTCAAGGACGTTAAGGGCTTGGTGGGTGACACGCCCGTCGTTTCCAACGGCCGCTTCACCGATCCCGACGTCATGGTCGATGCCATCAACGCCGGGCAGTGCGACATCATTGGCGCGGCCCGGCCTTCAATCTCGGACCCCTTCCTGCCACACAAGATCTCCGAAGGCCGCCTCGACGACATCCGCGAGTGCATCGGCTGCAACATGTGCGTCTCAGGCATGCAGCAGCAGGCCCTGCTCTGGTGTACGCAGAATGCGACCATCGGCGAGGAATACCGGCGCGGCTGGAATCCCGAGAATTTCACCACGACTGAGGACAAGAAATCCGTGCTCGTGGTCGGCGCCGGTCCGGCCGGGATGGAGTGCGCGGTCGTGCTCGGCAAGCGCGGCTACGACGTCCACCTCGTGGATAGCGCGAGCGCCCTCGGAGGGCATTGGCGCGACGTTTCGCGCTATCCCCGCTGCGCGGAATGGGGTCGCCTCATCACGTACCGCGAGGCACAACTGGCAAAGCTCAGGAACGTGGAGGTTCACTTGGGCGTCGCGCCTCTCAGCGTGGACGACGTGCTGCACTACGGCGCCGAGCGCGTGGTTATCGCGACGGGGGCTCACTGGTCGACGACTGGATTCGGGGCCGAGGTCCACGCGGACATGGATGGTGCGGACGCGGACCTGCCCAACGTGCTTACCCCCGAGCAGATCATGGCCGGCAAGCCCGTCCCCGGGCATACCGCTGTCGTCCTGGACGGAGACGGCCGCTTCACCGGGATCGCCATGGCCGAGTTGCTGGCCGACCAGGGGAAGCAGGTCTCGCTGGTCACCAACATGCACGACGTCGTGCAGTACTCGCTCTTCACGATGGAAATGGCGAACAACAAGCGCCTGCTGTACCAGAAGGGTATCCGGACCTACACCAATCACTGGGGGCAGGATTATCGAGACAACGTGCTCACCCTCTTCTATCTGTACCGGGATTCTGCGGCACTAACCGAGCAGGAGCCCGGCAAGTGGGGCCGCACCATGTCCAGCGACTTGGTCAGGCTGGACTGCGACGCGCTCGTGCTGGTGACAACACGCGTCTCCAACACCGATCTTTTCGACGGCCTTAGGGCGCGACGCGACGAGTGGGCGGAGAATGAGATCGAGGACATCTATCGGATCGGCGACTGCCATGCGCCGAGACACATCACGAACGCGATCTTCGACGGCCATCGCCTCGGCCGCGAGTTCGATTCACCGCATCCCCAGTATCCGCTGCCGTTCATCCGCGAGCGCCAGATCTGGGGCGCCGAGACCTTTCCAAAGCTCGGCGACTCTAGGCCGGCAGTCGAAGTCACATAGCTTGAGGTCACTTCCCGATTTGGTCGAAGCAGGCGAATTGTGAAACGCCTGCACCGTCCTGGTCTCTACGAGGACCTTTTAACCTCCGCTCTGGATCGGGACGTTGCAGCCCGGGAGCAGGAGGGCTGGTGGATAGATGTCCAAGCCGCCGACGCCACCGCGCGCCCCGAATTCCTTGCGCGCCACGTCTATGAGCTCCTTCGACGCGCCCTAGAAGGAATCCCTGGAGACGACGGCTCTCAGGCCGCCGCACAAATTTCCATGGTCAATCGGCTGGTGGAGGTCCCGTTCGAACATGGCGCGCTTACCGACGACCGGGTCGCAACGGCCGCGCGACTACTCCTAGAGGCCGTCGAACGCCCAAGTCTTGGCGGCACGCCCTCTCCAGCTCCTCGCCCGACACTCTCTCTCCGTCGAACCGGACTGCTCGTCAATGGACGTCGCGATGTCCAGATCGCGAGTGAGATAACGCGGGAAATTCCCAGCGCCGATCGGATCGATCTCCTGTGTGCGTTCGTGCGCCACTCGGGATTGCGTCTCTTCCGATCCGAGCTCGAAGCGAGGGTGCGGGAAGGAGCGCAGGTAAGGGTAATCGCGAGCGTCTATGCCGGATCGACGAAGCGCCGTGCGCTCGATGCGCTTGTCGCGCTCGGCGCCCGCGTGAAAGTCTCATACGAGGTAGCCAGGACGCGGCTGCATGCCAAAGCATGGCTGTTCCACCGCGATAGCGGCCTGCACACCGCCTACATTGGCTCTTCAAACCTCACGCAGACAGCGCAAATTGAAGGGCTCGAATGGAACGTCCGCGTCAGCGCGGCCGAAAACCCAGAGGTCATCGAACGCTTCGAGGCGACGTTCGAGCAATACTGGCAGGAGCCCGAATTCGAGGACTATGAGCCTGAGGGCGTAGCAGCCGACGAAGGTGCGGCGGCGCAGACGAGGGCGCGGCTGCACAGGGAACCGGCTGACACAATACCCGGACCTTGGCAGTCTCACCCCGAGGCGTCGCTGGAGGACATCGGCGGTAACTTAACCCTCGCCTGATAACGGCGGCCCAATAATGCTCCACGCGAGGCGTCCGGGCGGTCCGGTCGCGGCGAGCTCGTAGAACTTCCTCCGCCCATGCGCCCAGCACAGCGCTTCCGTGATAGGGCCCGCTGAGCGGCCGGGTTCGTAGAGCCGCCGGTAGCCGGCATAGGCGTCGGCCTGCAGGATCCCCGTGAAGGTCCGCAAGTGGTCGACCGGGTGATCGCCCGAGCGGTCTCGGGAGTAGCGGAACAGCGCCGCCGGCGGATCCGGGCCGGCGAACGGCGCCTCGTCGCGCACATAGACCCAGGCCCGCGCCGTGTCGGTCTTGCCCTTGGTCAGCACAGGCACAGGGGTGTCGTCGCCGTGCAGGCGGTCGGCCGCCAGCACATGGGCCGCAATCAGGTCGTGCAAGGGCTTCAGCGCCACAGCGCACGCGCCCACCTGGTCGGCCAGGGTCGAGGTGCTGAGAGCCACGCCCTCTCTGGCGTAGCGTTCGCTCTGCCGGTTCAGAGGCTGATGCGCCCCATACTTCTCGAAGAGGATCGTCGCCAGCAGGTTGGGACCCGCCCAACCGCGCGGCGTCGCATGGAACGGCGCCGGCGGCTGGGAGATCCGCTCACAGTCTCGGCACGTGAACTTCTCCCGCACCGTCTGGATCACCTTCCACCGGCGCGGGATCACCTCGAGCGTCTCGGTCACGTCCTCGCCGATCTTCGACAGCCGCTCCGACCCACAGCACGTGCAGGCAGTCGGCCCCGGCACCACCATCCGCTCGCGCGGCAGATGATCGGGGAAGGGTTTGCGCGACGGCTTGCGGCGAACGAACCCCTTGACCTCAGTCGTTGCTGCCGCTGCCTTCTCGGCCGCCAGCTCGTCCTCTGTCGCGCTCGCCTCAAGCTCGTCGAGGGCAAGCTCAAGCTGATCGAGCAGGCGCTCCTTGCGCTCAGACCGCTGCCCGTAGAGCGCCCGACGCAGCTTCTCGATCATCAGGGTCAACGAGGCGATCTGTGCCTCGGCTGCTGTCGCCCGCGCTTCAGACGCCGCAAGCGCTACCTTGAGGGCTTCAACGTCGCGTCGGGCCGTTCCGCTCATGGGGACGGGAGCGAATCAGATTCGCTGCCGCGCGGCAATTGCTAATCGTGATGGGCCTTCCGGATCGTGTTGCTGAGCCTCAGCCCGCCCGCGACGGCCGCCAGGTCTGCACCGGATTGCGCCACTCGATCCCCTCCAGCAGGTAGCCGAGCTGCGCTGCGCTGATCGACAATGCGCCGCCCGCCGCAGAAGGCCACGGAAACCGGCCACGCTCCAGACGCTTCGTGTAGAGCGAGGTGCCAAGACCGTCGTGCCACAAAATCTTGACCAGGTCGCCTTTGCGTCCTCGGAAGACGAAGAGATCGCCGGCGTGCGGATCGCGTCCGAGATCCTGCTGAACCTGCAGAGCCAGCGTGTTCATGCCCCGACGCATGTCCGTAACCCCGGTCGCAAGCCATACCCGCACACCGCTCGGAACCGGGATCATCGCCGCTCCAGCACCGCGATCACACGTGCCAGCGCAGACCGGTCGACAGACCGGTCGACGATCACCCGGCGATCGCCCGAAAGCACGATCTCCATCCGGCCCGTTGCAGGCTGGCCCTCCGCGACGACACTCTCGGATGGTGGGCTCATCGTCGCCGCGTCGGGCTCCCGGCCCGTTACTGCCTCGACCACCACCGGCACGAACCGGCCGGCCCCGCCGGCGCGCTCAAGCTCACGAAACAGACGCCGCCACCTGAATATCTGGTTGGCGTTGAGGTTGTAGCGCTGCGCCACCATCGGCACCGAGACCCCGGGCTCCTGGGTCTCCGCCACGATCTGACGCTTCTGGGCCTCGCTCCACCGTCTCCGCCGGCGGCGACGGACCTGACCGCCGCTCTCAGAGCCCGGATTCTCATCGGAAATCGACATCAGCTAAGCGTCCACCAAGAAATAAGTGGACGCCTCGCAAGCACCCACTTCCCAAGCGCTCAGCCTGACAAAACTCCCACAATCCCAACAGGCGGCCTACGCCGGATGGATACCGTCATTCTTGCGCCCGCCGATCTGCTTTGTAATGCGCAGCAGCACGAGCATCACCTCGAAGCCGGTGCGATCCAGCGTCTCGTAGACCGGGATCCAGTAGACCGAGGTCGCCTCCATCGCCACCTTGGTCACCCCGCACGACGTCAGCCAGGCCGCCATCGTCTCCGGATCGCGGGTAAACGCGCCGAACGAACGCACCGGCTACTCGGTGAGTTCCGGGTCAACCGCCGCGAAGTGCCGGTCCTTGCCGATGTGCGGAAGGGCCTTCTGGAGGGATCGTGGGCGCCGTTCCGGAGCCAAGCGCCGTTGCCGGGGGGGTACAGGGAGGTCGGGGTGGTTGGACCCGGAGTCATGAACGGCAGCCAGAGGGCGCGGGTGCCACTTCACCAAGTCCTCAAACACGCCGGTCGGGCGGTTACTTGGGCTGTTCTGTAGGATCGACACTGCCTTGGCGTCGAAGACATCGGCCCGGGGGTCCGGCCGGTGACGGCCCCTTGGGGCCCGCTTTCCCGAGCAGGACCGACATGTCCTCGGTGAAGTACAGCCGGCCTTCCGCCAAGGTTTGCTCGCCTCAAATATGTTGGCATCGGTACCGGCGTTGGCGGAGATCGGAGCGGCGAGCACGCCGTCGGGAAGGCAGCGGCGGGCTGCGGGATGTTCCGCCGGGGGAAAGCGGCGCTCAGCCCTCGCCGGGCCTGGGCATGCGGTAGCCGACGCCGCGCTCGTTGAAGATCCAGGCGGGCTTTGCCGGGTCGTCGCCGAGCTTGCGGCGAAGCTTCTTGAGGAAGTCGCGCACCGGCGCGGTGTTGCCATCGCTCCCGTTCCCCCAGACCTGGCGCAGCAGGGTGTCGTAGGTCGTCACCCGGCCCGCGTTTATCGAGAGTATGCACAGCAACTCGTACTCCTTGGGCGTCAGACGCACTTCGCGGTCGGCCACGGTGACCAGACGGCGGTCGTAGTCGACGGAGAGGTTGCCCAGCACGAAGGGCTCGGCCCCGGCCCGGCGGCGCAGCACCGCCCGCACCCTGGCGGTCAGCTCGGTCGGCGAGAAGGGCTTGACGATGTAATCGGCGGCGCCGGCCTCGAGTGCTCTGGCGATGGTCTCGTCCCTGTCGTAGGCGGAGATGAAGATCACAGGAAGATCGGACACCTCGGGGAGTGTCTGCATCAACTCGATCCCGTCGGCTCCGGGCAGCACCAGGTCGAGCAGGACCAGTTGTGGCTGCTTGGCGCGGATGAGGGTGGCCACCTCCTCCGGCTCGCCCGTCACGACGGGCGCGTAGCCCGCGCCGAAGAGCGTGTCGCGGATGTAGCGCAGCATCTCCGGGTCGTCGTCTACCACCAGGACGGGGATCGGCTCGCGCCCCTTGTCCGACGGGTGGACATCGGTTGAGGATGGGCGGGCATCGGCGTTGGTGCGCGCCTCCCCGGCCACCTGCAGGGTGAAGGTAAAGCGGGTGCCGAGGCCCGGCCCGGCGCTCTCCGCCCGGATGCGGCCCCCATGAGCCTCCACCAGCCCCTTGCAGATGACCAGGCCCAGGCCGAAGCCAGCGTGCTCCCGCTCCCTGCCGGCGGTGTCGGCGTACTTGCGGAAGAGGTGCGGCAAGCGCTCCGGCGGAATGCCACGGCCCTCGTCGGTGACCGAGATCGCAACCTCGATGCCGTCGCGCACCGCCCCGATATGGATCGGCGAGGACTCCGGAGAGTGCCGCGCCGCATTGGAGAGGAGGTTGCCCAGCACCTGCACGATGCGCCGCTCGTCGGCCATCACCTGTGGCAGGTCCGCCGGCAAGTCGATGCGCATCGCCTGCCGGCCCCCGCCACTCAGGAACGTGGTCCTCGCCTGCTCCACCAGGACCGGCACCTCCCGGGGCTCGGGGTCAACCGACAGCGTGCCTGCATCGATGCGCCCTGCGTCGAGCAGGTCCGCGATGAGTCGGCGCATGTGCGCGGTCTGATCAACGATGATGCGGTAGAACTCCCGCGTCTCGGCCGCGTCGAGCCGCCTCGCTTCCTCCAGCAGCGTCACTGCCGAGCCCTTGATGGCGGCCAGCGGCGCGCGAAGCTCGTGGCTCACCATGCCGAGGAACTCCGCCCGCAGCCGCTCCAGTTCCTCCAGCGCAGCCAGGTCCTGCATGGTGATGACGACCGACTCGACCTCGCCCTCGCCCGAGCGGATGGGCGTCGCGTTGACCAGCATGCGGAGGCTGCGCCCGTCCGGCACGGAGAGCTCGACCTCCGCGGCCCGCAGTGTCTCGGCGTCCCTGAGTTGGTCGAGAGTGACCTCCCGTCCGTCGGCAAGCCTGGACGTGAGCACCTCACGCAGATCGTCCAGCGAGCGGTCCGGGCCGAGCAGGCTGCCGAGGAGACGCTTCGCCTCCCGGTTGATCGACAGCGGATCGCCGCTCTGCGCATCAAAGACCACGACGCCGACCGGCGAGGTCTCGACCAGGGTCTCCAGATCCGCCCGTGCGCGCTGCTCGTCGCGGTGCGACCGCGCGTTGGCGATCGCGATCGCAGCCTGGGCTGCGAACAGCACCAGCACCTCCTCGTCCTCGTCGCTGAACTCCTCTCCTCCTTCCTTGTCTCCAAGGAAGAAATTTCCGACATCAAGGCCCCGATGCCGCATCGGCGTGCCCTGGAAGGTGCGGCACGGGATCAGGCCCGGCGCAAGCCCGAGCGTGCGGACGTAGTCACCCAGATCCGCCAGGCGAAGCGGCGCATCGAGGCTGCGCAGATGCTCGAACAGTTGCATCGCGTCGGGCCAGGCCCCCACTTGCTGCTCTTCCTCGGGCGACAGGCCAGAGATGATGAACTCCTGCGCCTGACCCGCCTCGTCGATGGTCGCGATCACGCCGCAGCGCGCGCCTGTGAGCGCGCGGGCACTGTCGACCACCTCCCGCAGCACGGTTTCCACGTCGAGGCTCGCGCTGATGCGCAGGATGGCCGCGCTCAAGCTGGAGATGCGCTCGTGCAGCGCTTTGACTTCCGGGTCTTGGTGATTGCGTTTCGTCAACAGCCTGCTCCCCTCCGATCCGGCTTGGAACCCGGCCCCGCGTCGCGCGCGGGGTGAGCCCCGGCGGTTCGTGGAAACCCCGGACCGGGGCATGGGTGGCGCAGCGGAGGTCCCAGTCGGATCCTAACGCGTCAAGATTACCTCGATATCTCCTGAAACACTACGATTTTCTCCAATACTACCACACATACAATACATACAAATGTCGACACTGATGCCCGTTGGTACGTACACCGCGCGGCGGGAGCATAGCGAACTGCCTCCCCGGAAGGGTTGGGTCGGTCTATGGGCTGGAGGGCGGAGTTTCCGGTTCTCTGGCTTGCCCGGGTGTGGCCGTCGCGTCCGAGTTGAGGCCGTCGCGTCCGAGTTGAGAGACCTCAACGATGATGCGCTCTATAGCTGGGGAGTCCTCGGCCGCTTGTGTTGGGAACCGAGAGCCGGGCTGTGTCCAGCGCCCCGGCGATCGGATCGGTTACCGGCCATCGCGCATGCCGTGCTCGATCCGAACGAGGGTCGGTTCGTTCGCCAGGCAACGCCGATGCCCCGAACCGGTGCTCTCACATCGCCAATCCGACGCCCTACCAGTCAAGGGTGATGCGCCCGCACCGTTTACACAATCGTGCCGATAAACTCTAAAACACTACTATATTATCCTCAAACTATACATACAAAACACGTAAAATTGTTCATAGTTGTACCCGACGGTATGTGCACCAAGCAGCGGAGGGCACAGCGAGTTGTCTCTCCAAAGTCCGGTCTGCCCATTCGCCAGTCACGTTGGTGAAATCGGTAGCTGCATTTCATGAAGCAGGAGACCAGTTGAGTGTTCTCGCTTTCGTCGAGGGAAGGCGCGTCATGGCTTCCTTTTCCACTGCAAGGACGAGGGCAGCTCGCAGACCAGCTACCGCCGCGCCTACTTCCAGGGTTTCTCCATCCGAGCCGGCGGGTCCGTATCGCTGCCGGGCGGGATCTCGGCACTGCGCTGCGAGCGCGGGCCGCACGACCCGGACGCCGACCCACCTCTTCGCTCGGCTCTTCTGGCGATCACGTTCTCATCCTGATGCGCCGCAACCCAACCAACCGGCGGTCGAGCGGCCAGTGGCAGGATGCCCGTCATCGCGGGGTCTGCGTTGACCTCTCGCGACCAACGGGAATGCCGGCACGCGACAACGCCCGATGCGGACCGTGTGCGAGGCCCAGCTGGACGCTATTCGACCGAAGAGCCGGGCGCGGCGGGGAAAATTCGCCATCGGCTCGATCGGCACGACCACGATGCCGACGGCCCGGTGCGGCGCGGGCTCTCTTGCATGAGCGACAACGCCCTCGGTGCAACACTGCGAATCGACAATGTGGGCAATTGAAAGGCCGCAGGTGCGAGGAAGGCGTCACCCAGTCTGGTCGAGTAAAGCCTGGCTTGACAACGCTTCGCGCCGACGTGCGACCGGCACGTAGCACGATGCGTATATCCACAAATGAATGGGAGACCCTACGATGAGAATAGTCCTCGCAGCGCTTGCCGTGGCCGCCATGCTCGCGGCGGGTCAGGTCCGTGCCGGCTCCCTTGCGCCAGCCCCGCAGATCATCGCCGAGTACGACCGCAGCTTCATCGAGCGCTCCGGCGCCCAGACGTTCGGCGAGATGCTCGATACGGGCATCCTCCGCTACTTCTTCACCGGAGGGCGCGACCTGCTGTTGACGCCGGTGAAGAAGCGCGCTTATTCGACGGTTTTGCGGCGCGGGGGG
>JAPPNV010000398.1 GCA_028818565.1 Rhodospirillales bacterium | reverse complement strand
TGGCCGAGCAGCGCCTCGCAGGCCTGCCACTCGTTGAGGCCCGCGCCGAAGGCCGCAATGCGGCCTGCAGCCTTGAGCTCCTCCAGCGCGCGGTAGCCGCCGTCGTCGAATAGCTCGCGCACTCTCTCATCCGCCGCGGCCTGGCTGCCGTGGGTCCATACGTCGACGTCATGAACGAGCAGGATGTCGATGGCGTCTACCCCGATCCGTTCGAGGCTCGCCTCGTGACTGCGCATCACGCCGTCGTAGCTGTAGTCGTACACCGGCTGCCTCTCCGGCGGGTCCACGAAGAGCTGCTTCGTCGTCTCGTCCACGGGGCCGTCGACCAGCAGCCGGCCGATCTTGGTCGAGAGCACGATGTCTTCGCGGCCGTGGCGCGCGATGGCGATGCCGAAGCGTTCCTCGGAGCGCCCGAGGCCGTAGTACGGCGCGGTATCGAACAGCGTGATGCCGCTCTCGAAGGCCGCGCTCAAAGTAGCCTGCGCATCCTCCTCCGAGATTCCGCGGTAGAGATTGCCCAGCGGCGCGCCGCCGAAGCCGAGCCGGGTCACGTCGAGGGGCCGGGCCGTGCGCCCGCTCAGCGCAACAGTATCGCTAGCATTCACCGCCTAATTCTCCTGCCGTTGTCGCAATCGAAGAGCCTCGCCTTGCCGGGATCGAGATCGATGCCGACCGCCGCATCCAGCGTGCCTTCGTAGTCCTTGTCGGCGCGGACCACGACCTGCTCCCCGTTCATCTCGCAGGTCACGATGGTCTCGTTGCCGGTCATCTCGGTGGAATAAATGCGCGCCCGCAGCATGGCCTCGTCCGCGGGCGCAAGCGTCGCGTCCTCGGGCCGGAAGCCGAGATAAACGTCACCGCGAGCCGCGATGCTGCCGAGCGACACGGCGCCGTCCGGCACCGCGAAGGTGCCGTCCTCCACCGTGCCCTTGACGATGTTCATGGCGGGCGCGCCGATGAAGCGGGCGACGAAGAGGTTGGCGGGGTCGTCGTAGATTTCCTTGGGCGGCGCGACCTGCTGAAGCACCCCTTCGTCCATCACCGCGACCCGGTGCGCCAGCGTCATCGCTTCCACCTGGTCGTGGGTCACATAGATGGTGGTCACGCCGAGCTCGGACTGCAGGCGCTTGAGCTCGACACGCATGGCGATGCGCAGCTTGGCGTCGAGGTTGGAGAGCGGCTCGTCCATGAGGAACGCCGATGGCGTGCGCACCATGGCGCGGGCCAACGCCACCCGCTGGCGCTGGCCGCCGGAGAGCTGGCGCGGGTAGCGGTGCAGCAGGTCTTCCAGATGCACCTTCTCGGCCGCAGCGCGCACCGCCGCGTCGAGTTCGGCCGCCGGCGTGCCGCGCAGCTTCAGCGGATAGCCGATGTTCTTGGCGACCGTCATGTGCGGATAGAGCGCGTAGGACTGAAAGACCATCGCGACGTTGCGATACTTGGGCAGCACGTTGGTGACGTCCTGGTCGCCGATCTCGATGGTGCCGCCGCTCACGGTCTCGAGCCCTGCCACCATGCGGAGCGCCGTGGTCTTGCCGCACCCGGATTCGCCGAGAAGGACCAGAAACTCGCCGTCGGCGATATCGAGGCTCAGGTTCTTGACCACCTCGTTCTGACCGAAGGACTTGCGCACATCGATCATTCGGACGCGCATGGCCGGGCTCCAGTCCTCTAACCCTTGATCGCGCCGACCAGCAGCCCGCGCGCGATATGACGTTGGAGAAGGAATGCCGTGAGCACGATGGGCGCAATCATGATGACGATCAGAACGGACATGTACCACCACTGCGGCCCGCGCGTCGCGTTCTGCGCGGCCACGAGCATCGGCATGGTCTGCGCGTCCGCCGTCGAGATGAAGAGCGCGAGCAGGTACTCGTTCCAGGCCAGGATGAGGATGAGGAGCGAGGTCGCCGCCAGCCCCGGCCGCGCGAGCGGCAGCACGATGGTGAAGAAGATGCGGAGCCGCGAGGCGCCGTCGATCTGGGCGCTCTCCTCCAGGTCCAGCGGGATGCCGGCGAAGAAGTCGCGCATCAGCCAGACGACGATGGGCAGGTTGACCGCGGTGTAGGTGGCGATCAGCGCGATGTGCGTATCGAGAAGGCCGATCCGCTGGAACATGAGGTAGACCGGCAGCACCACAACCACCGGCGGCAGAATCCGGTTGGAGATGATCCAGAACAGAATGTCGTCGTTGCCGAGCGCGCGCCTGAAGTAGCGCCCGACGGCGGCCACGAAGAAGACGAAGAGGATGATCGCCACAGGCGCGGCGGCGAACAGCGGAGCACCGAGACTCGTGACCGTGAAGACGGTGAGTCCCAGAAGAGCCAGGAAGGCGAGGACGTTACCGATCTTGACCCGGTACTGAATCCGCACCAGCGCGTAGGCCGCGAACGATCCGATCAGGACGCAGAACACCGTGGCGCAGAAGGCGACGATGACCGAGTTTATGTATGGGCGCAGCGTGTCGTTGCCGAGCTCGAAGAGGATGTAGTGCCAGGCGTGCATCGAGGGCTCGAAGTCGATGAAGGGAATGAAGTCGGGCCCGTCGTTGACCTGGATCGGCAGCTTGAACGACGTGATGAACAGCCAGTAGAGCGGGAACAGCACCACCAGGAGCCAGAGCACAAGAAGCGTGTAGACCAGCACCTTGGTGGCGGGCGCCATCGAGGTGATGTCGTACGGCAGGAAGAGACGCCGCAGCAGGGTGCGCTCGGGAATGTTCACAGCTCGGTCCTGCGAGTCCTTCGGCCCGCGAAGTTGAAGAACGAGAGGCAGGTGACGGTGGCCACGAAGAGCAGCATGTAGCCCACCGCCGCCGAGCCGCCGAGATCCTGCGTGCGCCACGCGACGAAGGCATGCAGCGTGAGGGATTCGGTGGCGATGCCCGGGCCGCCGCTGGTGAGCACGTTGGGCAGGTCGATGATCTTGTAGGCCTCGATCAGGCGGATCAGCACGATGGTCGCGGCCACCGGTGCGATCGCGGGCCAGGTGATGTCGCGGAATATCTGCCAGCCGCCGGCGCCGTCGATGCGCGCCGCCTCCAGCTGGTCGCGCGGCTGGTTCTCGATGGCGGCGAGCAGCACGATGAACATGAACGGCGTCCATTGCCAGGTATCGCCGATGAGCACCACGATGCGCGCGGTCCACGGGTCCGCCGCCCAGGAGAAATCCGCGAGACCGAGCCACGTCCAGATATCGGCGAACGGCCCCTTGTGCGTGTCGGCGAGCATGCGGAACATGTAGGCGATGCCGACGGGCGTCACCATGATCGGCAGGAAGAAGACGACCCGGAACAGATTCCGCCCATAGATATTCTGCGCGCAGAGGACGGCGAGGCCGAGCGCCAGGGCGAACTGGACCGAGACGCCGGCGAAGACGTAAAAGAGCGTCACCACCAGTGAGCCGGGGAAGCCGCCCCCCAGGGTGGCCACCAGGAGAAGGGCCAGCGCGCCGGCGACGACGAAGGCGACGGAGCGGCCGACGACGCCGACCACCGTCGTGCCCGGCCGGATCAGGTAGCGAACGAAGAAGAACAGCAGGAGCGCAAAGATCGCGCCCAGGATCAACCAGTCAACGATTCCGAAGACATCGAACGTTCCCAGCAGGTGATATTGCTGGGAGCCGAAGATCAGCTTCTTGAAATTCAACCACTCGACATACCTGAGCGTGAAGCCGCCGGCGGCGAATTTCAGCTTGGTCAGCGTGAGGTAGGCGGAAACCAGCAGCGGAAACAGCGAGAACGCCAGCAGCGTAAGCACTGCCGGCAGGATGAACACCTTGCCGGCGTTGCGGTCGACCCACTCCGCGACCCGGTCGCGGCGATCACGGGCCTCCAGATAGGCCAACGCTGGAACGCCTCAGTACGAAAGAGTGGCTCCGGCAAGCGCGGTGGGGTGCCGCCGCACGTGCCGGAGCCGGCAGATACTGATGCCTAGAGGCCGAGCGTGGCGCGATAGGCGGCGAGCTGATCGTCGACGCCGTTCTCTTCGTTAAGCTCGTTCCAGCCGTCTTCGATGGCCTGCATCGCCGTGGCCTTGTCGATCTCGCCTGCGGCGAGCCGGGAGATGGCGTTGTCGAGCACCACCTGCTGATAGGCCTGGTTCTGCGGGATACGCAGATCGAGAACCATGTTCGGGCTGTCCAGGCTGGCCTGAATCGCGCCGAGATAGTCCTTCGCGGCGGTCTCGCTCATCCCCGCCTTCACCCACAGCGACAGGTCGCCGAACTGCGACAGGCGATAGGGGTTGAAGCCGGTGATGCCGATGGTCACGTCCTCGTTGGACTGCGCCGGCTGCGACATGTGGGAGAAGAAGGCGTAGGCCGCATCCTTCACCTTGTCGTCGGCATTGGCGTTGATGCCGCCGGACCAGCCGCCGAAGGCGGCGAAGGGCGCGCGGTTGACCCCGTTGATGGCGTGGGGGCAGGTCTCGGCGTCGCAGGGCACGAGCGCGCCGGTGGCGCGGTCGAGCACCGACGTCGAGCCGGGGAGCATGATCGAGCCCACCTTGTCGATCACCTGCGAGGTGTCCGGGTCGATGGCGAGCGTGCCGATGTCGCCCCAGTCGATGGTGAGCGCGCAGCGGCCGGAGGTGAACAGGCTCCGCGTGTCGCCCACGTCGAGGTTGATCTCGTCCGGCGGGCCGAAGGCGGTCGTTGCGGTGTAGATGTCGAGCGCTGCGGCGAACGCCTCGTTGTTGACCAGCGGCGCCATGGTCTCGGTGTCGAAGAAGATGCCCTGCGAGGTCCCCTGCGACTGCAGGTACCCACCGGCGATCGAGAGGATCATCCAGTAGGCCTGCGCGCTGCGCTTCTTGGAGATGCAGGAGCCGTAGTCCGGCGTCCCGTCACCGTTCATGTCCTGGCCGTGGGTGGCCTCGGCGGCAGCGACGTAGTCCTGCCAGGTCTCCGGCGCCGCGATGCCCGCGTCGGCGAACACGTCGGAGCGGTAGTAGACCATCTGGAAGTCGCCATCGAGGGTGAGCATGTAGGTATCGCCGGCGAACTTCTGCGAGAACTCGCGGAAGAACTGCGCGATGTCGTCTTCCTGGAGATTCTCATCCGCCGCGACGCGCGCGCTCAGGTTCTCCATGTAGCCTGGCACGATGTAGTCCACGCCCCACTGCGGCGCGAACACCGCCGCGTCGATGGAGTTGGTGCCCGATGCCCAGTCCGTCAGCACCTTGGTGTAGAGGTCGGAGAACGGCACCGTGACGATGTTGATCTGTGCGCCGGTCATGGCGTTGAAGTCGGGTGCGCGGCGCTGCAGCGGCTCGGCGATCTGCGGGCCGGTGAAGGTCATGATGTTGACCTCCACGCCCTCGAACTCTCCGGCCGCCTGAGCCGTCCCGGCAACGAGGCCGAGCGCGGCGACGCCCGCAAGCGGCGCGAGGACCGCCTTCTTGCATAGTGAGGTGATGTTCATCGGCTTCTCCCTTGGTCGAGTGAGGTTCAAGGATCGGAGTGAAACAGCGCCGGCTCCCTGGTGGCAAACGTCGTCAACATGGTGACGAGCTGACCCAGGTGGTGGCGCAGCGCATCGCGAGCACGCGCCGCATCGCGCGCCTCGAGGGCGCGGACGACGGCTTCGTGCTCGAGATAGGCTTCCTGAAGGCGTCCCGGTGCAGGCAGCAGGAGCTGACGCGCGCGATCGAGCTGGGCGCGGACGCTCTCGGAGATCCGGCCGAGCCGGCGGTAGCCGGTGAAGGAGAGCAGCAGCTCGTGCATCTGCGCGTCGTGCTCGTAGAATCCCGTCCGGTCGTCCTCGTCCAGCATCACGCGCTGAATTCTCAAGTTGCGCTTGAGCAGCCCGATCTGCTCGTCGGTGGCGCTGCGGGCGACATGCTCGATCGCGGCAAGCTCCAGGGCCTCACGGATGAAGGCTCCCTCCCGTATCTCCGCCATCGAGATCCGGGACACGTAGGTCCCGGCCTGGGGATGCACGTCGACGAGGCCATCGCCAGCGAGGCGCGCAACGGCCGCCGATACCGGAGAGCGCGACACACCCAGCGCCTCGCAGACCTCCGCCTTGCGCAGCACCTCTCCAGGCGCGTAGCGGAGCCCGACGATGGCGTTGCGCAGGCTCAGATACACCCGGTTGGCCAGCGTCCCCTCGAAATGCTCCAGGGATTCCAGCCGTCCTGTGGCGGACGATCGCGGGACGATGCCCGCTCGCGCCTCTCCTTCGGCCCGAGCCGCCTGAACCGGCCTGACTTGCACACTAATATGTTAGCACACGGCCCTGACCTGTCAAATCCGGCGCAGCGGACCGCGCGCCGGACATCGGCCGCAACGGGCTCTCCCGGCCCTCGCATAACGACACCCGACCTCGTCTGTCCGGCCCTCTCAACCCTGTTTGTTCTTCACGGGCTCGGCCCACTAGGTCTCTCCTTGATGACGGCGTAGTGCCCCTGTCCGACATCCACTCGACGCTCTTTACCCGACATTACCTCTATGCGTAACCCGGCATGTATTTTGCGTGACGGGGCATTTTATTCGTCCTTCTCCGGGTGTTATCCAGATGATGCGGTCAGAAGGAGGGCGGGCACCGCCGGGCGGATGAATGAGTGGCAGACAATCGCGCACTCCGCGAGCCGGACAAAGCCCCAAGCGGCTCTCACCCTCGCTTTCCACGTGATCGGCGGCTCCGGACGCACACGCCGGATACACGCATCGGCGACGATCGGTTGAGCGGTGCTAACACCGCCTGTCGTCCAAATCGCCCGCTTTCAAAAATCGCTTTACATTAATGAAGAGGCCTCGTCTCGGGAGGCCTCGTTTGTGGACTGCGATGGCCAGTTTACCAGCACGAGTCGGACGCTGTCCATAGCCATCGCATCGCCTAATTCAACTTGCCCGGATCATCCCCGAGCAACCAGCGGCGTACCCAAGCCATTAGCGCTCCTTCGCCGCGCCGTCAACCCGTTCGTTTCGTCACGGCGCCTCGGGAGCATCGCCTCCGCCGCCGCCGCCGCTTTATCATAACCCTCTACGGCGGGCGCTCACTCCGTTCGCTTGCCTACGCGCCATTCGGCGCGGCGCGCAGTCGCGCGCTCCGGGCTGCTTCGCAGCCCGGTCCCCTTACTGGCAGACGGCTTGTCCGCCACGGCGCGCGGCGCCTGAGGGAAATATTAACCAGGGAGGGGGACAGGGGGAGGTGGGTGTCGTTCGGGTCAAGGTGATTCGGTGTGGTCGGATAACGCCCTAGCGGACGGACTCCCGGGTGGCTCGCACGCGCGCGTCCGTCCCCGCATTCGGGCAGAATCGGTGGCCGGGAAGGGCGGGAAACATATCCTCGGCGATACCTTCGGCCACGCGTGTCGCAGCCTCTCGCACGGACTCTCTCGCGAGATGTGTGTAGCGTGCGGTGGTCTGGATCTGGGCGTGGCCGAGGAGCTTGGCGATCACCGGCAGGCTCTCGCCCAAGGCCAGCGCGCGCGACGCGTAGGAGTGACGCAGGTCGTGGATGCGCACGTCGTCGAGGCCCGCGCGGGCGCGCACTTTGCGCCAGGGCTCGAACAGGCTGGAAAGCCGGGCGCCGGGCCGGGCGCCGGGGATCACCCAGGGATTGCCGGGCAGGCGCTCGATCGACGCCAGAACCTGCGCCGCCTCGGGCGAGAGCGAGACCGTGCGCGGGCCGGTCTTGCTGTCGGGAAGAGAGGCTATTGCCTTAACTTGCTATATAACAACGCTTAATTCATCTCCCAATCTGATCCGCGATCAAGCCGAAAGCGGATTCAATGGTAACGCAACGAAGCAAAGCGCATCTGTTATGCAGTTTCGCCGCATTTCGGCTATCGGCGCCAGAAACCCGTCGGCGGTGCGGAGACGGAATCCCCGGCGATCCGTGTTGCGGCGTAGCGAAGCCGATTCGCCAAATTCCTCCATCCCATCCATCACCCCACCACCGGAGAATCCCCGAGGCTAAGACTACGGCCCGGATCGGAGGGAACGCATGCGAGCGAGGCGGCGATGAACGGCGTGCCGTTGTCGGTCGTCCCCCGCCTGCTCGACCATTCCAGTCCGCGCATTGCGATACGCCTTCCTCTCCCGGATGAACCGCCACGCGCGCACGGCATCCCATCCGCTTACCCGCCGCGCCATGTGTCAGGCGACGCTCACCAGCGAGCATTGACCTCGAACCCGACGGTGTGCTCCGCCTCGGCCGTATCGCTCTCCCGGCGGGTCGCCCTGACACCGAACGACAGGTCGGGCGCGGTCGCGGCCTCCGGCGTCAACCGCCAGCCGAGGCTGTAGTCGCGCGCGCCGGTGGCGAGCCCCAGCCCGACATGCGGACTTCCGGTGAAGCGGTCCCCGAAGACGGGCAAGCCGTATGCCGCCTCCATCGCCCAGCGCGACGCGGCCTCGCTGCCCGTGCGGTCCTCCAGCGAGGCATTCGCGAACAGCGCGTCGAGACCGCCCTGCGCCTGCCCGCCGAAGTCCTGGCGGAGGCTGAAGGACGGCCCCCGCTGCGTCGCCGGAGCGGGATCGAAGCCCAGCGCCGCCGAGAACCCCCGGTCCTTCAGATCGTCGTTCTCGTGCGCCAGCAGCGTGCGGCCCGAGACGTCGAGCGAGAGACCCAGCGAAGGATCGACCCAGGCAATGCCGCCGCCCACCTCGACCCCGAAGCCGGTCTCGGCGTCGCCGCCGTCATGGCGGGCGCCGACCTCAAGCTTCGGCGTGAGATGGCTGTCGCCCTCCATGGCGATGCGGTAGCTGCCCTCCAGGCCCAGCCGCAGCCGGGTCACGTCGGAGTCCGTCGCCGCCAGCTCGCCGGTCTTGTCCGACGAGGTCCGCGCCCAGAGCGCATCGGACGTGAGCGCCAATGCGGGGCCGGAGCCTTCCTGCGGGGCTTCGAGCAGGTCGCCCCGCACGCCCGCCGCCGCCATGGTCCAGCTCGTGTCCGCCTTGTAGCTTTCCCCCATCGTCTTCAGCGTCACCTCGCCGGTGCCGTAGCCCGCCGCGCCCCAGAGCTTCAGACGCTCCGATGCCCGCAACGCCGCATAGGGGATCGCCGCCGCCAGCGACGCCTCCACATCGCCGTCGCCGGCGCGCACCGCATGGTCGCACAACGCCGGCACCGTACCGTCGTCCGCTGCGGGACAGCCGGGATCGCCCTCGCTGGCATACTTGCCCTCGGACGTGCTCTGCGTCAGCGCAAGCCCGATGAGCCAGTTGCCCCTGGCGTAGTCCGCGCCCAGCATGCCGGTGGTCACCGTGCCGTCGAGGGTGATGTCGGTGCCGTCGCCACGCTCGGCGCCGTCGAAGTTGCCCTGCGAGGCCCGACCCCAGAAGGCGAGGCTGCCGCCCGCGCCGTCCTTCCCGCCGGTCAGCGAGAAGCTGGATCCGAGCAGTGCCTCGCCCGCCGTCATGGTGCGGAACTGCTCCGGCGATGTGCCGAAGCCGTTGCCGACCGGGTCGGTGCCGCCTATCCCGTCCGCCGCCCGGTCGAAGCCCCGCGCGATCTTGGCCATCGCCGGTGCCAGTTTGTTGTCGGCTAGCAGAGCGCCGGCCGGACCGAAGCCGAGCGCCTGCCCGGCGAGCGTGGCCTCGAAGCCCTCCGTGCGCGGCGCCACCATCCGGCCCGTGATGCCATCGAGCGCCTGCTCCGCCACCGTGCGCCCAAAGCGCTTCAGCCACGCCGCCGGCAGCGGGTCCGAGTTCACGATGGTCCCCACAGCAACCCCGTCGGCAATAGCCGCGCCACGCGCGTCCGACAGCACTAGTTCGAACGTCTCCGGATCCTCGTCGTGGGAGTCGTCGTGGAGCGCGACCCGGACATGCTTCAGCGTCTCCCCCGGGCCGAACCTCACATCGAAGCTGCCCGACGTGTAGTCACTTCCTGATCGCGCCGACACCGGCGTCGACTCTCGGGTTTCGGCATGCACCCGCACTGCATGCCCCGCAGGCTCCGACCGCCGAATCGTGAACCGAATAAAGCCCCTCTTCTCCTTGCTACGCGCGTCGGCCACGGTGAGAGTCGGCTCGGACAACGCATCGTCATCGACAATCGTCACTGCAAGTGGTGAGCCCACAGGCGTAATGCCGCCCGCCACCCCGGTCGCCCTCGGCGCACGCTCGCCCGTGCCAAAGGCAACCCCGATCATGCGATCGCCGTTGTCGTCGTTAGGGCGCGCGATCAACACCAGCGTCGCCACCTGGCCACCCTCGGTGAAGGTCACCACCGAGTCATGCCCCGTGGCCGTACGCTTGACCCCCGGCCCGTTGTCCCCCGGCCGGAACCGGATGTTCCAGTGGGCGTGGGCTCTACCCCCCGTGATCGTAAACGGCACCGTTGCCGTTTCTCCGGCCCGGAGCGCCCGACTCAGGCTCACGGTGAACTTCGTCTCGCCGTTCGCCTCCGCAATCCTTTTCCTCGCCGCCCCGAGCGCCACGGTGAGCGGCTCATCGTCCGCAATCGTTACTGCAAGTGGTGAGCCCATGGGCGTGATACCGCCCACCACCCCGGCTGCGCTCGGCGCGCGTTCGCCCGAGCCAAAGGCAATCCCGACGGTGCGGTCCCCAGCGTCGTCGTTGGGACGCGCGATGAGTACGAGCGTCGCCACGCGGCCGCCCTCCGTGAAGGTTACCGCCGAGTCATGCCCCGCGGCCGTACGTCTGACCCCCGGCCCGTTGTCTCCCGGCCGGAACCGGATGCTCCAGTGGCGGTGCGCCCGCGCTCCCGTCACCGTGAACGGCACCACCGCCGACTCCCCGGACTCCAGCGCCCGGCTCAGGCTCACGGTGAACTTCGTCTCGCCGTTAGCCTCCGCGATCGTGTCCCGCTCCGCCGCCAGAGTGACCGTCAGCGGCTGTGCGGCCGGCGGCGGATCGTCATCCTGCACTGCCACGGTGGCCGAGTCCTCGGTGGCGGAGACCCTGTAGCCGCTGGCGGCAGCCAGCGTCACCGTGACCGAGCCGTCCGGCTCGTCAGTCGTGTCGCCGACCGTCGCCACCTCGAAAGTCGCCTCGGTCCCGTCGGCGGGAACGGTGACGGTCTGCGTACCTTCGTCGCCAGCGGCCACGAAGTCGCTGCCCTGTGTTTCCGACACCTCAAGGCTCACAGTAAGCGGCGAGGACGGGGCTTGATCCGTCGTCACCGTGAACGCCGCCGTGCCGCCTTCCGATATCGCGGACGCCGCGCCTGCCTTGCGGGCGATCATGACGGTTGGGACTACCGTTTCGTGGTTCTGGATTGTCAGCGTGTGTCGGTCGCTCGAGCCCACCGTGTAGCCTTTGCCCGCGGTCAGTATCAGGACGATGGTCTCTCCGCCGTCCTCCACGCTGTCGTCGATGATCCTCACCGGGATGTTCACCGACGTCGCGCCCGACGGCACCGATATCGTTGGGGGTAAAAGACCATAGTCAAAAGCGGAACTCGCCGTCCCGCCCGACCTATAGTTCAAAGTGATGTCAACGGTCGGCGCTCGCGACAGGTTGATCGCCACGTTGTGCGTGCCCGTATCCTCTTGCGCGCTCGACGCCTCCGACGCGAACGACACCACGGGTGCCGGTGGAGGGTCGTCATTGTCGTTAATTCTGGCCTCTACGCGTTTGTCACCATAGCCGACCCGTAACGTGCGAAACGCGGCGTTCGTCGGGTTAGACAGCTTCAGGCTGAGATACTCCTTACCCTCGTGCTCAGCATCATCAATTGTCGGCACGCTCACCGTCTTCTGGGTTTCGTGCGGAGAAAACGTCAGAGTTCCTGACGTCTCAACGTAGTCGACCCCGCCCTTGGCCGCGCTGCATCCGCGAGCCTCGCCGTTGACAATCGCGCATTTGCGTTCCTGGGTCTCGTATTGGACTGTCACCTGCTTCTTGCTGGGAGCCGTCAGGCGCACGGTGAACGTGACGGACTTGCCCTCAACGGCGTTCGTTGATGCTGTAACCGCGACAAACGGCGACCCGTCGACATCGGTGTCCGCCTCGGTGATCGTGCCTGTCGCGGTCGCGTCGCCCAGCGTCGCGTGTATCGGGTTCGACAACGTCAACGTGAACGTCTCGTTCCCCTCAGCCACCCGGTCGCGCTTCGTTTCCACGAACACCGACCGGCCCGTATCACCCGCCGGAAACGTCAGCAAACCCTTCGTTGCCGTGAAATCCGTCCCACTCTGCGCGGTCCCGCTCGATGTCCTGTATTGGACCGAAACCTGCCGGTCGCTGCTCTTCGACAGCAACACGTAAAACGTCATATAACGACCTTCGACCACATTCGGATCCACTAGGATTCCGACCGTCGGCAAGTCGTTCGGCGGAGGCGGTGTGGCGTCGTCATCGTCGATGATTGTTCCCGTCCCCGTCGCGTCGCCCAGCTTCGCGTTCTTGGGGCTCGACAACCTCACCGTAAACGTCTCGTTCTGCTCGTCGATGTCGTCGTCCGTAAGCGGTTAAAGTAAGACGTCGAGGCCCCATCAGGGCCGGATTTTCGTT
>JAPPNV010000238.1 GCA_028818565.1 Rhodospirillales bacterium | reverse complement strand
CGCCGGTTACCGCGATCGGCGTCAGGCTCTTACACCACGGCTCGGGACACGATCGGCCTCGGCCTCGCGTCAATAGTCAGCGTCACCACGTTGCGGCCGTTCTCCCGCCGGTACTCCACCGTGTCCATCGTCTTGCGAACGAGGTAGATGCCGAGGCCGCCCCTGGCGCGCTCCTCCGCCGGAGCCGAGAAGTCCGGCTCCGGGTCCTGCAGCGGATCGAACGCCTTGCCCTCGTCCGCGATCTCCACGGTGAGCGTGCCGCCCTCGAGGCGGAGCGCGGTATCGATCCGGTGCTCCCCGTCGTCGTCGTAGCCGTAGCCGATCGCGTTGGTCAGCAGCTCGTCGACCGCCAATGTGACGTCGAAGGAAATGGCGCTCGCCAGATCGTGCGCCGCGCAAAACGCGTCGATCCTGGCGGCAGCGCTGCTGATGCCGCGCAAATCGTTGGTGACAGAGAACTCCAGCGTCTCGCCGCTCGCCGGCTCGCTCATGACGTCACCGTGGTGCGGATACCCTCAGTCGGAGCGCGCGGCGACCGACACTCTGCCTCGCGCGTCCGCTACGGCTTCGCGAGCTCAACGATGATCCGGCCGCGTCCGCGCCGGATCAGATATCCGCCGCGCGGGAGCGAGAGCGTACCCTGCTGAACCATTGGCCAGAGAGTGTCCACGATCATGGTGGCGTTCCCGTCGGGCTCGGCCCTCGCCGCCGGCTGCGACGCCAGCCATTCGAGGAAGGCGCGGTCTGCGATCTCGTCGCCCAGTGATTTTCTCAGTGCGCGGATTTTTCTCAGCTGCCCCTTGGTCAATGTGGACTCGTCGATCTCACTCGCAGCCATGGCCGATTTCCTGTGGTCGTTGGACGGTATTCTGAGCATATACCAGCTTGCGCCAACCGATACTGCCATTCGTGCGCGCCGGCTGTTTACAGATGCATCGCGGGAGCAAAGGCAAGTGTGGCGATCCGCGCTGAATCGGGATCAGGCGCGGCCAACTTGCGGACGGCCAGCGCAGTTACCGGCAGACTTGCTCCGACAGCGGCCGCCGGCGGTTCTCGGATCGATCAGGTTGCGCGGACGACCGGTAATCTCGCGAACTGCGAACGTAGTCATCGTTGGATGCACGCCCCAGTCGGTCGCGCACGCGAACAAGCTTGCCGGTCAGAGGCGCGAGGCTCCAGGTTGAAGCACCGGCGTCGTCAGACGGCAGTTCGTGTCCTACCGCACGGAACGGGCAAGCATGGCCATTCCTGTAACCGCGGCACGACGGGAGTCACGGACGACGCGAGCCAAGCGCACACATCAGCGCTCACTGCTCGCCGGCTTGCCGCTCCAAGAACCGGAGCGCGGCGCGCGCGATCAGTCCGGAGCGTGATTCACCCTCACGCGACGCGGCTTCGTCTATGATCGCTAGCAAATGCGAGGGCATCGCAATACTTACCCGCTTCGGCTTTCCGGCCAGCTTCGATAGATCGACGGCCACGACCGCAAAGATACCGTCGGCAAGATTCTCATCCGTGCGGTGGACTTCCAGTGGTGCTCGAATCGGAATCGACGCGCCCTGCATGAGCAGACCCTCGATGTGCAGCATGATGGCCTCATGGGCGCAGTCGATCGCCTGCTCGATCGTGTCGCCGGCAGAGAAGCAGCCGGGAAGGTCCGGTACCGTCACACCGTAGCTGCTGTCCGGATCCTTGTGGATGACGATAGGGAATCTCATTCGCGTTCACTCCAGTTCCATCCGGCTTGCCGGTAGATGTTTCGGGCCGTCCCGATCGGCAGGTCCCTTCTCGGATGAGGCACCGTCACGAGACCGGCCCTCTCGGGATGCGAGAATTGGTGATGGCTTCCGCGAACGCGATGGATCACCCAGCCCTCCCGCTTCAGTCTCTTGACGATCTCGGCGCTGTTCATCGACGGGCGCGGTGCGGACGACAGGGGACGCGAAAGGCCAGGACCGGGGACGTACACGCCTGCGTTGTCGAGGAATGCCGGGTTCGACACGACGCACTCGGTGTTCGCCAGTACCGACGGCGCCGCGCACTGATATCCACATCGGCGCTGAGCGCAGAGGCGATCTCGGGAGCGTCGCCGTTGCCGTGCATGCTACATAAGGATCGGCGGTTTAGACCGCCTGCGGGCACCCACGCTACTCCGGGCCGATCACGGCAACTCTTCGCCGGCAGGATTGGCGTCGAGCCAAGCGCGGTCTTCGGCGGTCTCGTCGCATCGTGCCAGAAGCCTTCGAGCGAGTAGACCGGGCGCGTCCTGGGCTCGACGACCGGGCGACAGTCCTTGATGTCGACGACGACCTGGGCGCCGGGCCGCAGCTCAAGAAGATCGGGAAGCGGCGCGGGCACCGTCGGCATGACCGAGCCGCCGAGCTTGAGAAGACTGGTGGTGTGCATGCGCGCCTCCAACGTCAAACCGGAACCGGATGGCCGGGGCACCAGCGCATGAGCGTCAATGCTCTCGGCTCAGGAGCCTGCCTGTTGAAGATGGCCTCCGTCCGCCTCGCGGTGCTTGAAGAGGTCCTCCCCGATGCTGGCTGCGACCTTGGCCGCCGACTCCTTCACCGAATCCCGCGCCAGGTGCGCGTACCGTGCGGTGGTCTCGACCTGTGTGTGGCCGAGAAGCCGGCCGATCATCGGCAGGCTCTCGCCAAGCGCCAGCGCCCTGCTGGCCCAGCTGTGCCGCAGATCGTGAAGCCTCACGTCCTCAAGCCCGGCGCGGCGGCGGATGGTATCCCAGGGCTCGCTGAGGTTGTGCAGGTGCGAGCCGCGCTTCCTGCTCACGATCACCCAGGGATTGTCCGCAACGCGCGGCAGGTCGGACAGAACCCGCGCCGCCGCCGGCGACAGCGGCACCGCCCGCGGACCCGTCTTTGAATCCGCGAGGTGCAAGACCTTCGCCTCGAGGTCCACGTCGGTCCAGCGAAGCCGCAGTATCTCGCTGCGACGGCACCCCGTCAGCATCAGAAGGCGCAGCGCCGCCACCGCGTACTTCGATGCACCGCCCTCGTCGGCAGCCTCGGCCAGAACGCGGCCAAGACGCCGGAACTCCTCTTCGGTCAGAAAGCGCTCGTGCTTGCGGGCCTTGTACTTCGGAAACGAGCGGCACGGATTGGTCCCCTCAGGCACCAGTTCCCACGCCTCAGCGCGATTGAACATGCGCGACAGGATGGCGACCACGTGGTTCGCCGTCGCGGGACGGTCGCGCAGCCGGAAATGAAGGTCGGCCACCTGCTTGCGCTCAAGAGCCTGGACCGGCACGTCCCCCAGTGCGGGAACGATATGGTTCTTCAGCATGAGCCGGCAAAGCTCGACCGTATTCGGCTTGCACCTGACCGCCACGTGATCCGCCAGGTAGCGATCCGCCAGCGCTGAGATCGTCGGACCCTCCGGCCTGGACGCTTCGGAATCGGACGGGTTCACCTCTTCCCCCGCCTTGATGCGCGTGATCATCTGCGCCGCCCGCTGGCGCGCCTGCTCCGCCGTCAACACCCCGTGCCGACCTACCGTGACCCGTCGCGACTTTCCCTTGGCGCGGGCCTGAACGATGTACACCTTCTTGCCCGACGCATAGACGCGCACACCGAAGCCTGAAAGCTCCCGGTCCCAGAAGATCGTCTCCCTCTCGACCTCCAGCGCATCGACCATGCGCCTGGAGATCGACCTGTAGTGCAGCTTAGCCATGACGCGAAGCGTCCTCCCTGGCCGATCCCCCGGGCATCACGCAGCCTTCGCGCGCGGCACCATGATGTCGGCCTCGATGCTGCCCGCCACCCTGGCCGCCGAGACCCTCTCCGTGTCCTGCGCCAGATGGGCGTAGCGCGCCGTCGTCTGCACCTGCGTGTGGCCGAGCTGCCTGCCGATCATCGGCAAGCTCTCGCCCAGCGCCAGCGCCCTGCTGGCCCAACTGTGACGCAGGTCGTGCAGGCGCACGTCCTCCAGGTCGGACTGCTCCCGCAGGCGATACCAGAGGTCGTTGACGTTCCTCAGGTGCTTGCCCGGCTTCTTCCCCGCGATCACCCACGGATTGCCCGGCATCCGCGGGATCGCGTCCAGAACCGCCGCCGCCGTGGGCGTCAGCGGCACCATGCGTCCTCCCGTCTTCGCATCACGGAGGCGCAACTCTGCGGAGGACCGGTCCACGTCGTCCCAGCGCAGCGACAGGATCTCGTTGCGCCGGCATCCGGTCAGGATCAGCAGGCGGAGCGCGGCGATGGCGGGGCGCCACGCCGTGCCTTCGGCCTCGGCCTCGTCCAGGACCCTGCCCAGGCGCTGGTACTCCTCGGCGCTCAGGAACCGCTGCGGCTTGCGCTCCTTGTACTTGCGCACCGACCGGCACGGGTTCCGGTTCTGCGGGTGAAGCCCCCAGACCGCAGCCAGGGAGAACATCTTCTTCAGGATGTCGACCGACCTGTTCGCCGTGCTCGGCCGGTCGCGAAGGGCGTGATGAAGGTCCGCCACATGCCGACGCTCCACGGCGCCGAGCGGCATGGAGCCGAGCACAGGCAGGATGCTGTTCCTGAGCAGCCCCCCATAGCGCACGGCGGTCGCAGGCTTGCAGTTGATCGCCACATGCGCGCGCATGAAGCGCTCGGCAAGGTCGGCTACGGTCGGGCCCGTCTCCTTCTCGGGCTCGGCCGGCACCGGCTCCTGCCCGGTCTTGATCCTGTCGATGATCCCGGCGGCACTCTTGCGCGCCTCATCGGCGGTGATGTCCCCGTGCCGGCCCAGCGTGACCCGCTTCGAGCCGCCCGGACCCCGGGTCTGGACCACGTAGACCTTGCGGCCGGACGGGTAGACGCGCACCCCGAAGCCTTGCAAGTTCCGGTCCCAAAAGACGGCATCCTGATCGTCGACAAATAGCGCGTCGACGGTCCGCTTGGAGATTGTGCGCTCCCGGCACTGTGACATAAAATCACCACCCCGTTGACCACCGCGTGAGGGCGTCCGTTCATGGGATGGGGATGGTCAGAAGGCCGGTGGCAACCCGCATCTGCCGGAACGTGCGGGCCGGCGCCCGGAGCCTCGATCCCGTCCATCGCCGCGTGGCCGAACGCCTCGATCACGCCCGGAGACGATACACCATCCCGTAAGCGCCACGCAAGCAAGTGACGTCCAACTGCCGCGTACTCCAGCGTACGTCTGTCCGGAGTTGGGCCGGAAACTACACGGAGGGAGGAACGATAGCCGTGGCGAATTGGCGACTTAGCGTACCACAGCGTAGACAGGGCTACGATCGGGGCATGATCGAAGAGCGCCCGCATCCTTCTTCATGCTTCCATCCTCCATGCTTTTTGTTAGGTCCAAACCTTCGGGGTCTCACACCGCCCCTCGCTGGACCGGTCCCAACCCACTAGTGCCGGAGAATGAGGCAAACCCCTCTCCGCGCGCAACCGAAATCATGACAGAAATCTGCCAAACGACCGTTTTTCCTGCCGTTGTGGCAAAAATACCACGCCCCGCGTCGTATCCGATCCCCTCCCGACCGACGCAACCCGGCCGCCTTGCCCCCAGCCCTGACCGGTCCCCCTAAATGGGCCCTCGCGACATGCGGGGCACCCCAGCTGTCCGATGCTCGCTCGGTCAAGTATCCCAATTCGGCGCAATCCGAGTCGTCTCATGTAGGCTCCCAACGACCAAGCACGCAGAAGTACGCTCCACTTCGACTCCACCTGCTTGCGTGGCGCTTACGGCAATTTTGAAGCGCCACCACATGAGCAAGAATTATCTCATTGTATCATTGCTCTATCGAAACACCAGCCGAAACTCGACCGCGAAGCATGAAGAAGGTATTGTTGGGAACTACGGCACTCGCGGCCGTTGGCCTGCTGGCCAGCAATGTCGCGATCGCCCAAGACGAGATGATGGCAGAGCCGATCAGTGTTGGCGTGGGCGGCTATTACACCACCGCTGTCGTCGCCCGAGACATGGACGGCGCCATGAATGATCGCGGCCACGTCATCCAGCAGAACATGGAGATGCAGATCGCGGGCTCGTCCACCCTCGACAACGGCATCACTGTTGGCGTCAGGGTCCGCTTCGCTGCCAATGACTACGAACACAGCGACGAGCAGGAAGTCACCTTTAGCGGCGGCTTTGGCGCCTTGCACGTCGGCGCAATCGAAGGCGCCGCGCAGCAGACGGTCGTCTGGGCGCCGGGCGGGACAGTGCCTATCGGCGGCATCAAGTCGCCCTGGTTCGGCGGCATCGGCGGCATGTGGACGACGAACGCCATTATGAACGAGGATGCGATCAAGGTCCTCTACTTCTCGCCGAGCTTTAACGGCATCTCCCTTGCCGCGAGCTATGCGCCTGAGAATACGACGGACTCCTATGGCGGTACGGCCACTAACGACCCAGGCCAGAACTCGGAGGGCGTCTCTGCCGCCCTCAGCTACACGGTTGACGTGATGGGCGGCAGCTTCAGCGCCAATGTCAGCTACGAGGGCTACACGAACGAGGACGGCGGTCAGAATCCCGAGGGCTTGCGCTACGGGGCCTCGATCAGCATCGACCAGATCGCGCTAGGCGGTGCCGTTTACGATCAGGAAATCGGCGGTGTTACGAACTCGATGTCCGATATCGGCGTGTCCTGGACCGACGGTCCCATGATGCTGGGCGTTCAGTACGGCGACAACGAGTCCAACAACAGCAACATCGTGGCCTTCAACGCCAACTACAATCTCGGACCGGGAATCGATCTCGGGCTGCAGATCGGCGCGGGCGAGAGCGGCGCGAACGACTTCACTCAGGTCCTTCTGGGGACGATGCTCAACTTCTAATCTCGAGCACTGTCGTCAAGAATGTGGGGAGCGGCTTCGGCCGCTCCCTTTTTTTGCCTGATTCCGGCGGACCGAACGCCGGGCCAAGGCGCTAGAGCGGGAAGGAAAGATGACTTTGGTTTCGCCGGGCCTGCGTGTCGGCGGCCACCTGGGAGGGAATTGCCGGCGCAACAACCGGTCGGTCTCTCTGAGCTGATTCATGAGCGGGATCCTGTGGCTCGCCTCCTACCCCAAGTCGGGCAACACGTGGCTGCGCGCCTTCTTGCACAACCTGCTGCGGAACGCGCGCACGCCCTTCGACATCAACCGGATGTCCGAGCTGACGGCGGGCGACAGCCAAGCGCACTGGTACAGGCGCCTCGATCACCGACCACCTGCGGCATTGGGTGCGGAGGACCTTGCGCGCCTTAGGCCCGGTGTGCACGCACTCATCGCCGAGAGCGCGCGCGATACCGTCATGGTCAAGACTCACAACGCCCTCGTCGAGGCCGACGGCGTGCCCATGATTACCCAGTCACTCACGGCTGCGGCGATCTATGTCGTGCGCAACCCGCTCGACGTGGTCGTCTCATACGCCCACCACCTGGGCCAGCCGACGGACGACATCATCACACTCATGGGGACAAGGGGCTTTAGGTCGCCCGCGGTCGCAGACCAGGTGCCTGAGCATCACAGCGACTGGTCCACCCATGTCGAGAGTTGGACCGCCAGCTCGCATCCGCAGCTCCACGTCGTGCGCTACGAAGACATGAGCCGCCGGCCCGGCCCGACCTTCCGCGCCATTGTGGCCTTCCTCGGCCTCAAGCCGCCGCGAGAGCGCCTGGAGCGAGCGATGCGGCACTCATCCTTCCGCTCAATGCGCGCGCAGGAAGACCGCACTGGCTTTATCGAGCGCACCCCGTCGCAGGACCGCTTTTTCCGTGCGGGCAAGGTGGGCAGCTGGCGGGAAGTGCTGGACGACGCACAGGTCCGCCGCGTGGTGGAGCGTCACCGCGCCCAAATGGAGCGATTCGGCTACTTGCCCCCCGGCTATGAGAGCACGCGCGAGCGCGATGCCGGCCGATGAGCAAATGGTGGGCGGGCGTCGCGCTGCTTGCGGTGGACGCGGATCCCGACGCGTTTGAAACGCGAGGGTGTCGAAGTTGCCGCACACGTTTGCACCGTGCTTCGTCTCGCAATAGCCTAGACTAGATCGGCGGGTGAGGCGTCGTCAGGGAGAACCAGAAAATGACGGGAAGCAGCTTCGGATCGCGCTGGTTTGTTGGAGTGGCGACGGCAGCGTGCCTCGCATTCGGTGGAGCAAGCGCCGCGCAGGCGCAGGAGGGCAGCTGGTACATTGGGGCGAACATGCCCCTCATGTTCATCGACGATTCGGACGCGACCTCCACCACGACCGTTGGGCCGATACCGCAGTTTCTGCCACAACCGGTCAGCATCGACGCCACAGTGACGACGGAGCACGACACCGGCTTCAAGTTCGGCGCCACGCTCGGCTACCACATCGACAGCTCCATCCGCATCGAGGGCGAGCTCTTCCTGGCCAGGGCCGACATCGCCCAGATCACCAACACCAACATCATCGTTCCAGGAGTGACCCTTGGCGAGTTTGAGGTGCCCCTCCACCCGAACGGAAAGGGGGAGCAGTTCGGCGCCATGCTGAACATTTGGTACGACATTGAGACGGGCAGCGACTGGACCCCCTATGTCGGTGCCGGCCTCGGCCTCATCCGCATCGACCAGAGCGACCTGTACTACGATCAGGGCCAGCTGGCGCGGGAGGTGTTAGATAGGCTGCCAGTCCCGCCGGCGTTGGCGAATCAGCTCGAGGTGCCCGAACTCTCCGACACTGACACCGCCTTCGCCTATCAGTTCGGCGCGGGCATCGGCTACGCGCTCTCCGAGACCGCCACGCTCCAGATCGGTTACCGCCTGCAGGCCCTCAACGGTCTCGAGTTCACTGGCACGAATCAAATTGCGTCGGTAAGGGCGGAGACCGATCTCCGCATGCACTTCCTCGAGATAGGCATTCGACAACTGTTTTAGGGGAACGTAAGAGCGCCGCTATGGGCGCATTCAGGCACCGCCGGCACGGCGAAGACCCGTTTCGGCAATAACCGCGGCAATCGCTTGCTCGCCGCGCGGCGCCATCAGGTGCGCGCCGGCTACGCCTTCGATTCCCTGCAGCTCCTCGATCAGCTCGACGCAGATGCGGATACCCTCGGCCTGCGGGTCCTTGGCACCGTCGAGCCGGGCAATAACCGCGTCCGGGATGTGCACGCCGAACAGGTTCTCATTCATCCAGCGGGCCGAGCGCGCGGATCGTATCGGCCCGATGCCAACGATGATTGATGTGCGCTCGGGAATGCCGAAGTCCCCGAGCCAGGCGAGGTAGCGCTTCAGCATCGCCATATCGAAGCAGAACTGGGTCTGAAAGAAGTCCGCGCCCGCCTCGATCTTGGCCTGGAGGCCGGTGGGCGTACCCCCCGCCTTCGGCTCGCGGGGCGCATCGGCGCCGCCGATCAGCAAGCGGGGCGCCGAGGCGAGGCTACGCCCGCCCGGGAGCACGGCCTCGTCCCGCATGGTGCGGACCAGCGCCATGAACTCGTTGGATTTCAGGTCGAAGACCGGCTTCGTCTCCGGCTGATCGCCGGCGTCGACCGAATCGCCTGTGAGGCAGAGCAGACTGTGCACGCCGAGCGCCGCTGCCCCCAGTACGTCGGCCTGCAGCGCGAGCCGGTTGCGGTCCCGCATGGTGAACTGAAGCACCGGCTCGATGCCTTGGCAGACCAGGATCGCGGCGGTTGCGAGTGGCGAGAGATGCGCACGTGCACCGGCACCGTCGAGCACGTTGACGGCATCGGCGAGCCCCTTGAGGCAACCGGCGCGGGCCAGAACGTCGGCCGGATCCACCGAGTCGGGCGGCCCCATCTCAGCCGTAATGGCGAATTCGCCCGCGCTCAGCACGCGTTCCAGCTGGCCCGCGCTCTTCGCCTCGTCTGCCATCGCCCTCTCCATGCCTTCGTCGACCGCCCCGCTGGCGGCCGGGGCGCGACCATAGAGGTCAGATGGCGGACAATCCAGCGCACATTCACGTGGTCTCAGAGGAGGCGCTGGCGCGCCTTGAGCGCGGTGCCGAGGGTGCCGTCGTCGAGATAGTCGAGCTCGCCGCCCACCGGCAGGCCGTGGGCGAGGCGGGAGATTGCAACACCGCTCTCGGCGAGCCGATCGGTCAGATAGTGGGCCGTGGTCTGTCCGTCCACCGTGGCGCTGGTGGCGAGGATGATCTCGCTCACCTCTGGCGCCCCGGCGCGGGCGACGAGCCCGGCGATCGCGAGGTCCTCCGGCCCGATTCCGTCAAGCGCGGAGAGCAGGCCGCCCAGCACGTGATAGCGGCCGCGGAACATCAACGTGCGCTCCAGCGCCCAAAGATCCGCGACCTGCTCAACGACGCAGATGGCCGTGCGGTCGCGCTCCGGATCGGCGCAGATCGCGCACGGGTCCTGGGCATCGAGATTGCCGCAGGTAGCGCAGGCGCGGACGCTCTCCGCGGCCGTTCGTAGCGCTGCGAGCAGCGGCTCCAGGTGCGATTCGCGCCGCTCCAGCAGATGCAGGGCAGCGCGGCGGGCCGAGCGCGGCCCGAGGCCGGGGAGCTTGCCGAGATGCCCGACCAGCCGCTCGATCGCAGGGCTCGTCATCGCCGATCGCCCGCTAGAGAAGGGCTGCGGCGCGCCCTCACATGCCGAGATCGAGGCCCGGCGGCAGCTTGAGTCCGCCGGTGACTTCGGCCATCCGTTCCTGGACGAGCTGCTCGACCTTGGCCTTGCCGTCGTTGAAGGCGGCGACGATCAGGTCCTCCAGCACCTCCACCTCGTCGCCACTCACCAGCGCCGGGTCGATGGAGAGGCGGCGCATCTCACCCTTGCCGGTGAGCGTTACCCGCACAAGACCGCCGCCTGCCGTTCCCTCGACCTCGAGCGCACCCAGGCTCTCCTGCAGCTCGGCCATCCTGGTCTGCATTTCCTGCGCCTGTTTCAGCATCTTGCCGATGTTCTTCATGGGGAAGCATCTCCATCGTTTCCGCTATCCGGCGCTGTCCGGTGCACCTTGCGCACGCGCGCGCCGGGGAAGGCGTCGAGAACCTGCCGCACCAGTGGATGGTCCATCGCCGCCCGGTCGGCCGCTTCCTGCTTGGCCCGATTCCGCTCGTCGAGGGTGGGCTCGCCGCCGTCCTCGCTCAGCGCGATCATCCAGCGCTCGCCGGTCCATTCCTCGAGCCGTTCCTGAAGCAGGGTGAGCATCTTGCTGTCCGGCGAACGCCCGCAGTTGATCTCGACCGCGCCGGGCGCGATGCGGATGGGGCGGACCTCGGTCCTGAGCCACGCGCTCAGGATCGGCTCTCGCCGCTCCTCGGCGAGCGCTGCGATTTCGTGCAGGGATTCGGGCCTCGAATTCGGGGCGGACGTGGCCACCGGCGTTGGTTGGGGCGCCGGCTCGGGCGTCGATTCAGGCACCACTGCAGGCTCCGCCGCTGCCCCGGCGCTTGCGGCACCGCTCGGTGCGGGCTCCGGAGCAGGGGCGGGCGACGCTGCAGGCGCGTCTTTCGGCTGCGCGCCGGCGCCGCCGGCACCGATGGCGCGGAGCGCATCGGCCGGACTCGGTAGGTCGGCGGCATAGGCGATCCGCACCAGGGTCATCTCGGCCGCAAGCGCAGGCCACGCCGCCCGGTTGGCCTCCTCCAGCCCCTTAAGCAGTATCTGCCATGTCTGGGTGAGAGACGGCACCGCCAGCGCCTCGGCCATGGCCCGCCCGCGCGTGCGCTCGGCCTCGGGCACCGCAGGGTCGTCCGCTGCGGCGGGCACATGCTTCAGCCGTGTCAGCCAATGGCAAAGCTCCAACAGGTCCTGCAACAGCGCCTGCGGCTCTGCGCCGGCGTCGTGAAGCTCGGAGAAGCAGTCCAGCGCGTCCTTGATCGCGCCCTTCATCAACATGTCGAACAGATCGAAGAGCCGGGTGCGGTCGGCGAGGCCCAGCATGGCCCGCACCGCGTCTTCGGTGATGCGCGTACCCTCGTGCGCCATAGCCTGGTCGAGCACCGATAGGCCGTCACGCACCGAGCCGTCAGCGGCCCGCGCGATCAGCGCGAGCGCCGCCGGCTCCACCTCCACGCCCTCCTTGGCGGCGATGGTCGAGAAGTGCTCGACCAGCACCTCCATATCGACCCGGCGCAGGTCGAAGCGCTGGCAGCGCGAGAGCACCGTCACCGGGAGGCGCCGCACCTCGGTCGTAGCGAACACGAACTTGACGTGGGGCGGCGGCTCCTCGAGCGTCTTGAGCAGGGCGTTGAAGGCCTGCTTCGAGAGCATGTGAACTTCGTCGATGATGTAGACCTTGTAGCGCGCCGAGACCGGGCGATAGCGCACGCTCTCGATCAGCTCGCGCACGTCGTCGATGCCGGTGCGCGAGGCGGCATCCATCTCGATCACGTCGACGTGGCGATCCTCGGCGATGGAGATGCAGTGATCGCACGCTCCGCACGGCTCGGGCGTCGGGCCGCGGGTCCCGTCCTCGCCGATGCAGTTGAGAGCACGCGCGATGATCCGCGCGGTCGAGGTCTTGCCCACGCCCCGCACGCCCGTCAGCAGATAGGCGTGGGCCAGGCGGTCCATCGCGATCGCGTTGCTGAGCGTGCGCACCAGGG
>JAPPNV010000297.1 GCA_028818565.1 Rhodospirillales bacterium | reverse complement strand
CCCCATGACCAACTCCAAATCCCCTTCGCCAAAACCTAAACCGGACAGCAGTGGATCAAGTCCGGGCATGACGGCGTGTGGGGCTAGGCGTGCGCTGCTAGGCGTGCGCTGCTGAGGCGGCCTCTTCCCGCTGCTTGCGGTGCGCGGCGCGCATGGCCTTCTGCAGCTTCTTGAAGGCCCGCTCCTCGATCTGGCGGATGCGCTCGCGCGAGACGCCGTATTCCTTGCTCAGCTCTTCCAGCGTGAGCGGCTCTTCCCTCAGGCGCCGCTCGGCCAGAATGTGCTGCTCGCGGTCGGTGAGCACCTCGAGGGATTCCTGGAAGAGTTGTCTGCGGTGGTCGAGCTCGTTCGCTTCGAGAACGGTGGTCTCCTGGCTCTCGGTGGAGTCTTCGAGCCAATCCTGCCACTCGCCGCCGCCTTCCTCACGGACCGGCGCGTTGAGCGACTGATCGGGGCCGATCATCCGCCGGTTCATGGAGATCACGTCGTTGTTGGAGACGTTGAGCGCCGTCGCGATGTGCTCGACCTGTTCTGGCGTCAAATCGCCGTCGTCGATCGCCTCGATCTCACCCTTCAGCTTGCGCAGGTTGAAGAAGAGCTTCTTCTGCGCGGCCGTGGTGCCCATCTTCACCAGCGACCAGGAGTGCAGGATGTATTCCTGCATCGAGGCGCGAATCCACCACATGGCGTAGGTCGCGAGGCGGAAGCCGCGGTCCGGATCGAAGCGCTTGACCGCCTGCATGAGTCCGATGTTGCCCTCGGAAATCAGCTCACCCACCGGGAGCCCATAGCCGCGATAGCCCATCGCAATCTTGGCCACCAGACGCAGGTGGCTGGTCACGAGCCGGTGCGCCGCCTCGGCGTCGTCGTGCTCGCGCCAGCGCTTGGCCAGCATGAACTCCTCCTCGGGCGTGAGGAGCGGGAATTGGCGGATTTCGCGGAGGTAGCGGGAGACTCCGCTTCCGTCCGGTGTCGCCGGTATCGGAACGGCGCGCGATGCCATTGTTCCATCCCTCCTCTAGAGCGAGACGCCCCGGCGCCTCGCCGGCCCCACGTGGCGCTATGCTGCGTCTGCGGAGCCGTATAGGGAATTTGCGCTCAAATAGGGCGTTTTCAAGGCAATTCGTCTTATATCAAGGCTTTGTGAAGCTTATGTCATCGCCCGCATTTACCGCCGCGATCAGAGCTTTCATGTCGGCAGGCAGCGGGCTCTCGAAGGCAAGCGCCGCGCCGCTCACGGGGTGGACGAAGCGCAAAGCGGCGGCATGTAGCGCCTGGCGGGGGCAAAGCGCAAGCGTTTTGTGCCAGCGCTCGTCGAGGCCCCGGCGTCTGGCGCCGCCATAGAGCGCATCGCCCGCCAGCGGATGGCCTAGGTGGGCCATATGGACCCTGATCTGGTGGGTGCGCCCGGTCTCCAGCCGGCATTCGACGAGGCTCCAGAGCGGCCCGAGCGGCTTCAGCACGCGATAGTGCGTGGTCGCAGCCTTGCCGCCGCCCTCGCGCACCGCCATCCGCTTGCGATTGCGGGGATCGCGGCCGATGGCGCCCTCGATCCGCCCTGCGCCGGGCCGCGGCACCCCCCAGACCACCGCTTGGTAGGTCCGGCTCAGCCGCCGGGTGGCGAACTGCTCAGACAGCCCCCGGTGAGCGGCATCGTGCTTGGCCGCGACCATGAGGCCGCTCGTGTCCTTGTCGAGCCGGTGGACGATGCCGGGCCGCCGCACGCCGCCGATGCCCGAGAGGCTCGCGCCGCAATGGGCGAGCAGCGCGTTGACCAGGGTGCGGTCGGGGTTGCCCGGCGCCGGGTGGACCACCAGCCCGGCGGGCTTCTCCACCACGATCAGGTGCTCGTCCTCGTAAGCGACCTGGAGCGGGATCGCCTGGGCCTGCGGGGTCTCGTCCACCGGCGGCGGGATGACCAGCGTCACGGCCTGGCCCGGTTTGACCCGATATCCGGGCTCCGTTATCGTCGCGCCCCCGATCGAGACCCGGCCGGTCTCGATCAAGTTCTTGAGCCGCGAGCGTGACAGCGCCGGCACGTGGTCCGCCAGGAGCCGGTCAAGCCGCGCGCGAGCGTCCGCCCGGGCGACGGTGAGGCGGCGGCGCGTTTCGGCGGCGGTGCTCATATCCGGTACGGGCCATGATCACCTATCTCAAGATCATCGTCATCGTTCTCGGGGTGATGATTGCGGCTGGCCTTGTCGTGATCGGGATCAAGCTCGTCGAGAAGGGCGACGAGCTGGCCGAGCTCAGCGAGGATGACGGCGAGACGGCGGCGGATGATTGGGGTGCCAGCGCCCTGTCGGAGGCCACGGCCCCCTTGCCTACGCCGGGCGACCTGGGGCTGCCGGCGGGCTCGCAGGTGCGGCGGATGACCGCCGCCGGCCACCGGCTCATCCTCGTGGTTGCCGTGCCGGATGCGGGTGAGCGGATCGTGATCGTCGACCTGCGCAACGGCGGCATGGTCGCGAATATCGGGCTCGAGGGCACGCCGTGAACGAGCCCCGAATCCGGCTCTTGCGGGCGCAGTTGCAGGACATCGAGCGCGCGGCGGAGGCGGCTTATCCGGAGGAGGCCTGCGGCCTGCTGGTCGGGCGCTCCCAGCCGGGCGGCGCCTGGCAGGTAAGCGCGGTGGAGGCGAGCACGAATGTCGCGGAGCCGCCGCGTACAAGGCGCTTCGAGGTCGATCCCAAGCTGCGGCTCAGGCTGGAGCGTGAGCTTCGCGACTGCCCGGACTCGGTCGTCGGGGTCTATCACTCTCATCCCAACGGCAGCGCCGCGCCCTCGGAGACAGACATCTCGATGATTTTCGAGCCCGAGATGGTTTGGCTTATCACCGCCGTCGCAGACGGCAAGGCGGGTGCCACCAAGGCCTACAAGCCGACCGAGGACGGCTCGGCCTTCCGGCTGCTCGGGCTCGACCTCGGCAGCGAAGAGGCGTGAGCGGGTAGGAGGCACGGAGCAGATGGACTTTCGCAGCGACAACGTGGCCTCCGCCGCGCCGGAGATCGTGGACGCCGTGGCCGAGGCATCGCGCTCGAGCGCCACACCCTACGGCGGCGATCCCTGGACCGAGGGGCTGGAGCCCGCATTCTCGGAGCTTTTCGAAACCCCGGTTAAGGTCTTCCCGGTGGTGACCGGGACCGCGGCGAACTCCGTGGCGGTCGCCACGCTGACCCCGCCCTGGGGCGTGATCTATGCCGGCCGCGCCGCCCATGTGGAGAACGACGAGTGCGGCGCGCCCGAGTTCATGACCGGCGGCGCCAAGGTCACCGGCATCGAGGAGCGCTTCGGCAAGATCCGGCCCCAGGCGCTGGCGGCCGCGCTCGATGCCGCCGGCACGGGCGAGGTGCACTGGTCGCAGCCGGCGTGCCTCAGCCTGACCCAGCCGACCGAGATGGGCCAGATCTACACGCCGGACGAGCTCGCGGCGCTCACCACGATCGCGCGCCGCCATGACCTTGCAGTCCATATGGATGGCGCCCGCTTCGCCAATGCCGTCGCCGCGAGCGGGGAGAGTCCGGCGGCGCTCACCTGGCGGGCCGGCATCGATGCGCTCTCCTTCGGCGCGACCAAGAACGGCGCGCTGGCGGCCGAGGCGATCGTGCTCTTCGACGATGCCCGCGCGGGTGAGCTCGCCTTCCGCCACAAGCGGGCGGGGCAGCTCCTCTCCAAGATGCGCTTCGTCTCGGCCCAGCTCGCGGCCTACATCCAGGACGGCCTCTGGCTCAGGCTGGCGGAGCAGGCGAACAGCCAGGCGCAGCGGCTCGCCCAAGGGCTGGAGGCGGTGCCCGGTGCCTCGCTCGCGGCGCCCATCGAGGCCAACGAGCTCTTCGTCACCCTGCCGCGCCCGGTGATCGACGGGCTCGCCCGGGCCGGCGTTCTCTTCTACCCCTGGCCGGAGACCGATCCCGCAACCACAACGATCCGCCTCGTCACCCGGCACGACACCGACCCGGGCGAGGTCGATCGGCTGGTCGAGACCGCGCACGAGCTCGCCACCTCCGCCGCGCAGCCGGCCGGCGGGCCGTGACCGTGGCGCGAGCTCCGGGCTAGAGTGCGCGGACCACGAACGCGGATCAGATTTGGGAGGACTCACCATGTTGAAGCGGCACAACCCCGCCACCGTCGTCGAGGCCTATGGCGGCGGCTACAGCCAGGCGCTGGAGATCCCGGCAGGCGCCCGTCTCTTGTTCACCGCAGGCCAGGTGGGCGTGGCGCCTGACGGCACGACGGCCGACGGCTTCGCCGCCCAGGCCGATCAGACCTGGGCCAACGTGCTCGCGCTGCTCGACGAGGGCGGCATGGGCGTCGAGGACATCGTGAAGATCACCGGCTACATCGTAGGCCACGAGAACTTCCCGGCCTACGCGGCTGCGCGGAAGAAGGCGCTCGGCGGCATCCGCCCGGCGTCCACCGGGATCATCGTGCCGGCGCTCGCGCTTCCCGAATGGCTGGTCGAGATCGAGGCGGTGGCTGCGAGGGTGGACTGAACGGGCACGCTGCTCGGCGATGACGGCGGGAGGAGAGGGACCATGGTAATGCCATCCATGCAATTGATCGGCGAGGCGCTGGCCGAGGTTTCCAGCATCTCGGTGGACGAGGCGCTGGCGCTCGTGGACGGCGGCGATGCGGTCTTCGTCGATGTGCGCGAGCGGGCCGAGCACGATGCCGGCGCCATCGCCGGTGCCGTGGCCGCGCCGCGCGGCTTCCTGGAGTTCATCGCCGACCCCACCACGCCGATGCACAACGCCGCGCTCTCCTCCGGCAAGCGGCTGGTGATCTATTGCGCCTCCGGCGGGCGCTCCGCGCTCGCGGCCAAGACCTTGCAGGACATGGGGTATTCGGAAGTCGCGAACCTCACCGGCGGCTTCCAGGCCTGGACCGAGGCCGGCGGCCCCACCGAATGACGCCGGCTGCGTCGGTCGGAACGACCGCGCCATGACCAAGTGCGGAACGACCGCGTCATGACTGAGTGCGGCACGACCGCACCATGACCGAAGAGGGCACGTCTCCGCCGCTCGATACCGCCTTCGCCCGCGCCCACTTCCCGGCGCTCGCGGGCCCTTGGGCGCTGTTCGAGAACGCGGGCGGCACCCTCGCCGCGGCGCAGGTGCTGGACCGCATCCGCACCTACATGGCCGAGTATCAGGTGCAGCCGG
The DNA here is from genome assembly GCA_028818565.1 of Rhodospirillales bacterium. Taxonomy (GTDB): domain Bacteria; phylum Pseudomonadota; class Alphaproteobacteria; order UBA828; family UBA828; genus WTGU01. The sequence goes on along the minus strand of JAPPNV010000297.1, from coordinate 7,393 downwards.
GCGCGGCCTACCCCGCGTCTGCCCGCGCCGCCGAGATGATCGCGGAGAGCCACCGGGCGATGGCCGCGATGATCAACGCCCAGCCCGAAGAGGTGATGATCGGGCCGTCGACCTCCATGAACGTCTTCCTCCTCGCCCAGGCGCTTCGGCCCGGCTTGCGCGAAGGCGACGAGATCGTCGTCACCAATCTCGACCACGAGGCCAACGTCGGCGCCTGGCGCAAGCTGGCGGACTCAGGCGTCATGGTGCGCGAGTGGCGCTTCGATCAGGAGAGCTTCGCGCTAGAGCCGGAGGGGCTCGCGGCGCTGCTGAGCGAGCGCACGCGCCTGGTCTGCTTCGGCCACTGCTCGAACATCACCGGCGGCTTCACCGACGTGCCGGGGCTGGTGCGCATGATCCACGATGCCGGCGCGCTCGCCTGCGTGGACGGCGTCGCCTACGCGCCGCACCGCGCCATCGACGTGAAGGCGTGGGACGTCGATTTCTACCTCTGCTCCACCTACAAGCTCTACGGGCCGCACCTCGCTCTGCTCTACGGCAAGCGCGCGCACTTGGAGCGGGCGGCGCCGCTCAACCACTTCTTCCTCGACGGCGAGCTGCCGCTGAAGCTCAACCCCGGCGGCCCCAATCATGAGCTGGGCGCGGGCCTCGCCGGCATGACAGCCTATCTCGACGCGCTTCATGCCCATCATGAAGGGGAGACCAATCTTCCGCTCCACGGCCGCCTCGCCGCGATCTTCGAGCGCATCGCGGTGCACGAGGAGGCGCTGGTTGCGCCGCTCTTGGACTTCCTCGCGGCGAAGCCCGGCGTGCGCTTGGTGGGCAACCCGAGCGCCGACCGCCACACGCGCGCGCCCACGGTCGCCTTCGCGGTCGAGGGCCGGGATGCCGGCGACATCGCCCGCGCCGTCGCCCGTCACGAGATCGGCATCGGCGCCGGCGACTTCTATGCCGCCCGTTGCATCGAGGCCCTGGGCCTCGCCGCCCGAGGCGGTGTCGTCCGTGCCAGCATGGTCCACTACAACACGGCGGACGAGGTTGGGCGCCTGATCCACGCCCTCGACGAGGCGATTGAGGCGCCGCCCGGTTCCTAAAGCCTGCGTGCCTGGGCGACGGGCAGGTCGGAGATCCGAGCGTACTCGCCAGTCTTGAGCATGTTCGGATCGTTCAGGTAATCCCGCACCAGATCGGTCGTATCGAGGCCCCAGAAAATCTCGTCTCCGATGACGAACGTGGGGATGCCGAAGACGCCGCGCTCCGCGGCCCGCTCGGTGCCTCGTCTCAGCGCCTCCTTGACGTGCGGCGCGGAGATCATCGCGTCGGCATCCGCGATACCGAGGCGAGAGGTGAACGCCCGCCATTCCTCGTCCTGGGAGAGGTCGCGCCCCTCGGCCCATATGGCGTCGAAGACCGTGCGTATCAGCGCGGGCTCGGCGCCCTGGGCGACGGCGAGGCGGAGCGGGCGCAGCGGGTTGAACGGGTGCGCCGGCGGCATGCGGAAGGGGATGCCGTGTCGCGCCGCGTACCAATGGCACCAGCGGTAGGTCTGCACGCGCTTGGCCGGGATCTCTGCCGGTCCCTTGTGCTCCCAATGGGCGAGGAGCCCGGCGAACAGGACCGGCCGGTAGGTCACCTCCAGGTTTGGCGGCAACCGGTCGAACTCAGCGAGTTGCAGATAGGAAAAGGGGGAGAGAAAATCGAAGTACCAGTCAGCGGCCGGCATCGGCCCGTCCCTTGCGCTCGGTGACACGGCTTGCCGGCGGATTGTGCCCGGTTTGGCCGGGCCGCGCGAGGACGAGCGGCAGGCCTGCGAGCAGAAGCGGCGGAGGGATGATGAGCGAGACGGAGCGCGAGGCGCGGATCGACCTGGCGGCGGCCTACCGGATCGCCTGCCACCACGGGCTCAACGAGGGTGTCTGCAACCACTTCTCCTTCATGCTGCCGGGGAGCGACGACCGCTTTCTGCTGATCGCCTACGGCACCCATTGGAGCGAGGTGCGCGCCAGCACGCTCCTGGTCGTCGACATGGACGGCCGCATAATCGAGGGCGAGGGCGACGTGGAGGAGACCGCCGTCTGTCTTCACGCACCCCTGCACAGGGCGCGGCCGGACCTGCGCTGCCTGATGCACACCCATCAGCCCCAGGTGCTGGCGCTCGCCATGATCGAGGACGGCAAGCTGGAGCCGGCGAGCCAGAACGCGCTCCGCTTCAGCCGTCGCATCGCGTACGACCGGGACTACGGCGGCGTCGCGCTTGCCGAGAACGAGGGCGAGCGCGTGGCGCGTGCGATGGACGGCGCCGACATCCTCTTCATGGGCAATCACGGCGTGATGGTGGGAGGCGCCGATGTCGCCAAGACCTACGACGACCTCTACTACCTGGAGCGAGCGGCGATGGTTCAGATCCTCGCCATGAGCACCGGCCGCCCGCTCAAGCCGATCCCGCCGGAGATGGAGGAGGAGGCCGTGCGCCAGTTATCGCGGGACAACCGGTACCGCTACGCGATTGAGCACTTCACGGCGATCAAGCGGATCCTCGATCGCACCGAGCCCGACTACAGGGAGTAATTCCGGGACCGACTCCCCCACCTCACCGTCGATCAGAGCGGTGGGCGGTGCTGCGCCCACGGCCGCGCGCGTTCGTAGTCTGCGGCGGCGCGGAACACCGAGACATCGTCGTAGGTGCGGCCGACGAGCTGGATGCCGGTGGGCACCCCGCTCGACGCGAAGCCGCTCGGCACGCTCGCCACCGGGCACTCCGACATGAGATTGAACGGGTAGTTGAGCTGCCACTGCACGTAGAGGTCGCCCGGGTGGTTGGAGGTGGTGACCGGCTTGCCGTTGATGCGGACCGTGGTGTCGCTCAGGTCCTGATCCGCCCGCAGCGCCGGGATCGCGTTGGTCGGGCAGACGAGTATGTCGTGGGTTTCGAGGATCGCCGCGAGCGAGCGGTACATGTCGCCGCGGACCTTGTTGGTGCGGTAGAACTGCGCGAGGCTGTGCTGCGAGCCCCGCTCCAGGATGTCGCGCACGAAGCTTTCGACTTCGTACTTCCAGCGCGGATAGTCGGGCTCCACCGTGGCCCAGAACAACCCCTCCCAGATCACGGTCCAGGCGTCGAGCGCACTCATGTTCCAGCCGACGTCCACCTCTTCGACGGTGCAGCCGAGGTCGCTGAAGGTCTGGAGCGCGTCGCGCGTGTTCTTCTGCACCTCCTCGTCCACCTCGATGTAGCCGAGGTCCATGGAGTACGCGATCTTCCACCCCTTGATCGGCTCCAGCGCCTCCGGAATCTCCAGCTTGGGGCGGAGCGAGCACATGTCGTCCGGGTGGGGCCCCGCCGTCACGTTCTGCATCAGCGCGCCGTCGGCGACGCTGCGGGTGAGCGGGCCGTAGTGGAGGAGGGATTCGCGCGGGTGGTCGCGGTCGGTCGGGTTGCGGCCGAAAGGCGGCTTGAAGCCGAATATCCCGCACGCGCCCGCCGGGATGCGGATCGAGCCGCCGCCGTCGGTGCCGTCGGCCAGCGCGGTCATGCCGGTCGCGATGGCGGCGGCGGCCCCGCCCGAGGAGCCGCCGGGTGCGAAATCCAGGTTCCACGGGTTGCGCGTGATGCCCCAGAGCTCGCTGTGCGTGTGCGGCGCGTGCGCCATCTCGGGCGTGGTGGTCCGCGCGTGCATGATCGCGCCCGCATCCAGAATCCGCTCCACCGTCGGCGCCGAGAAATCGGGGACGTGGTCCTTGAAGATGCGTGAGCCGAAGGTGGTGATCTCGCCCTTGAGCGCGTGGAAGTCCTTGATGACCACCGGCACCCCTTCCAGCGGCCGCGTCTCGGCGCCGGAGGCATAGGCTTGCTCGGCCGCCCGCGCCTGTTCCAGCGCGCGCTCGTAGAAGGTGTAGGTGTAGGCGTTGACCTTGGGGTTGACCGCCTCGGAACGCGCGATGACGGCGGACATCAGCTCGACCGGCGAAAGCGTCTTCGCCCGGAACCGCTCGATCGCCTCGGTTGCGGTCATGTAGCAGAGATCGTCGGTCGCCATCGCAGCCTCCCGCTGTCGGTTGTTCGGTTCCTGCGGTCGAGACTAGAGCGTTTCCGATTCACACGGAAACGCTCTCGTTCTTTGTCGCTCACGGCAGCCGGCACTTCATTGATTCCGCGCGCCTGCCGGCGCGACCGGCGCCTGCGCGGACGCGCCGCATAAGCGGCGGGCCGCGGTCGCGGCCAGTCGCGCGTCCGTCTAAGCCGGACGCGCTCCAGCGCAATTCTCTCGAAGGTCACGGTTTGCGCCACGCCCGCCCGCTCCACCGGTTGCACCGGCAGGCAATCCGCGCGAGCCTGCGGCGAGCAACGGTCCTCGGGAGGCGATGTCATGGCGGCGAAGCGTGTGGTGCTGACCGGCTACGAGCCCTGGTCTCACGCGAGCGAGAACCCCACCCTCGCCCTGCTCGACAAGGCGCGCGAGCGCAACTTCGCCGATATCGAGCTGATCACGCTGCGCGTGCCGGTGGAGAGCGAGCGCATCGCGCCGCTGGTGGAGGAGGCCCTGGAGACACACAAGCCCGACATATGGATCAGCCTCGGGCTCTTTCCGGGCAGCCCGGTCGTCGCGGTCGAGCGCACCGCCGCCAACGTCATGGACTTCCCGGTGCCGGACAATCTCGACGTCCAGCCGGTGGACGAGCCCGTGTACGCGGACGGCCCCTTCGCCTATCAGGCCACGCTGCCGATCAAGGCCATGGTGGCGGCGATGAACGAGCGCGCGGTTCCCGCCAAGGTCTCGAACACGGCGTCCACCTATCTCTGCAACCAGATCATGTACACCGCGCTCCACCTCGTGCAGGAGAAGGGGATGGAGACGCGCGCGGGCTTCATCCACGTGCCGTGCACGCCGGGTTACGTCGCTCAGGCCGCCTATCCTGAGCACGAGTGGCCGTCGATGAGCCTCGATGTCATGGACGAGGCGGTCGACGCGGCCATCACCACGGCGGCGCGACAGGAAACCGATATTCCCGCGCCGCCCAAGGGGTATTAGCCCGGCTCCGACTCCCTGCCACGGTAGCCAGTGGCGATCACGTAGCTCTCGGCGGAATCGGAGCGGCTCGCCGGCGGCTTGGCGTTGCGCACGCGCGCGAAGACCTGGCGCAGCCGCACCTGAAGTGCGCCGTCGCCGCCTTGCCGCAGCTTGGCGAGGAAGCATCCGCCGGGAGCAAGCAGGGGCTCGGCGAGGTCGAGCGCGGTCTCGCAGAGCGCCGAGACCCGCAGCCGGTCGGTCGGCGCGTGGCCGGTGGTCGGCGCCGCCATGTCGCTCATCACCAGGTCGGCCGGTCCGCCGAGGGCTGCGCGAATCTCATCGAGCGCGTCGGCACCGCAGGCATCGATCGCGAGAATGGCGACACCCTCGATCGGCTCGATTTCCGTGGTGTCGACCGCGACCACGCGGCCGCGCTTGCCCACGCGCTCGGCCGCCACCTGGCTCCAGCCGCCGGGCGCTGCACCGAGATCGACCACCCGCTGCCCCGGTTTGAGAATTTCCGCGTTCTCGGCGAGGCCGATCAGCTTGTAGGCGGCGCGGGAGCGGTAGCCTGCCTCCCGCGCGGCGCGGACGTAGGGGTCGTTGAGCTGGCGTTCGAGCCAGCGGGTCGACGACGCCTTGCGCCGGCGCGCGCGCTTGAGCCTTACCGGCGCGCGGCGCCGTTGCGGGCCGCCGTCGCCTCGGGCGCTCACGCGTGCGCTTCCCGTCCGTGATCGGCGCGCGCCGCCCGCATCATGCGCAGCAACATCCCCTCGCGGAGTCCCCGGTCGGCGACATCGAGCTGCCCCGCCGGGCAGGCGGCCATGACCGCATCCAGGATGGCGCAGCCGGCGACCATTACGTCGCCCCGCCCGGGGCCGATGCAGGGCTGCGCTGCGCGGGCCTCGTAGTCCTGATCGATGACCGTGTCGATCACCGCCCGCACGTCCCCGAATTGCAGCCTGAGGCCGTCCACCCGGTCCCGGTCGTAGCGGGGCAGCCCGAGGTGAATGCCGGCGATGGTGGTGACGGTGCCGGATGTACCGAGGAGCTGGACCGTGCCGCCAGCCGCGCCCGCCGGGATGCCGTGAGTCTCCGCGAAGGGCCCGATCGCAGCCTCGATCTCGGCGACCATCGCGGCGTAGGAAGCGCGGGCGACGCGGTCGCCGCCATAGTGTTCGGCCAGCGTCACGACCCCGTGGCCGATGGAGGTCCACGCCGCGAGCGCGGGAGGCTCGCCGTCGTCGAGACGAACCCAGATGAGCTCGGTGCTGCCGCCGCCGATGTCGAGCAGCAGCACGCGCCGCATCGTGCGGTCGAACAGGGGCGTGCAGCCGTCGAGGGCCAGCTGGACCTCTTCGGCCGGCGAGATGATCTCGATGGAGAGCCCGGTTTCGTCATTGGCGCGGTCGATGAACGCCTGACGGTTCTCCGCACGCCGGCAGGCCTCCGTCGCCACCGCCCAGTAGCGGCTGACGCCGCCCCGTCTCAGCTTCCCGGCGCAGACCCGGAGCGCGCCGATGGTCCGCTCGATCGCCTCCTCGGAGAGCCGGCCCGATTGCGCCACGCCTTCGCCGAGCCGCACGATCCGGGAGAAGGCATCGATCACGCGGAAGCCCGCGCCCCTCGGCCGCGCGACGAGGAGCCGGCAGTTGTTCGTGCCGAGGTCGAGCGCGCCGAATGATGGCCCGGGCCGATCGCTCACTGTACCTGCTCCGATTGCCGGGGCGCCCGCTGCCCGGCGCCGGCTTGAGCGCCATTACAGCGCGTGCATTATAGACTGGCAACGCACTGATGAGATTCGGTCACCGTGCAACCTGGACATGAGTCTCGCGACGATCGGTTGACAGCGCCGCCACATGCCATAATTTTCGGGCAGACCTGCTGGGGGATAGTCTAACGGTAGGACAGCGGACTCTGACTCCGTAGGTCCAGGTTCGAATCCTGGTCCCCCAGCCAACCCTCCCGCCCGGCGCGGCCCAACGGCCCGGCCGGGCGTCTCGATTCCACCCAGTTACGCGATCAGGAGTGGGTGCGGGTCTTGTCCGGATCGTAGAAGGGAATCTGCGAGACCGTCGCCGAGCAGCGTCCGCTCTCCCCCTCCACATCGAGCCGCGTGCCCTCGGCCGCCGCGTGGGGTGCCACGTGGCAGAGCGCGAGGGATTTCTGCATGCGGTGCGACCAGCCCGGGCTGTTGACGACACCGACCTTCTCGCCGTCGAGGGAGAGCGCGGCGTCGGCGTCGACGGCATCGTCGTGGTCGGCCACGATGCCCACCATCAGGATCTTCTCCTGCCCCTCGCGGGCGAACACCGCATCCTTGCCGCGGAAATCGCCCTTCTTGCGCGAGACCGACCAGCCCATGGTCACCTCCCAGGGCGTGT
>JAPPNV010000148.1 GCA_028818565.1 Rhodospirillales bacterium | reverse complement strand
AGATGAGGCGGACGATGTCGCACTTGTAGGAGGGGGCTTCGGAACTCACCATGAAATTGATGGTCTCTCCCGGCGTCACGCTGACGCGGTCGGCATAACCCGCGATTCTGGTCATGTAAGGCTCCCCCACCGCCGGACGGCGGCTTGTCGATTGTCGTGAAGGCCGCTCGCGCGGCGGTTACTCAGGCAGCGCCTTGCCGGTGTGCTGTTTCCAGCGCAGGCGGAAGACGTGGCGCTCGGCGTCCTCGATGTTGTCGAAGGTCTTGTCGAGCAGCTTGACCGGCTTGCCGCGCACGCCCGAGAGCTGGGCCAGGCGCCACTCGCGGCCGGGCTTGGTGCAGACCAGGCAATGCTTGCCCTTCACGTCGGCCCCTCTCAGCGTGTTGAGCACCCGCTGCAGGTTGGGACTGTGGTGGCCAATCGGCTTGGCCATGAACTCGTCGACGACGTAAAGGTCCTTTTCCGTGACTTGGTAGGCCATCGGTGACTCCCTGCGGCGCGGTGTCTGCACTTCCCTCTTGAGGCGGGGGGATTAGACCGAAATGCGCCGGTCGAGACAACACCCGCGTTGCTGCCAACGCAGTGGAGCCGGCGCTCGATGGCCCGAGCCACGGCGTCTGCGTGGCGACGGTGCGCCGCATCTTGGGCGCTCTCGCCCCGCAGCCGCACCGCTGCACAATCCGGCCGCCGTTGACAGTTCGACCTCGTTGATCCCCGGCCGTGGAGAGAAGTGCGGGCCAGAGCGGAACCGGAAGGGCCTTGTCCTCGTCCGACAGTCACGAACAACCAGCCGATGTCCGATCGCAGCATCGGTGCTGCGTCGATATCCAGACCGTTCGATGTCCGGGTGCGGTTCTGACTGAGGTAATACGGGTCTCAGCCAGATTGTCGTGCTTCAGATGCGCGGGATCAGAAGCGTGATCTAGTTCTTGAGTTTATGGCTTCTCTTGAGCCGTACGCCGCAATCGTCGAAGAATTCCATGACTTCGTCGGTCAGGAAGCCCCGCCCGCTTGCCAGTTGCGGCAGGTTGAACGCGCCACCGACATTGATCTCGATCAGGAGAGGCCCATTGGGCGTGATCGCCACATCCATCGACTGATAGCGAATGGGAGCGAAATTCTCCGAGCACTTGAGAGCCAGGTCGCGCAGGTCGGCCCAGTGAGGCAGGGTCTCGTCAATAAGACGCGCACCGGTCTCGGGATGGTCGATATAGTCGGTGGTGCCGAGTGGGTCCTTGGAACGGGCTCGCCGAATAACTCCCGTCGACGGATCGACGTCGCAGGCGAGGTTTCCCTTTCGCCAGAAGTGATCGCTGAGATTCGACGTGCCTGGAATCTTCAGGACTGTGAAGAGAATCTTCGGTCCTTCCCTGGTGTGGAACACACCGACCCGTACAGTCGCCAAGTGGTTGGTGAAGCGCTCGAAGAATGGGTGGTTCCGCTCGACCGGCTGGAGAATGTAGGCAGTGTCACCCACAAGTTCGTCCAGAAAGTCCTGATAGGAGAACCAACCTTCGCCCTCGAGGTGCAGGCGCTCGCGGTCGGCTTCGAGAACGAGAAAGACGCCGAAGCCCATTATGCCCCTGTTCTCTTTGCCGAAGACCGGGGTGTCGTCGCTCACGTGGGCGCACAGGAAATCCCGAAGTTCGGAAGCCGTACGGATGGTGCGCGTCCCGGGATAGGTGCGCTTTGTGCGATCGATGACCGCGAGCGTGCGCGGCGTGGGTAACCCGGACTGTTCCAGGATGCGGGTACACAGCCAAGTATCCTCCACCGTCGCCATCCAAGTCATGTCGCAACACCGATGGACGATCGGCCAGTGCAGCGTCTCGGTCAGGAAACGCCGGCGCTCCGCGTCACTGAGCGCGGGGTCGTCGAGTCCGAACTGCACATATTCCGGCACCGTCATTCGGCCCGGGCCGCGGGCGAGCCTGAGACTCTCCAGAGCCAGGGCGAGGGGCTTTCGACCGCTCCTCTTGCTTGCGTGACGCAAGTATTCCGACTTCGACAATCGGTACGAGCATTTCTGCTGGTCGCGCTTCAGGAGGGATTCTGTCGCGTTGTTCGAGCCATCGCTACGCCCCGAAGAAGGCTCGTGCGGATTTTCTCCGCGTCCGGCGCTGTGGTTTGACGAGCCGACCCGCGCCGAATGCCCGGCAGCCTCCTCATCCGTTTCACTCTCGCGATTCCGTATACATACCGAATCCGATCCGGTCGGTAGCGCTCCGTCGTCCTCGTCTCCCGCGGTGCTCGGGGTCGTGGCGGTGTAATCGTGCTTTGCGGCGATCCGGTCGCTGGCCTCGGACACTTGGCTCTCCTCGTTCTACAAGGGAATTCAGGTGACCAGGAAGAAAAGGGACCAGACCGCAACGACGTTGGAGTCTGGTCCTCTGGGTGAGACATGCGGAGTCATGAAGGAGTTGTCTTGGAACTATTGTCGGACTCATAGCGGGCGTATGGATATCGCAATGCCGCTCAATTCTATGCGGATTGGCTATATCGAAGTCGAAGAGCTGGATTAAATGCGGTGCGGCAATCAAGCGGGGTGGCGTCGTCTTTTCGGGCCGCCAGCATCCCCCTTGAATCGATCTTCTTGTTGCTATTGTTGTGGCTGAGCGGATGCGGTTGAGGCGCGCAACGGCTCGTACTTCGTCAGATCTACGGGCGTATCCCCGTGGTGAGCCTCGGCCGGGGTTGTCGCCGCTCAGCGTTCCGGCGCACCCCCTTCGGCTTCACGCCGCGCCACGAACTCGTCGAGCTCCTCGGCGATGGCGGGGTCGAGCGGCGGCGCCTCATAGTCGGCGAGAAGCTGCTTCCAGATACGCGTGGCCCGGTCCGATGTCTCGACCGCGCCGGCGTCGCGCCAGTTCTCGAAGTTGCGCCAATCCGAGAGCATCGGCCGATAGAAGGCGGTCTCGTACCGCGCCATCGTGTGGTCGCAGCCGAAGAAGTGGCCGCCGGGGCCGACCTCGGCGATGGCGTCGAGACCCAGCTCCTCCTCGCTGGTATCCAGCGGCGCCAGGAAGGCCTGCATCATCTGGACCATTTCGGCGTCGATGATGAATTTCTCGTACGAGGCGCAAAGCCCGCCTTCGATCCAGCCGAACCCGTGGATGATGTAATTGGCCTGGGCGAGGACGACCGGCCAGATAGACATCTGGGACTCGTAGGCCGCCTGGACGTCGGCGGCGTTGGACGCCGTGGCGTTGGATGAGCGCCACGGAATGCCGTAGCGTCGCGCGAGCTGGCCGGTGGCGATGGTCGCCTTGGCGTATTCGGGCGTGCCGAAGGCGGGCGAACCGGACTTCATGTCCACGTTCGAGGTAAAGCTGCCATAGACGGCCGGCGCACCGGGATTGACGCACTGGGAGAAGACGATCCCGGCGAGCGCTTCGGCGTTCTGCAGCACGAGCGCGCCTGCGACGTTGATCGGCGCCATGGCGCCCGAGAGTGTGAACGGGGTGTAGACCACCGGCTGATTCAGCTCCGCCATCACGATCGCGCCTTCCAGGAGCCCGCTGTCGTAGATCAACGGCGAGTTGGAATTGACGACCGTGTGGATCGAGGGCTGGCGCAGGAGATCGTCGTGACCGATGCCGCGTGCGATGCGCGCGATCTCGATCGCATCCGCCATTCGCTCAGCGCCGATCGCATAGCCGAAGACCGGCTTGTCCGTCAGCGTGACCGACGCGGCCACCGCGTGCAGATGCCGCGTGCGGACCGGCAGGTCGGTGGGCTCCACCGGGTAGCCTGCCAGCGCATGCACCGCATTGAGCGCCTGACTGAGCCGGATGAGATTCTTGTAGTCCTCGAAATTGCCGGTAACCCGGCCGCGCTCTCGATCCGACACATTGGGCGCCGAGCCCACGGTGCCCCAGATGGCATTGTTGCCGCCGAATTCGAGGTCCCGGTGGCTGGCGCGGCCGTGCAGGGTAAACCTGCGCGGCGCCGTCTCGAGCTTCTCCTCGACGAATGCGGGATCGAAGCGGACCCGCTTGCCGTCTTCGCCGACCGTCGCGCCGGCCTTTCGCAGGATTTCCACTGCGCGCGGTAGCTGAAACTCCATGCCGTTGTCGCGGAGAACCCGCAGGGAGGCATGATGAAGGGCCTCGACCTGGTCGTCGGACAGCACCCTCATTGGGGCGTATGGATTAGGGACCTGCCGGAACGGCGTCTGTTCGACGGTATTTCGGTCTGCGGCCCGACGGCCGCGGCTCCTGGCCCGAGCCATCCCCAACGTCCTTCAAGAACCCAGCGTTGCCACTAGGCTAAGCTGCGTCTCGTCTTGCGCAGAATTCATAATATTCTGCAAGGGTCTTGCTTAGCTGAGGGGATTTTGGCGGAGGTAGCGTAGCAGGGTTTTGTATTTGTCGGCTTTGCGGTGGTTGAACCGCCATTCGGTTTCCTTGAGGTGCAGGTGGAAGGTGTGTCTGAACACGGCAGGCGAGCTCCTGGCGTCGAGCGCCGAATCGATCCTGAACGAGGCCCATCACGTCGAAGCCCATCTGCTCTCCGGCAGCGAACGCGAGGAGAGCCAGATCGTGCGGATCGCGACCTTCGCCTACAACTCGTATCGCTGGCTGCCTGCATTCCTGAAGATCGTGAAGGAGAAGCGGCCCAACCTCGCCTTCGAGTTCGTGGCGAGCGCGCCCGGCCTGCCCGTGCGCACGATCGAAAGCGGAGAGGCCGATCTCGGCATCATGGCGGGGCAGATCACCTCCAAACAGGTCGAGACCGTGGCGTTGTTCGACGACGAGCTGGTCTGCGTCTGCCCCGGAAATCACCCGTTGACCGCCAAGCGTTTTCTCGAGGCCGACGATTTCATGGATTACCCGTACATCACCTACTCGCCCCACAAGGAAGACGGGTTCGAAGAGGACCAGCTTTGGCGGCAGTCGGGAAAGCGGCCAAGCGTGATGTTGAATGCAGGCCACACCGAGGCGGTGATCGAGCTCGTGCGGGCCGAGTTCGGCTTGTCGATCCTGAGCCGCTGGGCGGTCGCCCACTTCCAGTTTCGAGACGATATCGCGCAGATCAGGGTGACCGAAGAAGGGTTGCCGCTCAGGTGGCACGCGGTCTATCGCGGGGTCCATCTGGATCGCGACGTTCTCGCCGAAATCAGCCGCTCCCTGCGCGACTGGTGCCGGAACTCGACGCTCGTCCGGAACGTCGCTTGATTAGCAACGGGCCGAGCTATTCGTTGCGCTCCAGCCGCCGCCGTCGTTGAACGATCAGGAACATGTAGCCGCCGAAGAGAATGACGATGGCGCCGAACACCGAGAGCGCGCCCATGGTCGGGATCATCGGCGTGTAGCCGGAGCCCATCTTGGTATAGAGCCACTCGGTCACCGTGCTGTCGGCGCCGGTGGTGAAGGTGGACAGCGGGAAGTTGCCCCAGGACAGCAGGAAGGCGAAGAGCGCGCCGGAGAAGAGGCCGGGCGCCAGCGCCGGCAGCGTGACTTCGCGGAAGGCTTGCCAGCGGTTGGCGCCGAGATCGTAGGCGGCTTCCTCCTGGGCTGCGTCGAAGCCGTAGACCTGGATCGAGATCACGAGCGTCACGATCGGCACGATCCAGACCAGATGGGCGAAGACCGCCGCCTCCCAACTCGGCAACACGCCGACGAAGGTGAACCAGAGCAGGAGCGCCAGGCCAAGCACGGCTTGCGGGAAGAAGATCGGCAGCATGATGAGACGCTGGTAGAACTGGCGCCCGCGCCAGTTGTAGCGGGCGAAGGCCAGGGCGCCGAAGAAGCCGAGAACGACCGCGATCAGCGCGACGCAGCCCGCGACATAGAACGAGGTGAGGTGCAGATCCGTGGTCAGGTTGGCGCCCAGCGTCTGGTCGTACCACTTGTCGCTCCACGCCTTCACCGGAAAGCGGAAGTAGCGGGACTTGCCGAACGAGCTCGTGATGACCGAGAAGATCGGGATGTAGAGGAAGAGCGCGATCGCGCCGGTCCAGACCGCGATCAGGCTTATGACCCAGCGCTTGTTCTCCATCTCAGCGCCCGCCCGTGCGTCTCATCGTCGGCCCAGCAGCCGGTCGAGGTCGAGCCGGCGCATCACCAGCACCACGAGGATGCCGGTGACCACGATGGCCAGCACCGAGATCGCCGAGCCCAGCGGCCAGTTCTGGGCGTAGGTGAACTCGTGCTGGATGTCCTGGGCGATCACCGGCGTGTTCTGGCCGCCGAGCAGCTTGGCCTCCGAGATCGCGCCCACCGCCAGCACGAAGGTCAGCAGCGCGCCGATGAGGATGCCCGGCATGGCGATCGGCAGCTCGACCTCGCGGAAGATCTGAAAGCGGCTCGCGCCGAGGTCGCGCGAGGCCTCGACCTGATCGCGCGGCACCATGGAGAGCCCGAGCACGATGGGGAAGAGGGTGAAGGGCAGATAGACGTAGATCATGCCCATCAGGATGGTGCCGGGCTCGTAGAGCAGCGTACCGGTGTCGATGCCGAAGGCTGTCTTGAGGCCGCCCGCCAGGATGCCGCCGCCCTTGATCAGGAAGAGATACCAGCCGAAGAGCCGCACGTTCTCGGAGACGAAGAGGGGGATGACGAGCACCAGCATGACCGGCGCCGCCCAGCGGCCGAACAGCTTGGAGAGGCCGTAGGCGATCGGGTAGCCGATCAGGAGATTGCAGGCGACGGTGAGCCCGGCCAGAGCGAACGACCAGATGAAGGAGATGTAGTAGCTCTCGGTGAAGATGTGCTCGTAGTTCTCGGTGGTGAAGCCGGCGCCGAGGTCGAAGGTGCGCTCTGGCGTGAAGCTGAAGGCCAGCACGATCACCAGCGGGCCGACGAAGCCGATCAGGAAGAAGATCAGAACGGGCGTCGCATTCAGCACGCCCGGCGAGCGCAGCCAGCCGAGCAGAAGCGACCCGACCCCGGGCTGTCGGATCAACGGTGCAGGTGTCTCTGCCCGATCCACCATCAGTCGGTCACGAGCACGCTGTCTTTGGCGTCCCAGCCGATCAGAACGTCGTCGTTGAGCCCGCCCTGATAGGCCTGCTCGCGGAGCTTCTCGACCACGAACATCGAGCCGCCGGCGCTCACGTGGTACTGCACCCGGGAGCCGAGCGCGTACTCGTTGAAGAGCGATCCTTCGAGATGGTTCTCCGCTTCCGAGGGATCGTTCAGGAAGCGCATCGATTCGGGCCGGATCACGAGATAGCCGTCGGTGAAGCCGTCCGGCTTGACCGGGCTGGTGAAGCGGCGCTCGAAGGCGGGGCAGTCGATGCCGCCGTCCGCGCCCGCCTGCACCGCAAGGGTATTCACCTCGCCCATGAACTCGGAGACGAACTTGTTGCGGGGCTGGAGATAGATCTCGTTGGGCGAGCCGATCTGAATCAGACGCCCCTCCTGCATGATCCCGATGCGGTCGCTCATCACCATCGCCTCTTCCAGCGAGTGGGTGATGTAGACGAAGGTCTTGCCGGTGGTGCGGTGCAGGTCCTTGAGCTCGACCTCGAGCAGCTTGCGCAGGCGATAGTCGATGGCGGACAGCGGCTCGTCGAAGAACAGGATGTCGGGATCGGAGGCCAGAGCGCGGGCGAGCGCCACGCGCTGGCGCTCACCGCCCGAGCACTTGGTGACCGACTTGTCGTAGTAGTCCTCCGGCAGCTGAACCACGTTCATGAGCGCAAGGCCGCGCTCGCGGCGGGCGCGACGGCTCTCGCCCCGCATCTTCAGCGAGAACTCGATGTTCTGGCCGACCGTCTTGTGATTGAAGAGCGCGAGCGACTGGAAGACCATGCAGGTCGGCCGCCGGTTGGCCGGCACCTGGTTGACCCGCTCGTCCCGGAGAAAGATATCGCCTGCCGTCGGCTTCTCCAGCCCGCCCAGCATGCGGAGCAGCGTCGTCTTGCCGCTCCCCGACGGGCCGACGATGGTGAAGAACTCGCCCTCCTGGATGTCGAGGCTGACGTCGTTCACGGCAACCAGTCGGCCGAACTGCTTGGTCAGGTTGACCATGCGCAGGATGGGCGCGGCATTCACCATGGCGCTCGTCTCGATCCTCTCTCTCCAAATGCGCTGCCGCCCGGCCGGGGCCGGCCGGGCGTGCGATCATAGCGGGGGCACGCGGCCTCGGTCGCCGCGCGCCCCCGCCGCAGCCGGCCGGGTTTACGACTTCTCGCGCCGCGCCGCCGTGTAGATGTCGTAGAGCCGGTTGTAGTCCGGAACCACGTCGTACTCGACGGAGTGCGAGATGCGGTAGTCGAACTCGTCCCATTGGAATGAGTCGAGCTCATCCGCCGTGAACTTCGCGAGCAGCTCCGGCTGCGACATCTGCCCCACCGGGAGCAGGAAGCCGCCGGCGGTCGCCACCGCGTAGGAGGTGTCGGGCTGGAGAATGTACTCCATCCAGTCCATGGCCTTCGGGTGCAGGTCGGGATTGTTGACCACCGAGCTGAGCTCGATCCAGTTGATCCCGCCCTTGCCGTCGGCCGGCCCGCTCTCCGGCACCACGTGATAGAGGTTGGTGAGCCCGTCGAGGCGCGCCGCCGAGATCGAGTAGGTGCCGCCGCCGAAGTACATGTCGATCTCGCCGTTGACCACGGCGAGGTTCACGGCGACGAAGTCGTCCGAAACCATCTTCGCGCCGTTGATCAGCCGCCGCGCCGCCTCCTCGAAGGTGGCGACCTGGTCGTCGGTCTTCTCCTTGAACGGGTGCAGGCCGGCGGCCATGCAGATGTGCATGATGTTCCAGTTGTCGTAGGCGAGGATGCCGTAGCGGCCGGCCATGTCGGGATTGTTGAACAGATCCCAGCCTTCGTCCTTCGCCATGTCGGCCGAGATGACGTCCGTGTTGACCACGAAGTCGAAGGTATCCACCCGCTGGCACACCCCGAGCAGATGCTCGTTGTCGAGGCTCATCGCCCACTTGTAGGGCGGATGGAACATCGGCAGCATCGCCTCGAAATAGGGCTCGAAGCGGGCCCGGTCGAGCTCGACGATGAGCCCCTCGGGCCACATCATCTCGCGCGCCCACGGGTTGTTCAGGTTGATGATGTCCCAGATCGCGGTCTCGCCTGCGCGGAGCTTGTTGACCGAGTCCGGATCCGAGGTGTGCAGCTCGTAGTCGATGCCCGTGTCGTACTGGTCGGTGAAGCCGTCGAGCACGCGCGGGTCCACGTAGCCGTCCCACGTCAGCATCGTCAGTTCGTCAGCGGCCTGGGCCCGCCCCGTGAGGGCGCTGCCGGCGCCGAGCGCCAGGGCGCCCGCACCGATTCCCTGAAGCACCTGACGCCTGGTGGCGGCGGCGCCGCGCACCGGGTCGCGCTTCACCATCTGCTTGAGAAGTTTGTCCTCGTTCATGGTCGTCTCCCCTGTGGCGCCGCGCGATGGGGCCCGCGTCCAGCCCCGCGAAGGCGGCAACTAATGGTCGTGACGCGACAGACGCTCACCGCATCGTTGCGGAAGCGACGATCACGTCAATCTAAACACAATCGGGGCGGCGTCTCATCCCGAAATCGGCAGCAGGGACAAGCGGCGGCGGCGCGCACCGCGGGGGAGGGGCTCAGCCGGTGCTGGCCAGCAAGTCGGTGCGGGCGCGGTCCATGTGGGCGGTAAGCACCTCAACGGCGCGGTCGGCGTCGCGACGGGAGAGCGCCGCGAGCAGCGCACGGTGCTCGGCGTTGTAGGCGGTGATCTGCTCCGGCGTCAGGATCTTGTTCTTGATCGAGTCCCATTGCTGGTGCGCGCGGACGTGGTTGATCCGGTGATAAATCTCGACAATGAGGGGATTGTGGGTGGCCTCGGCCAGCCGCAGGTGAAACATTTCGTCGGCCAGCGAGAAGCTCTCGGCGTCCTCCACCCCTTCCATCTCGGCGACCGCACGCTCCAGCGCGGCCATGTCGCGGGCCGTGGCGTTGCGCACGGCAAGCCGGGCCATTTGCGGCTCGATCGCGGCGCGGACCTCGACCAGCTCCAGCGGCGAGGTGATCTCCGAGACGTCGGTCTCGCCCGCGTCGGGCTCGTAAATGACGAAGGTGCCGCTGCCCACCCGGCGCGCCACCAGCCCGCGCGCCGAGAGCGAGCGCAGAGCCTCGCGCACCGTGCCACGCGAGGCCGAAAACGACTCGGCGAGGCTCCGCTCCGGCGGCAGGCGGTCGCCCATCGCGAGCGAGCCGTCGAGAATGCGTCGGGCGAGCTGCGCCGCAATCGCATCGGCCGCCGAATCGGCCGACCTTGGAATTCCGCCGTTCTGGTTACCGACCTGTGTGCCTTCCATTTGCATCGCGCCAGCCCATTTCTTGTTGCGCGCCGCCCGCCGGTCCGTGACCCGTTCGCCTCCCAAAACGTCGTACGCCACGACGCAGACTGCAGGCGGGCTCTTTTGCTTTAATCAATTTTGAGCGATCGTTCAACCATTCATTCACATTGGTTCATAATTGGTCACGCCGATTCGGCGACAATTGGCTTGACAAATAGGGGGGCTGCGGTTTGAGTCCGCCCCCGAACATCGGCTGATCAAGGTCGGGAGAGGAAACGCATGGCGCTTCCGCGGCACGTCAAGTATCTGATCATCGGGGCTGGAATCCACGGCCTCAGCACCGCCTATCACCTCGCCTCCTCGCTCAAGGCAAAGGGCAACGGCGCCGCCGCCGACATCCTGGTGGTGGACAAGGCCGACATCGCCGCCGGCGCATCGGGCATCGCCTGCGGAGTCGTCCGCAACAACTACTACCAGCCGGCGATGCGCGAGCTGATGGCGGCCTGCGTCGAGGTGTGGGAGAGCGATCCCGAGGCCTACCACTACCATTCCGTCGGCTACATGCAGATCAGCCCCGAGAGCATGCGCGGCCAGATCGCCGAGATCGCCGAGCAGCAGCGGGCGATCGGCTACGAATCCGAGTTCATCGAGGGCGAGGCCGAGTGTACGCGTTACATGCGGCATCTGCTGGGCGACTGGCAGGCGCCCGGCGTCACCTCCGTCCTGCACGAGAAGAAGGGCGGATACGCGCACAACAAGGCGTCCATCCACGGACTTGCGGACAAGGCCAAGGGTGCCGGCGTGCGGATCCTTACCGGGGTCGAGGTCAAGGGCTTCGGCTTTGGCGCCAACTCCAAGGCGGTGACGTCGGTGGAGACCGACCAGGGCTCAATCGACGTCGACCAGGTCATCGTCGCGGTCGGCCCCTGGGTGCCGCGCATCTGGGACATGCTCGACCTGCCGGATCGGATCGACGTGAAGGACCTGGAAGGCGCGGTGCACCGCGACGTGGCCATGTGGCACTTCTGGTGCCTGCAGGAAGGGACGATCGCCGTTGATCCCTCCTTCGGCTTGACCGACGACGGCTCGATACCGCCGGTGATCCACGTCGATTCCGACGAGCCGCTCTACTCGGACGTGGACGGCAGGCTCATCACCGACGAAATGTGGGGCATCTACTACAAGCCGGACTTCAACTTCGGAGGCATCCAGGGCGGCGCCGCCCCCTACAAGGTGACGACGCCTGCGGCCGACGTGGCGATCGACCCCTACGGGCCGGAATCGCCGGAATTCGTCGTCGACGACGCCTTCAAGGAAATGTGGTGCTCCGCGCTCGCCTTCTGCCAGAGCCGCTACAAGGGCCAGATCGGCCACTGGCTCGAAGAGCCATCAGGCGGGATCGGCGCGTTTGCCGCCGACAACTTCCCCGTGTTCGACCGTTTCCGCGAGAACTGCTACGTGATCGCGGATTCGAACCACGGCTACAAGATGATCGCCGTCGGCAAGCTGGTCGCTGACGAGCTGCTCGGCCGCGAAAGCGCCCTGCTCGAGCCGTTCCGGTTCTCGCGCTTCGCCGAGGGCCGCCTACATCCGGTCTCCAACAGCCCCTTCCCGTGGAGCTGACGGGACCCGTCGATCGCCAGGGAGGAATAGGACGTGACCGATCTCGAAGCCCATGTGAACCGGGAAGGCCGTGCCGATCTGGTGCGGCAGGTACGCGCCAAGATCGACGAGCTCGGCGTCACCTACATCTACTATCAATTCGTCTCGGTCACCGGGCGGATCGTGGGCAAGGGCATCCCCGCCGACCATTGGGAGCAGATCGCCGAACGCGGATTCCAGCTGGTCTACGGCTCGACCGCGAACCTCTTCACCGACCGCCACTCCAACTACATCGGCTACGGGCCGGAGGCGTCGGAGCTGGTCGGCATCCCGGACCCCGAGACCTTCGTCCAGCTGCCCTGGGACAAGCGCGTCGCCCGCGTCTTCTGCACCTGCTTCCGCAACCGGGAGGAGCGGGAGAACCCCGGCGGCCATCTGACCTCCGACTGCCGCGGCAACCTGCGGATCATCCACGAGGAGTTCCAGGCCAAGCACGGGATGCAGATGCGCCACGGCACCGAGCCCGAGATGATGTGGCTCAAGCGGGGCGCGGACGGCGGGACCGACGGCGGCGTGACCAAGCCCAACTGCTACCACATCGACCAGTTCGAGGAGCTGCGGCCGATCTTCATGCAGGTGATCGAGTACGGCCAGGCCATGGGCTTCGACATGATCCAGGGCGACCACGAGGACGCGCCGGGCCAGCTCGAGCTCAACTTCATGTACGACGACGCGCTCAGGACTGCCGACCGGCTCACCACCTACCGCCAGATCTGCGCCCAGGTCGCCCGCGAGCACGGCGTCATCGCCTGCTTCATGTCGAAGCCCTTCATGGGGGTCTCGG
>JAPPNV010000455.1 GCA_028818565.1 Rhodospirillales bacterium | reverse complement strand
GCGCGAGACTCGCCTTCGGCTGCAACATCGGCGCCCTCTTCAGCGGCATCGCCTCAGGCAGCGTGCATGGCTGGCTCTGGCTTCTCGCCGCCCTTCCCGGCGCGGCGCTCGGCGCGCGCCTGCGCCCCCTGTTCGGTCTCGATCGTGCTGCGGCACCGGCCGCAGAAGGAGTACGCACATCATGACCACGACTGTGAGCACTTCCCCCCAAGTCCCCCGCCTTCAGCGCCTGCGCAAGGCACTGCCGCGCCTCCTGCTGCTCGGCGCGGTCCTGGGGGGCATCGTCGTCGCAGTGCTGTACCGGGACAGCATCGATGCGACCGCGTTGGAGGCCTGGATTACCGGCTTCGGACCCTGGGCGCCGTTGGTCTTCTTCTGCGCCTACGTAATCGCAACGGTGCTGTTTCTACCGGGCCTGCTGTTCACGCTGGCTGCCGGTGCCCTCTTCGGCCCCTATGTCGGCACGCTCATCGCGCTGATCGGTGCGACGGTGGGCGCGACCATCGCCTTCCTCGTCGCGCGCTACGTGCTTGCCGACTGGATCGCGGCGCGCACGCCGGCGCGGGTGCAGCGGGTGATCGAGGGGGTCGAGGACGAGGGCTGGCGCTTCGTCGCCATGACCCGGCTGATACCCTTCATCCCCTTTAACGCGCTGAACTACGCGCTGGGACTCACACGCATCCGCCTCGTGGCCTACGTGTTGGCGTCGGTCGTCTTCATGGCGCCCGGCGCGGCGGCCTACGCCTACCTCGGCCACGCCGGGCGCTCGCTCGCGACCGGCGAGGGCGACCTGGTACAGAACGCCTTGCTCGGCCTCGCCGTGCTCGGCCTGATCGGCTTCATGCCTCGCCTCATCAAGCGTTTCGTCAAGGGCCGGAAGGCGGCGCAGGAGACGGAGTCGCCCGCACCGGATACAGCAGGCGAAGCGCGACCAGGATCGCCGTAAACACCGCCATCGCGCCCACCTGGTGCGCCGCGCCCAGCGGCACGGGCACGAAGGTGAGCAACGTGACGATCCCAAGAACGAACTGACCCAGCACCGCCCCAGTTGCTGCATGAAGCGCGACCCGGGCCGGCGTCGGCCCCAGCCAGCGCAGCGCGGCGGCCCAGAGCACGATCACGACCAAGGCGGTGAGCATCGCCAGCAGACGGTGGTCGAGCTGCACTAGCGGCACATTCTCGAAGAAGTTCCGCCACAGCGGCTCGATCAGAAAGATATCCGGCGGCACGATGGCATCGGCCATCAGGGGGAAGGTGTTGTAGGCGAGGCCCGCGTCGTTGCCGGCGACGAAGGCGCCCGAGAGGATCGTCAGGAACACCAGCCCCGTGGCCCCCCACACGGCGCCCCGCCATCGGCTCGCTTGTCGGACGCGCTCGACTGTGCCACCCATCAAGAGACCGAGCGCAACCCAGACGAGGCAACCATAGATCGCCACGGCGAGGCCGAGATGGGCGGCGAGCCGGTAGGGGCTCACATCGGGGCGGTCGACCAGCCCGCTCTGCACCATGTACCAGCCGAGCAGCCCCTGAAGCCCGCCGAGAATTCCGATGGCCAGCACCTTGAGCGCCAACGGCCGGTCGAAGGCGCGGCGAATCAGGAACCAGAGGAAAGGCAGGATAAAGACGATACCGACGATGCGTCCGAGCAGCCGGTGCGCGTATTCGAGCCAGAAGATCCCCTTGAACTCGTCGAGGGTCATGCCCCGGTTGATTTCCTGATACTCGGGGAAGCGCTTGTAGGCGGCGAAGAGCGCCTGCCACGCCTCCTCGCCGAAGGGTGGCAGCGCGCCCACCAGCGGCCGCCAGTCCACGATCGAAAGGCCGGCGTGGTGGAGGCGCGTGACGCCACCGAGCACGACCATCGCGAGCACGAGGCCGGCAAGCGCCAACAGCCAGCAGGCGACGGCGCGGCGGCGGCGCGCGATGCGCTCGGGCGCGATGCCGCTGCGGCGGGCGGGCCGGAGGGCCGCGACGTCCACGCTAGCGTCGGACGGGGGCAGCGAAAGCGGCTGCGGGCGCGCTAGGCGCCGGGACGCTGGACGGAGCGGTCGATGTCCCCTGCCCCGCCCGCACCGCTCGCGCCGCCCGCATCGGCGCGGCGCGGATAACGGCTCGCCACGTACTCGGCGACGATCTTCTGGAATTCCTCGGCAATGCCCGCGCCGCGCAGCGTCACCGCCTTCTTGCCGTCGATGAAGACCGGCGCCGCCGGCGCTTCGCCGGTTCCGGGCAGGCTGATGCCGATGTCGGCGTGCTTGCTCTCGCCGGGGCCGTTGACGATGCAGCCCATGACGGCGAGCTGCATGGTCTCGACCCCCTCGTAGGTCTCGCGCCAGAGCGGCATCTGCCGGCGCAGGTAGTCCTGGATCCGCTCGGCGAGCTCCTGAAACACCGTGCTCGTGGTGCGCCCGCAGCCGGGGCACGCCGCCACCAGGGGCACGAAGGAGCGGAACCCCATGGTCTGGAGAATTTCCTGCGCGACGATCACCTCCTGGGTGCGGTCGCCGCCGGGCTCCGGCGTGAGCGAGATGCGGATGGTGTCGCCGATGCCCTGCTGCAGCAGGACCGAGAGCGCGGCGGTGGAAGCCACGATGCCCTTGGAGCCCATGCCCGCCTCGGTGAGCCCGAGATGGAGCGCGTAGTCGCTGCGCCTGCCGAGCTCGCCGTAGACGGCGATCAGGTCCTGCACCTGCGAGACCTTGGCCGAGATCACGATCTTGTCCCGCGCGAGCCCGATCTCTTCGGCCAGCGCCGCGCTGCGCAGGCCCGATTCGACCAGCGCCTCGCGCATGACCCCGGCGGCATCCTTGGGCTCGGGCCGGGCCGCGTTCTGGTCCATGAGCTCGGCCAGCAGGTCCTGGTCGAGGCTGCCCCAGTTGACCCCGATGCGCACCGGCCGGTCGTACTTGAGCGCGACCTCGATCATGGTCTGGAACTGGCGGTCGCGCTTCTCGCGGAAGCCGACGTTGCCCGGATTGATCCGGTACTTGGCGAGCGCCTCGGCGCAGGCCGGATACTCGGTGAGCAGCCGATGGCCGTTGTAGTGAAAGTCGCCGACCAGCGGAACGTGACAGCCGGCCGCCTCCAGCCGTTCGCGGATGTCCGGCACCGCAGCGGCGGCCTCGGGCGTGTTGACGGTGATGCGCACGATCTCGGAGCCCGCGTCGGCCAGCGCCTTGACCTGCTCCGCCGTGGCGCGGGCGTCCTCGGTGTCCGTGTTGGTCATGGACTGGACGACGATCGGCGCACCGCCGCCGATCGTGACGCTGCCGACCCTGACACCGACGCTCTCGCGCCGGCCGTCACCGGAGCCGTTCGTCGCCATATCCGCTCCTCCAGCCGGCCGGGGACTCCATCGGCCGCTGTCTACCACAGCCCGCCCAAGCCAGCCACCGCGCCGCCTCCCCTACCCCAGCACCGTCTCTCTTGCGCGGTGGAGGAAGGCGGTGGCGGACGCGATGGTCTTCTCCGGGCACTCGACCAGGTCGGCATGCCCGATGTCCTCGTAGACGACCGCCTCGCAGCCCGGCACGTTGTCCACCACCCATTGGGCGCCGGCACCGTCGGGCCCCGTCAGCATGGGAGTCAGCATGTCCTTGGCCGCGGTGATGACCAGCGTGGGGTTCCTGATCTTCTTGCAGTCCTCGCGCAGGTCCATCTCCTCCATGGCGATGCAGGCCTGGACCACGGTTTCCACCGCGTTCAGTCCCACGATCGTGCGCACCATCTCGATCAGCGGCTGGCCGTTGGGTCCGTCGAGGAAGTCGGCGCCGACCGCTTGTGTCACCACGTGATCGGCAAACTCGGGACCGCAGCCCCAGGTCTGCGCCATGTGGCGCCAGGTGCGGAACATGATCCGGCGCATGGTGTCGCATTTCGCAAAGGCGCAGTCGCTGACCACGCCGATGCAGCGGTCGGGATACTTGGCCGCGAACTTCAACGCGATCATGCCGCCGGCCGAGGTCCCCATCACGTGCGCGCGCTCGATCTGAAGCTCGTCGAGCAGCGCCGCCAGATCGTCGGCCCAGATATCGAGGTCGTATCGCATCAAGGGCCGGTCGGTCTGGCCGTAGCCCCGCTGGTCGTAGCTGATCAGCTGGAACGATTCGGCGAGCCCCTCCCACACCATCGCGAAGTTCTGGCGCCCGAAGAGTGAGCCGCCGATCAGCGCCAACGGGTCGCCTTTGCCCATCAGCTCGTAGTAAATATTGATTCCGTTGGCCATGACCTTCGGCATGTCGAAATTCCTCCCCCTCGCCCGCCCCCTTCGTCCGGGGCTCGGTGGCATGATGGCCCGAGAGTGCCCGTGAACATAGCGTCTGAATGGAAGGAGGCGACGCGGCCCCCCCTGCCTGCAGATGAGGCGGCGCTCGCGCTGTGCTGGGAGCGCTGGCGCGAGAACGCGGCCCGGAGCGAGGACGACGACCTCATCGCCTTCGCCGAGGCGTGCGAGGGCGATGCCACCGCCAACGCGCTGCTCGGCGCGCTCTTCGGCAACAGCCGTTACCTCAGCCATTGCGTTACCGCCGACCAGGATTTTGCGCGGCTGCTGATCGAGCAGGGGCCGGACGCTGCCTACGCCGCCGCCCGCGCCATGGCAGCGGATACCAGCGTTCTCGGCGACGAGTCGCGGCAGCAGGTGATGAAGCGCCTGCGCGTGGCGAAGCGCCGTGCGAGCCTCGCCATCGGCATGGCCGACATCGCTGCGGTCTGGCCGCTGGAGCGGGTGACCGGCGCGCTCTCGGATATCGCCTCGGTCACGCTCAGCGCCGTCTGCGCCCACCTGCTGCGGAACCTGCACGATCGCGGCAAGCTCGCCCTGCCCGATCCGGAGGCGCCCGAGCAGGGCTCCGGCCTCATCATCCTCGGCATGGGCAAGCTCGGCGCGGGCGAGCTCAACTATTCGAGCGACGTCGACATCATCGTCCTCTTCGACGAGGAAATCGCGTCCGACCCGAGCGGCGACGGGTTGCAGCAGATCTTCGCCCGGCTCGCCCGCCACCTGGTCACGATCATGGACGAGCGGACCGCGGACGGATACGTGTTCCGCACCGATCTCCGTCTCCGCCCGGACCCCGGCTCGACAGCCGCGGCGCTCTCGGTCCGCGCCGCCGAGGCCTACTACGCGACCACCGGCGAGAACTGGGAGCGGGCCGCCATGATCAAGGCGAAGCCCGTGGCCGGCGACATCGAGGCCGGCGACGGATTCCTCGAGCGGCTCCAGCCCTTCGTCTGGCGCCGGCACCTCGACTTCGCCGCCATCCAGAACATCCGTGCGATCAAGCGCCAGATCGACGCCCACCGCGGGGTCGGCCAGGTCGCCGTCGTCGGCCACAACGTCAAGCTGGGGCGCGGCGGCATCCGCGAGATCGAGTTCCTTGCGCAGACCCAGCAGCTCATCTGGGGCGGGCGCGATCCTGCGCTTCGTGTGCGCGGCACGCGGCAGGCCTTCGACCTCCTGGTGGAAGCCGGTCACATGCGCCGTCAGGCGGTGGAAGAGTTGATGGAAGCCTACACCTTCCACCGCACTGTCGAGCACCGGCTGCAGATGGTGGACGACCGCCAGACCCACAGCCTGCCGGACGACGAGGACGGCGTGGCGCAGGTCGCCATCTTCCTGGGCTTCGATACGCTCGACGACTTTACCGAGGCGCTGCTCGCCCGTCTGCGGACGGTGGAGCGCCACTACACGACGCTGTTCGAGGACGAGCCGTCGCTCACCGCAACCGGCACCCTCGACTTCAGCCCCGAGAGCGACGGCGATGCCACGCTGGAGACCCTGGCCAGCATGGGCTACGCCCATCCGGAGCGCGCGTTCGAGACGCTGCGGGCCTGGCACGAGGGCCGCTACCGCGCCGTGCGGGGCGAGGAGGCCCGCGAGCGGCTGGCGGAGCTGCTGCCGACGGTCCTGGACGTCTTCGCCGCCTGGCCGGACCCCGATTCGGCGCTCGCTCTCTTCGACGGCTTTCTCGCCCGCCTGCCGGCAGGCTCTCACCTCTTCTCGATGTTCGCCGCCCACCCCGAGCTGTTCGACCTGATTACCGAGATCATGGGCTCGGCCCCTCGCCTCGCGGGCTGGCTGGAGCACCGGCCCATGCTGCTCGACAGCGTGCTCAGCCGCGAGTTCTCCGATCTGGACGTGCCGGACGCCGACGAGCTGGGGCCCGAGCTCGCGACCATCGCCCGGCGCGGTCTCGTGCGCGTGTTCTACCAGCGCGAGTTCGGCACCGAGGAAATGAAGGCCGAGCTCGGCGACATAGCGCTGCGGGAACGGGACCTGCAGGACTTCCTCGACGCGGAGCGGCGCTGGGCCAACGACAAGATCTTCCACATCGGCGTGCACATGCTGCGTGGGCTGCTCTTCCCGGTCGAGGCGGCGGCTCCTCTGTCCGACATCGCGGACGCCTGCCTCGGCGCCACGTGGCCCGTCGTCGGCAAGGCCTTCGCGGCCGCGCACGGCCACGTTCCAGGCGGCCAACTCGCCGTGGTCTCGCTCGGCCGCCTCGGCAGTCGGGAAATGACGGTGACCTCGCCGCTCGACCTCATGCTGGTTTACGACCACCCGGCGAACGCGGTGGAGTCCGACGGGCGTAGGGCCCTGGCGCCCGATCGTTACTACGGCCAGTTGAGCCGGCGCTTCATCGCCGCGATCAGAGCGGCGACGGCGGAAGGAACGCTCTACGACGTGGACATGCAGCCGCGCCCATCGGGCAATGCCGGGCCAATCGTCACTTCGCTAGCGTCCTTCATCGAGCACTTCGGCACGGTCGTTCCGGCCTGGCAGCACCAGGCGCTCGCGCGCGCGCGGGTGGTCTGGGCGGAGGGCGATCTGGGAGAGCGCTTCGAGGAGGCGCGCCGCGCCGCGCTCGCGAACGCGCCTCCGCCCGAAGACCTCGCCGCCCAGCTCGCAACCTTGCGCGAGGAGGCGCGGGGCGAGAGTGCCGACGAAGATATCTGGGCGATCGAACAGAAGCGTGGCGGCCTGATCGATACGGAGTTCGTCGCGCAGTACCTGCAACTGTTGCATGCCGCGGAGACCGACGGCGTTCTCGCCGGCGACTCGGCATCGGTCTTCGAGGCTGCGGGCAGCCACGGCCTGATCGAGCCTGATGCCGCGCGGGAGCTCGCCGATGCGACGACGCTATGGCGCAACTTGCACGGCATCCTGAGCCTGACGGTGGAAGAAGGCTTCGTCGAAGCCACGGCGCCGCCGGCGCTGCTCGCCGTGATCGAGCGCGCCTGCGACGTGACCAACATCGATTCGCTCAAGGAGGCGATGCGCGAGACCGCGGCCCGCACCGCCGGTCACTACGATCGCCTGCTGGGAAACGGCGACGCCTGATCGGCGGGAACCCTGCCCGCGCTCAGGCCGCAGGGACGCTAAAATCGATCCGGCGAGAGGCCCGTCATGTCGACCTCGGGCGCGCGCCCCGAGACGATGTCCGCGATGATCCGGCCTGAGCCCGAGGAATAGGTCCAGCCGGTGCTGCCGTGGCCGGTGTCCAGGTAGAGGCCGGGGACGGCGGTCTTGCCGATGATCGGCAGGCAGTCCGGCGTCATCGGCCGGAAGCCGATCCAGCGCTCTGCCTTTGTTCTGTCGCCGCAGCTCGGGAACACCGCCATCGCCGCGTCCAGCGTGGCCGTCGCCCGGTCTGCGCGAATGGTCGTGTTGTGGCCGTCGAGCTCGGCGGTGCCGGCGCAGCGCAGGCGGTCGCCGAGGCGGCTCATGACGATACGCCGGTGGCCGTCGTGGATGGCGCGGGTCGGCGCGCCGTTGTAGCCCTCGGTGGGGACGGTCACCGAATAGCCCTTTAGCGGATAGATCGGTGCGCGCACGCCGAGGCGCCTGAGAAAGCGCGGGCTGTAGCTGGCGAGGCTCATCACCACCGCATCGGCCTCGATCGCTCCCTTGTCCGTCTCGGCCCCGGTCACGCGCCGGCGGTCGCCGCTCAGCCGCTGCACCGTCTCGCCGAAGCGGAAGGTCACGCCGTTCGCGGCGGCTGCCGCAGCGAGGGCCGCCGTGAACTTGTGCGCATCGCCCGATTCGTCGTTGCGAAAGAAGGTAGCGCCCGCGAACTGGTCCGCCGTCTGTTGCAGCGCGGGCTCGGCCGCGAGCATCTGGTCCCGGTCCAGGCGCTCCGGGTGGAAGCGGGTGTCCGCCATCCGCGTCTCGTAGGCGTAGGACGCATCCAGCGACGCGGCATCGCGGTAGAGGTGGAGAACTCCTTCGGCCCGCTGGTCGTAGGCGATCCCCTCCTTCTCGCGCAGCCCCTTCAGGCAGTCGTAGCTGTAGGTGGACAGCCTGAGCGAGACCTGCTGGGAGCGCTCGAATTGCGCCCGCGTGCAATGGCGCAGGAAGCTCACGGCCCAGCGCCACTGGGCGAGGTCGGGGCGGAGACGGAACAGGTAGGGCGCATCCTCGCGCCCGAACCACTTGATCAGCATGCGGGGCACTTCGGGATGCGCCCAGGGCCGCGAGCTGTAGGCGCCGACGATGCCGCCGTTGGCGAAGCTGGTCTCCAGCCCGGCGCCGGTCTGGCGCTCCACCACGGTGACCTCGTGGCCGGCCTCGTTCAGGAAGTAGGCCGCCGCCGTGCCGACGACGCCGGCACCGAGCACCAGGACCCGCACGTCCCGCCCCCGGCCGTCGGCAAGGCCGCCCGTGCGCGGTCTATTCGATCTCCACCGCGAGCTGGCCCACGTCGACGGCGTCCTCCTCCTTGACGTGAAGCGCCTTGACCACGCCGTTGCTCTCGGCGTCGTGGGGTACCTCGGTCTTCATCACCTCGAGGATGAACAGCGTGTCCCCGGCCTTGACCGAATCGCCCTGCTTCACCAGGACCTTCCAAACATTACCCGGCGCCTGGGTCAGAACCTCTTCCGCCATCGACCGATCTCCTCTTATTCGATGCTGTCGAGCGTGCAGGTCTCGTCGAGGGTGAAGCGCAGCTCCTGCGCCTCCCCTACCGAGACCTCGCGAAACTTGATGTATTCGTTTGGCTTCATCTGACCGAGCTTCCAGAAGCCGGCGGACGGCACCGTGTAGGGGCAGATGAAGCCGCCCATGCTGGGGCCGTCGTTCATCAGGATGATGGGCGTCTGGCCGCCCAGGTTGACCGCGCCCAGCGGATAGCCCTGGTCGATGATGTTGGACGGGAAGTCGCCGTGCTCCGGCGCCTTGTCGGTGGCCTTCTCGGTGAAGGTCCAGTCCGGCCCGCTCAGGCGATAGCCCGTGCGGTCGCTCCGTGCTTCCAGCAGCCAGGCCGTCTCGGTGAAGCGCTCGTGGCCGGCCTCGTCGATCCAGTCGTCGTTCGGGCCCCGTACTGCCTCGATCTCCCAGGTCTTGCCGCCCGGAAAGGCCGGTCGCGCGCGATCGGCGATGCGCCGGCCCGGCGTGCCTGCGGCCTCCTTCACCGGGAGCACCTGCCCCGCTTTCACCGCGTGGCCGTCGAGCCCGCCGACCCCGGCCTTGTGGAAGGTGGACGCCGAGCCGAGCCACTCCGGCGCGTCGATGCCGCCCGCCACGGCGAGATAGCCGCGGGCGCCCGCGACCGCCGGCCCCATCACGAGGGTCTGCCCGGCCCCAACCGCCACGCTCTCCCACATCGGGATCGGCTGCCCGTCGAGGATCGGGCGCATGTTGGCGCCGGTCATTGCAATCACGCCGTCGCGCTCGAAGCGGATGGTCGGCCCCATGAACTGGGCCTCCAGCCCCGGCGCGCCCTCGTCGTTGCCGACCGCCAGATTGGCGAGACGGAACGACCACATGTCCATCGGGCCCGAGGGCGGGAAGCCCTGGTTCCAGTAGCCGACGCGACCGGGGAAATCCTGAATGCTGGTCTCGAGTCCCGGCTTGACGATCTCAAGCATGAACGCGGTCTCCTGGTGTACTGGTGTCGTGTATCCGCTGTTCGTTCCCAAGTGACGGGGCCGGTGAGCGATCTACCCGACCGAGCCTCTCCCACACACCGTCATGCCCGGACTTGCTCCGGGCATCTCCCTCAGCAAGTCCCGTCGGACGCTGGGACACGCGTGGATGGCCGGGACAAGCCCGGCCATGACGAGTTGGGGGCGCGGTGAACATGGATACGAGCTTCTCGAACGGTTCTCTAGTGAAGGTGCTTGAGGTACTGGGCCACGAAGTCGAAGCCGATGAGCTTGCAGTAGAGCCCCATCAGACGCTCCGTCACCGGGCCGGGGATCTTCCGCTCGCCGAAGGGTACCCCGTTGATGCTCGCCACCGGGCAGACGCAGTAGCTCGTCGACGTGATGAAGGCTTCGTCGGCGCCGTGCGCGTCGAACAGATCGAGGTCGCACTTCACCACCTCGATGTCGGCCTCCGCCGCAAGCTCCAGCACGGTTTCGCGGCTGATGCCGTTGAGCACGTAGCGGTCCTGCGGGGTGTAGAGCACATCGTCGGTGACGAGAAAGATGTTGGAGCCGACGCCCTCGCTGAGATTGCCGTTGTGGTCGAGGAACAACGCCAGGGCGTTGGGGTCGATGCGGCGCACCTCGTCGTTCCCGACGAACAGACTCAGGTAGTTGTGGGTCTTCGCCCTGGGAGAGAGCGAATCCGGCGCGGCGCGGCGGTTCGAGGGAATCATCAACGGAATTCCGTCGCGGAAATAGTGGGCGCGCTGGGGGATCGGCAACGGCGTGCAGTCGATGATGAGCACCGGGTCGGTCGAGCCGTGGAAGTCGCCGCCCGCCGGCTCTAACCCGCGGGAGATGCGCTGGAAGACCCAGTAGTCCTCGTCCGGCCCCAGCAGGTGGAGGTTGCGGGCGAGCACCTCCTCGGTGTGGCGCTTCATTTCCGACGGCGCCATTCCAGGGTCGATCCTGAGATACCGCAGCGTCTTGTAGAAGCGCACGATGTGCTCTTCGAGCTTGAACAGGCGGTGCCCGAAGGTGCGGGTGGTATCGAAGGCGCCGTCGCCATAGCGGAAACTTCTATCGCGGAAGGAGACCAGGGCCCGGCTCTCCGGCACGATCTCCCCGTTGAAGTAGCAGACCCGCTCGTTCGCGCGCTCAGCGACCATCTCTTCGCCCCCTGCCCCCGGCGACTCCTCCGCTCGCCGGCGCGCGATCATGGCGCAAAAGCCCACCGGGTGCGAGTGCCCTCCGCGCGCCCCTTATATGACACGCGGCGGCCGGCGCACCACCAGGCAACGCGCCAGCATGTCGTGCAGGCCCTGTTTGCGGCGGGTAAAGGCGACCGCGATGCAGGCGGCGATGGCGGCGATACCGACGACGAAATTGAGCCCGAACACCATGCTGACGAGGCCGGGGAGCCAGAGCGGCCAGCAGCGAATGATCGCCGTGAGCGGCGAGATCCGCCCGCCGTTCAGCCCCGTGACCCGCAGCCCCAGCATGCGCTTGCCGACAGTCGCCTGGGCCGGCCCGGCCTCCTGCAGCGCCGTGTAGACCCCCAGCGCGATGCCGAAGACGATGGAGCCGAGCCAGGAAAGCGCGTAGCTCACGACCTCCAGACGCGCGCCGTCGCTCTCCGAGACGTGCGTCGTGGTTTCCACCAGATCGGGCCACAGGAACGATCCGACCAGGTAGACCCCTACCAGCACGATGATCGTGTCGATGACCCACGCCGCGACACGCCGCCAGAATCCGGCGGGGATGACCCCGATGACGCCTTCCTCGGGCGCCCCGTCAGTCATAGGCCTCTAACGTTGGAAGGGCCGCCCGGCTGGGGCGGCCCTTCCCCGTCAATCCGCGATCCGCAGATCGCGTCGTCACCGTCAGCCGTGGGCCCCATCGCAGGGGGAGACCCAGCTCACGGTGACCGCCGATCGCGGTTTACGATAGTCAGACACTGGATCACCTCCTTTCGTTGTTGACGACACCTCGTATATGGCGCGCGCGTTCCAGCGGTGCAAGCGCGATCAAAGTGTCGTGCGATCCCCGCTGTCCCACCACTTCCTGAACATGGCGTAGGTCTCATCGCCCAGCAGGCGCCGGTAGGGGCGGCCCCGCTCCTCGCTCGGCGTCGCGACTTCGCTGTCAAGCTCAGCGAGGTCGATGCCGAGGTCGGCCGCGTGGGAGAGGAGATTGCCGTAGAACACCCGGTCGATTCGCGCCCACCAGATTGCCGCCGCGCACATGACGCAGGGCTCCCAGGTCGTGTAGAGGGTCGAGCCGGAGAGGTCCCAATTGCCGGTGCGCTGGCCCGCATCGCGGATGGCGTTGATCTCGCAATGGCCGGTCGCGTCGTGGTTCTCGGCCACGTTGTTCCAGCCTTCGCCGATCACCTCGCCGTCGTTCACGATGATCGTCGCGCAGTAGCCGCCTTCGCCTGCCGCCATCTTCTCTTCGCAGAGCGCGATGGCGCGCCGCATGTAGCCTTCGTGGTCCATCGTTCCCTCCCTCGTCAGCGCTTGGCCTCGGCCACCGCCTCCGCCAGCACGCACAGGATTTCGAACATCATGGTGGCGCCCACCAGCGCCGTGTTGCCGCTGGGATCGAAGGGCGGCGCCACCTCCACCACATCGCCGCCCACCAGGTTCAAGCCGCGCGTGCCGCGCAGCATCCGCTGCGCCTCGTGGGTGGAGAAGCCGCCGATCTCGGGCGTGCCCGTACCCGGCGCATAGACCGGATCGAGCCCGTCCACATCGAAGCTGATGTAGGTCGGGCCGTCGCCGACCACGGCGCGCGCCTCGGCTATCA
>JAPPNV010000056.1 GCA_028818565.1 Rhodospirillales bacterium | reverse complement strand
AACCATCTCCTACGATGCGCGCGACGCGATACTCTATGCGCTCGCCGTCGGCGCCACGTGCGATGAGACGGATCTCGTCTACGAGCGGGACCTCAAGGTGCTGCCGACCTACGCCTGTGCCCTCGGTCTTTGGGCTGTCGAAAAGGCGGGCGGCCTGGGTGCCTATGACCGGAACATGTCGCTCCACGCCGCACAGAGCCTGGAGCTGCATGCGCTGATGCCGCGCCGCGGCTCGTTCGAGGCTCGCGGGCGCATCACGCAAGTATGGGACAAGGGCAAAGCAGCAATCGTCACCATCGTCGTGGAGTGCGAGACCTTCACGGCGCGCTACGGCATCTTCCTGCCGGGGCGGGGAGGTTGGGGGGGCGAGCGCGGGCCGTCGGCTTCGGCTCAGGAATGGCACCCGTCATGGCAAGGCCGCCACGCGACCGATCGCAGCCGGGCGGCGCTTTACCGGCTGACCGGCGATCTGCATCCGATCCACATCGACATCGAGGTCGCGCGCGCCAACGGCTTCGATCGACCCATCCTGCACGGCCTTTGCACGCTCGGGATTGCGGCGCGAATGCTCGCCGAACCTGCGGGAGCGCACCCGAGCGAACTCAGGCGCCTCGAAGCGCGCCTCGCGGCGCCGGTGATGCCGGGGGATGCGGTCGATGTCACCGCCGACGGCGATGGCGCCGGCTTGTTCTTCCAGGCCAAGGTCGGCGAGACCGCGGTCCTCACAGGCGGTCGTGCGGAATTCGGCTGACGTGTGCGGGATCGAAGGCCACCTCACTCTTCCGGCCTTCACCGCCCCCGCCCCTCTACCTGCCTGATCGATCAGGTTAGGCGATGGGTCAGACTGGAGGACGCGGCGATGAACGGAGAGGGTGCGCTACCTGTTGTCCAGGACGAGGTCGTGGCGGCGGGGGCTCCGTGGTCCGCCCGCCTGCAACGGGGCCAGGTGTTGCGCATCCTCGACCTGGAGGGTGAACAGGGCGTCGATTTCCTGTGCTACGACGCGGCCGATCCGTGTGAGCGCTACTACGCGCCGAACACGATCAAGAAGAGCGGCGCCCTTCGCCTAACCACGGGCCATGCGCTCTACTCGGACCGGGGACGGGCGCTCTTCACGATCGTGGCCGATACCTGCGGCTATCACGACACCATCGCCGGTTGCTGCAGCGCCCCGAGCAACGCCATGCTCTACGGCGTGGAAGGCGTGCCGGGTTGCCGCGAGAACTTCCTGACCGCCCTGGCGGAGCTCGGCCTGGGCTGGACGGACATCGTGCCCAACGTGAACTTCTTCTGCGCCGTTCCGGTCTATGAAGGAGGCCGTCTGGCGGAGCGGACCTTCGTCGACGGCCCGTCCAAGCCCGGTGATCACGTCGACTTGCGGGCCGAGCGCGACGTCCTCGCGATCGTCTCCAACTGCCCTCAGGTCAACAACCCGGCTGCCGGGGGCCGACCGACTCCGATCCGTGTACAGATACTCGAATCCGGTGATGTTCGACGCGCGGATCGGATGACAGGCGTGGCGACTCATTAGTTCCTAGAGGCCACGCGCCGCCGCCGAACAGCAGCGACTCCACGATTGCACCCACCGCGGCGAAGGAGCGCAGTGCAACCCGCACCACAGCAGCGGCAACGGTCTGTCGCTGGACGGGTCGCCTGGCGCGCGCCGCGATTGCCGGACGCATCCCGCATCCGCCCGACCCGCCGTTTCGGAAGGAGCACCGCGCAGCCATGGACCTGCGCAATATCGCTATCATCGCGCATGTCGATCATGGCAAGACGACCCTGGTTGACGCTTTGCTGCGCCAGAGCGGCACGGTGCGGGCATCCTGAACGTCTGCCCCGCATTCAGCCAAGCGCAACACGACCCTGAGACTTTGCCAAACGGAGCCCCTCTGGATAGGAATTCATCCGACCCCAATGGAGCCTCGTTGGTCATGGACCGAGACATCATTTCCGAGCTTGCACCGAGCGGCACCCTGCGCGCGGGGATCAACCTGTCCAACTTCCTGCTGGTCACGGGCAGGGCGTCGTCGGGCGACCCGATCGGCGTCGCACCCGACATGGCGCGCGCGATCGCCGATCGCTTGGGTGTCGCGGTTTCCTACGTCACCTTTGCTTCGCCCGGGGAGCTCACCGATGCGGCGGGACAGGATCTCTGGGACATCGGCCTCATCGCCGCGGAGCCCGCGCGCGCGAAGACGATCGCGTTCTCCCCGCCATACGTCGAGATCGAGGCGACTTACATGGTTCCCGAAGGCAGCTCCCTCGCTGCGATCGACGACGTCGACCGCCCCGGCATCCGAATCGCGGTGTCTGACAGGAGCGCCTACGACCTGTATCTGACGCGCCATCTCAAGCACGCCGAGCTGGTGCGCGCGAGGGGCCTCGCGGCCGCCTTCGAGCTCTTCGTGAACCAGGAGCTCGACGCGCTCGCCGGCCTCAGGCCCGGTTTGAGCACCGACGCCGACAGCCTCCGCGGCGCTCGGATTCTCGACGGGCGCTTCACGGCCGTCCGGCAGGCGGTGGGCACCGCGACCACCAACCGTGCGGGCGCCGCCTTCCTGGCCGACTTCGTCGAGGAAGCTAAGGCAAGCGGTCTCGTCGACCGTCTGATCGATCGCCACGGTGTGACCGGCCGTCTCCTGGTCGCGCCGTAAATCGTCCGGGATATCCCGCCACCCGGGCCCTGCAACCAACTGAGGTATCACCGCACGACAGGGAAGATTCCCCCACATGCCTGCACCCAGCATTCGCCCCCGCCGTTCGTTCATCTTCACGCCGGGCCTGCGGTCCGAGATTTTTCCGAAAGCGCTCGCGACCGGGGCGGACATCGTCTGTGTCGAGCTCGAAGACGGCATCGCGCCCAAGGACAAGGCGGCGGCGCGGACCAACGCGTTGAGGCTCTTCGAGAGCCCGCAGGCCGATGACGGGGTCGAGCGGATCGTCCGCGTCCGGCGCATCATCGCCGAGTTTGAGGCAGCCGATACCGGACTCGTGGTGATCGACGGCAAGCTTATCGAGAAGCCGGTCCTGCGCGAGATGCACCGCATCGTGGCCATCGCCAACCGAATCGGCGCTGCGGGAGATTAGGCGCAAACAGCCGACTGGCCGTTGAGCTGTAACTATCCTCGGGTTGATCGGGAAAAAGGCATGACAGAAACCGATATTCCCCGGAGGTCTATTGGAGCGGTTACGGTTCTGGTTCCAGACTATCAGGAGGCAATTGATTATTTCGTCGGCACGCTCGGCTTCACACTCGTCGAAGACACGAGGCTTTCAGAAGAGAAGCGGTGGGTCTTGGTTTCGCCAGGGGCCGGCACCTGTCTTCTTATGGCCAAGGCGAAGGGCGAACGCCAAAGCGCTGCGGTTGGAGACCAGTCGGGTGGACGTGTATTCCTGTTTCTGACAACGGCTGATTTCTGGCGCGACTATCTGACTTACATGAGCCGGGGTGTCGAGTTTCAACAGGAACCCAGACATGAAGAGTACGGCATAGTGGCCGTATTCACGGATAAGTTTGGCAACCGATGGGACCTCATCCAACGGGAGTCAAAATAGTGTCCTGATCGAGAAAAGTTCGCGTTTATTCGCGAGGTGCTCCCGTCACGTCATGGCCGGGCTGGGAAGAGCGCACAGCCAACCCGAAATCATGCAAACTCCAAAATCAGGACATTAGCGGCTCCGCACCAGCTCCATGAAGTTGTCGTAAAGGGTGCGGGCGTTGCGGTTGAACGACGGCATGTGCCGCGCGGCTTCAGCCGCGAATGGCGCGAGACCGTCGGGGCCAAGCGCCCGTTCCAACGAATCCTGGTAGGCCGGCACGTCACCCCAGTCGGGGACCGTCGTCGGCGTCAGCTCCACGTGATACTGCAAGCCGTAGGCGTGGCGCCCGACCCGGAAGGCCTGCACCGCGCAGAGCGGCGACGACGCGAGGCTGACGCCGCCGTCCGGCATCACGGTCACCGCGCAGCCATGCCATTGCAGACAGGTCACGGTCGGATCGAGGCCTGCGAGCAGCGGGTCCGCCCGCCCGGCCTCGGTGAGGTCGACCGTCATGATGCCGACCTCGGGCTCGGCCATGGTCTCCACCCGGCCGCCGAGCGCATCGGCGAGAAGCTGATGGCCGAGGCAGACGCCGAGGAAGGGCATGTCGCGCTCCGCCACGGCCTCGCGAATGGCCACCTTCTCGTCGGCGAGCCAGGGATGCTCCTCCTCCTCGAAGACATCCATCGGCCCGCCCATGGAGATCAGCGCGTCGTAGCCTTCCAGCGACGGGATCGCCTCGCCCTCGTCGAGCTCGACCGTGTCCCATACGACTCCGTCGGCGCGCATGAAGTCGCGGAAAATGCCCGGATGCTCGATGTCGATGTGCTGGAGCACGAGGAATTTCATCGCCGGTTTCTCCGGTGTGTCTTGCTATCGAGCGGCCTCCGCCGCCTGCGGCGGGAACGTGGCGGCCAGGGCATAGAGCACCAAAGCACAGCCGAGCACGGGCGTGAAGCCGACATGGAGCGCGATGAAGGTCGCGAGCGACGCGCTCACCACCGAAGCACAGGCGTTGATTCCCCAGGCCCAGGGCACCAGCGCGGGCGCGCGAGCGCCGAGGGCCTTGAGCCCGAGCGGGAAGGGCATCCCGAGGAAGAAGCCGATGGGGCCGAGCAGCGCGAGCGCCACGGCGAGGCGCGCGGCGGTGGGCCAGCCCTGCGCCGCCTCGAACACGTAAGGCAAGAGCCCGACATAGGCGCCGCCGACAACGATAATTCCGGCCGCGACGATCACGAGGGGCGGCCAGCGCCCGGCCAGGCGCGCAAGCCAGTCGATCGCGCCGGCACCCAGGCCGGCGAAGACCAGCAGGCCGGCGAGCACCACCGCGATGGCGTAGAGCGGATGCCCGAGAAACACCGCAAAGCGCTGCATGAAGGCGATCTCGATGAAGAGGAACGCCAGTCCAAGGCACGCGAAGAAGAGCACCACCCGCCAGCGGGCAGGCGGGCGCGCTTCCGTCGTGCGCGGGGTGCGGAGCGCGAGCAGCGGCGCCAGGATCAACAAAGCCGCGGCGACGAGGGCCTGCACCAGGGTCGCGACCAGGATCACAAAGCCCCATTCGATCAGCGGCAGCCCGCCCTGTGCGCGCAGCGCGAGAAGCTCGGGCAGCGTCGACCACTTGAGCGTGTGGAAGAAGAACGGCCGGTCGTCGGTCGCGGGCGTGAGCGCGAACTTGTAGCGGGCCGCGTATCCCTCCGGGTCGGGGCCCAATATCGCCGAAGCGCCGCGATAGAACTCGGGCTCGGCCAGGCGGTTGTGGCGGTTGGCCTCCCCTTCCCCGATCCCCGGATG
The DNA here is from genome assembly GCA_028818565.1 of Rhodospirillales bacterium. Classification (GTDB taxonomy): domain Bacteria; phylum Pseudomonadota; class Alphaproteobacteria; order UBA828; family UBA828; genus WTGU01. The sequence continues at coordinate 7,394 of JAPPNV010000056.1, read as the reverse complement.
CCAGACCAGGTCGAACGCGTAGTCCTCGGCAAACCTGCGGAGCCCAGCGATCGTGTCCTCGCCGAAGGGCCGCGCCCCGATCACCAGCGTCGTCGTCTTCCAGCCGCGAATCATGACGAGGTGCGAGGCCGGATCGGCGACGCCCCGCGCCTCCAGTGCCCGCCGCGCGGTCCAGAGCAGCCTGAGCGAATCCCGCGGCGGCAGCTTGAGCCAGCGGGTGACGGCCAACACGCCCCCCGGCGCAAGGCGATCAAGGAAGATCTCGAACGCCTCCACGGTGTAGAGCAGGGATTCGTCCAGCGCGTGAACGCCCGCCGCTGCGGCGCTGAAGGAATCCACCAGCGCGATCTGGATCAGGTCCCAGTGTTCTGCGGCGCGTGCTGCGAAGCTGCGGGCGTCGGCCACGTGGGTGCGGACGTCGCCGGCCTCCCACGCGCCGCCCGGGGGACCCGCGAGCACGTCGCGCACGATGGCGAGCACGTCCGGATTCAGTTCCACCGCGTCGACCGTGCGGGCGCCGTGGCGCAGCGCCCGCAGCACTTCCGCCCCGCCGCCGGCACCGAGCACCAAGGTTCGCGGGTGCTGTACCAGATGGTAGGGCAGCGCGGCGGTCTCGGCCTCCAGGTAGCGCAGGTCGGCATCGGCGCGGGTGATCGCGCTGGGGGCACCGCCGTCGGTGAAGAGGCCGATCTGTGCCGGCGGGCCGGCCTGCGCCATCAGGCTGAGGCCGGGCGCGTGGCGGAACGGCACGCGCGGGCTCTCCACCGCGGCGAGCCAGCCGAGCGGGCCGTGACGCTCCGCAACGATGTGCGCATCGGGCGCGGTCAGCGCGAGGCTCAGCCCCTTGTAGGGCGAGGGGTGCGGGCGCAGCCAGTGATCGGGGAGCGCCGCGGGCAGGGCGAGCCCCGCGCACACCGCCAGCAGCGCGCCGCCCCGCGCGGGTCGCAGTCCCTTCCCCCATAGCAGGACCACCCCACCGGCGATGGCACCGGAGAAGCCCACCGCCCTCAGCGCATCGGCGAGCGGCAGCGCATCGAGCAGGAAGACCATGCCCAGCGCCCCGAGGCCTGCCCCCACCAGGTCCATGCGGTAGAGCGCGCCGGCGCGCGCGGCATGCGCCCGAAAGGCCAGCGCCAGGGCCAGCGCCGCGCTGAAGAACGGCACGGACAACACGAGGTAGAGAGCGAAGAGCCAGCCAAGCTGCGCGCGGTCCCAGGCGATCTCGAGCGCGTTGAACGGGAGCGACTGGGCCAGGGCGAAGGCGAGCGGCGCCCCGGCCCCGAAGCCCAATGCCGCACTGCCGAAGGCCCAGCGAAAGCGCGCGAGCAGCGGCGTCTGGAATACCGCGACCAGGCTGCACGCCGCGCCGAAGCCCAGCAGCGCCACGGCGATGATCATGTAGGCGAAGTGGTGCCAATGCACGATCGCCAGCAGCCGCGCGAGCAGGATCTCGTATCCCAGAATTCCGGCCGCGAGCAGCGCCACGGCGAAGAAGACGCCGGCCCGTGAGAGGCCGTGCGCTGCCTCGCCGGTCACGATTCGTCAGTGCCCGCCGGTCAGCGGAACGAAGATGACCGGCAAGATCTGGCGGCTGGTGACGGCGCCGTCCTCTTTCTTCTCGATCAGCAAGAGCTGCTGCGTGAGGAACGGGCTGCCCACGGGGATCACCATGCGCCCGCCCGGCTTGAGCTGGGCGATGAGCGGCGGCGGCACGTGGCTCGCGGCCGCGGTCACCACGATGATGTCGAAGGGCGCGTGCTCGGGCCAGCCGAAGTAGCCGTCGCCGGCCCGCACGGTCACGTTGTCGTAGCCGAGCGCGTCGAGCCGGTCCGTGGCGCTCGCCGCGAGCGGCTCCACGATCTCGACCGTGTAGACCCCGGCGACCAGCTCGGCCAGCACCGCCGCCTGATAGCTCGACCCGGTGCCGAGCTCGAACGCCACATCGTCGGGCTGCGGCGCCAGCAGATCGGTCATCAACGCGACGATATAGGGCTGCGAGATGGTCTGGCCGTAGCCGATGGGGAGCGGCCTGTTCAGGTAGCCGAAGCCCTGCAGTTCCGGCGGCACGAAGAGATGGCGCGGCACCCGCCCCATCGCCTCCATCACGCGGGGCGACAGCTCCTCCTTGCCGATCCACTCGGCGGTGCGCTCGGCGTCGAGCGCGACGGCCCGCACCATCGCCGCCCGCGCCTCGGCGAACGGATCGTCATCGGCCGCAGTGGCAGCGGGTCCGGCGACGAGCAGAAGCGCCGCCGTGGCGAGCGCGACGAGGCCGGGTAGGGTCGGTCGCATCGCTTGCCCGGCCATCAGGCGCCGCGTCAGAGCGCGGCGGCGCGCTCCCTCAGCACGTACTTGCGGACCTTGCCGGTCGAGGTCTTGGGCAGCGCGCCGAATACCACGGTCTTCGGGCACTTGTAGCGCGCAAGCTCGCCCCGGCAGAAGTCGATCAGCGCGGCTTCCTCGACCCGCTCGCCGTCCTTCAGCGTGACGAAGGCGCAGGGCGTCTCGCCCCAGGTCTCGTCGGGCCGCGCCACCACAGCGGCCTCCAGCACTGCCGGATGGCGATAGAGCGCGCCCTCGACCTCGATGGTGGAGATGTTCTCGCCGCCCGAGATGATGATGTCCTTGGCCCTGTCCTTGAGCTCTATGTAGCCGTTGGCGTGAACCACGCCGAGGTCGCCGGTGTGGAACCAGCCGCCGGCGAAGGCTTCCTCGGTCGCCTGCGGATTGGCGAGGTATCCCTTCATCACCGTGTTGCCGCGCATGAAGACTTCGCCCATGGTCTGACCGTCCGGCGGCACGGGGTCCAGCGTCCTGGAGTCGGCCACCATGAGCCCGTCGAGGGTGGCGTAAGCGACGCCCTGGCGGGCCTTGAGCGCCGCCTGTTCCTGCAGCGGCAGCGCGGTCCACTCGTCGTGCCAGGCGCAGACGGTCGCCGGGCCGTAGACCTCGGTGAGCCCGTAGACGTGCGTGACGTGGAAGCCGGCCGCCTCGATGCGCGCGATGACGGCGGCGGGCGGCGGGGCTGCGGCGGTCATCACCTCGACGCGGTGGTCGAAGGGCACGCGCTCCTCCTCGCTCGCGTTGCTGAGCAGGTTGAGCACGATGGGCGCGCCGCAGAAATGCGTGACCCCGTGCTCGGCAATCGCCTGAAAGATGGCGCCCGCCTCGACCTTGCGCAGGCACACGTGCGTCCCCGCATAGGCGCTGACCGCCCAGGTGAAGCACCAGCCGTTGCAGTGGAACATCGGCAGCGTCCAGAGATAGACCGGCCCATGCGGTATGGCCCAGGTGACGCCGTCGCCGAGCGAGTTCAGGTAGGCGCCCCGGTGGTGGTAGACGACGCCCTTGGGGTTGCCCGTGGTGCCGGAGGTGTAGTTGAGCGAGATCGCCTCCCACTCGTCCTCGGGCCAGCGCCAGTCGTAGTCCGGGTCGCCCTCGGCCAGGAGCGCCTCGTATTCGATGCCGCCGAGCAGGTCGCCGCCTTCCTCGGGCGCATCGTCGATGTCGATGACCAGCGGCGCCGCCTCGGCCCGTGCGAGAGCGTCGGCAATCACGGGCGAGAACGAGCGGTCGGTGAGCAGCACCTTCGCCTTGGCGTGGTCGAGGATGAAGCCGAGCGAGGCGGCATCCAGCCGGTAGTTGAGCGCATTGAGCACAGCGCCGCACATGGGAACGCCGTAGTGCGCCTCCAGCATCGCCGGCGTGTTGGGGGACATGATGGCGACCGTATCGCCCGGGCCGATGCCGCGCTGCGCCAGAGCCGAAGCGAGGCGCCGGCAACGCGCGTAGAATTCGGCGTAGGTCGCCTGACGGGCGCCGTGAAGCCAGGCCGTCCGCTCGGGGAATACCGCTGCGGCGCGGCGCAGGAAGGAGAGCGGGGTCAGCGGGACGTAGTTCGCTTCGTTGCGCTCGAGCCCGGCCTCATACGGGCTCTTGTCGGTGCGCGTGCCGCCCATCATGATCTCCCCATCGCCGAAACGGGGCGCGATTCTGGTCGCGCGTCACGACGAATGCAAACGGCGAATACGAGCGGACCGGCGAGCGTGAGCGGGGAGGCGGCGTGCGGCGGCTCTACCTGATGCGCCACGGCAAGGCGCAGGCTGGCATGCCGCCCGGCGGCGGCGACCTCGAGCGCGCGCTGGTCGACAGGGGCCGGCGCGAAAGCCAGCGCATGGGGGCGTTCTGCCGCGATCAGGCCCAGCCGCCAACGCTGATCCTCTGCTCGCCCTCGCGGCGCACCGTGGAGACCTGCGACTCGTTCTGCGAAGGCTTTGGAGAGGAGCTACCGCGCCGGGTAGTCGACGGCATCTACATGGGCAGCCCGTCGGCTCTCCTGTACGCCGTGGCCGAGGCCGGCGGCAGCGAGCCCGGTGTCATCCTCATCGGCCACAATCCCGGGATTCACGCGCTGGCGCTGGCGCTCGGCCGGCACGGCCCGGGGCCGGCGCAGAGGCGGCTCTCCACGCGCTTTCCGACGGCGGCGCTCGCGATTTTCGAGACCGGGATCGACGACTGGGCCGCGTTCAGGGCCGAAAGCGCAGCACTGGTGGCCTTCAAGACGGCGAAAGAGATGCGCTGAGACTCGGCCCGAGCTGGACCGAGCGTGTTCCCGCGTTGGAACGCGTCCGTCTTTGACGGACGCGCGACAGGCCGCGACCGCGGCCCGCCGCGGAGGCGCCGGCCGGTCGCGCCGGCAGGCGCGCGGAATCGCAGGATGGCCGGCTGCCGTGAGCGATAAACCGCTAGGGCGTTTCCATGTGAAACGGAAACGCCCTAGTGCACCCGGTCGGTGCAGAAATCGACCACGTCGAGCAGGGCGTCCTTCGCCTCGGACGCGGGGAAGAGTCCGAGCGCGTCGCGGGCCATGGCGCTGTAGTGGCGCGCCCGCTCCACCGAATCGGCGATCGCGTCGTGGCGGGTCAGCAGGGCCATTGCACGCGCGAAGTCGTCGTCGCCCTGCTCCTCGTCCTCCATGGTGCGCCGCCAGAAGGCGCGCTCCTCATCGTCGCCCCGGCGAAATGCAAGGACCACGGGAAGCGTGATCTTGCCCTCGCGAAAATCGTCGCCCACCGACTTGCCGAGCACCGCCTCGCGGGCGCCGTAGTCGAGGGCGTCGTCGACCAGCTGATAGGCGATGCCGAGGTTGAGACCGAAGCTCCTGAGCGCTTCCTCCTCGGCTGCGGAGCGCTCGGCCACCACCGCGCCGAGCTGGCAGGCGGCGGCGAAGAGTGCTGCGGTCTTCGCGGTCACCACCTTCATGTAGGCAGCCTCGCTGGTCTCGGTGTCGTTGGAGGTGGTGAGCTGCATCACCTCGCCCTCGGCGAGCGTGGCGGCGGTATCGGCCAGGATGCCCAGCACGCGGAGCGAGCCGTCGGCGACGGAAATCTGAAACGCGCGGCTGAACAGGAAGTCGCCCACCAGCACGCTCGGCTTGTTGCCCCAGACCGCGTTGGCGGTCGCCGTGCCCCGCCTGAGCGCACTGTCATCGACGACATCGTCGTGAAGCAGGGTCGCGGTGTGAATGAACTCGACGCAGGCGGCGAGGTCGATGTGGCGCTTGCCGGTGTAGCCGCAGAGCCGGGCGGAGCCGAGCGTCATCATCGGCCTGAGGCGCTTTCCGCCTGCCGCTACGATGTGCGCGGCGAGCTCCGAAATGAGCATCACCGAGCTCTGCATGTTGTTCAGAATGACGCCGTTGACGGCGCGCAGATCGTCCGCGACCAGGCCGTGAAGCGGGTCCAGCGATGCCCCGGAGGCCGCCTTGCGCCGTGCAGAAGCCCGCCCCTCGAGCTGAACGACCGTGTCCGACATAGACCCTCTCGCTTGACGGCGCGCGCGCGCAAGGGCATCCATGCACAACCGCGCCGCTCCTACCCTAGCAGCTAGCGCGCGGCTGGACACGGGAGTCGGGACAGAATGGTCGAGCTCCTGCGCACGAACGACCTGGTGCAGCTCTCGTTCCTGGGCGCCGTGCTGAGAGACGGCGGCATCGAGCCCATCGTGCTCGATCAGCACATGAGCGTGCTGGAGGGGAGCGCGGGCGCAATCCCGCGCCGCCTCATGGTCAGCGACGAGGACGCCGACGCGGCGCGGCGCATCCTGAGGGAGGTCGGCGCGCTCGATGACTGAGACCGAGTCCGCGCGGGTCACCAGCGACACGCTGCTGGGCGGCAGGGTCGCGCTGCAGCAGCCGGCGGCGGGCTACCGGGTCGCGATCGATCCGGTCCTGCTTGCGGCCGCAGTGCCGGCCTCGGACGGCGAGCGCGCGCTCGATGTCGGCTGCGGCGCCGGCGCCGGCGCCCTCTGCCTCGCGAGCCGCGTCACCGGCCTGCACGTCACCGGGATCGAGGTGGACCGCACCTTCGCGCAGCTCGCCAAGGACAACGCCGCGCTCAACGGGCTGGAAGAACGGCTCGACGTGTGGGTCGGCGATTTCGAGAGGCCGCCCCCCAAGCTGTCGCCGAAGGGCTTCGACCACGTGTTCGCGAACCCGCCCTTCTTCGAGGGGGGCGCGAATCAGGCGCCGACCTCCCGCAACCGCGCGCAGGCGACGGTGGAAGGCGTGGCCGGGCTCGACGTCTGGCTCGAGTTCTGTGCCCGGATGGTCCGCCCCGGCGGCTCCATCACGATCATCCATCGGCCGGAGCGTCTGGCCCAAATACTGACCGGCCTGTCCCAGGCGCGGGCCGGCGCCATCGTCGTCTATCCGCTTTGGTCGCATAATCCCTTCAGCGGCGCGCGCACCAAGAAGACCGCGAATCGCATCATCGTGCAGGCGACGGCCGAGCACGGCGGGCCCTTGCAAATCGTGGCCGGCATGATCCTGCACGACGACGACGGCAGCTACTCCCACGCGGCGGACCGCGTCCTGCGCGGCGGCGCCGCACTCGCCCTCCTGGAGGAAGAGTCCTGATGAGCCGGTTGCTGGCGCGGCTCACGTTCCGCCGCCCGCCGCCGGTGGTCTCGGTCGTGCGGCTTTCCGGCGTGATCGGGCGGCCCGCCATGTTCGGCGGCCGCATCAGCATGGAGGCCGTCGCTCCCGTGCTGCAGCGGGCCTTCCGCCAGCCGGGGCTGAAGGCCGTGGCGCTCGAGATCAATTCGCCGGGAGGCTCCGCGGCGCAGTCGGCGCTGATCCACAACCGGATTCGCGCCCTTGCGGCGGAACGCGACGTGCCGGTGATGGCCTTCGTGGAGGATGTCGCCGCATCGGGCGGCTACTGGCTTGCTGCGGCGGCGGACGAGATCTTCGTGGACGACAACTCCATCCTCGGCAGCATCGGCGTCATCTATTCGGGCTTCGGCTTCCACGAAGCCATCGCGAAGCTCGGAGTCGAGAGGCGGCTCTACACCGCCGGCGAGAAGAAGTCGCTGCTCGACCCCTTCCTCGCCGT
>JAPPNV010000341.1 GCA_028818565.1 Rhodospirillales bacterium | reverse complement strand
GCCTGCGCATCCTCTCCCACGATCTCGGCGGCGGCTTCGGCATGAAGTATTTCTCGTACCCCGAGCAGGTGCTGGTGGCCTGGGCGGCCCGCGAGCTGGAGCGGCCGGTGCGCTGGTTGTGCGGACGCATCGAGGGTTTCCAGAGCGACACGCAAGCGCGCGACCACATTACGCGGGCGGCGCTGGCGCTCGATGCGGACGGGCAATTCCTGGGCCTGCGCGTGCGCACGCTGGCCAACCTCGGCGCCTATGTCTCCAATCTCGGGCCGATCTCGCCGACCCTGCTCTACACCCGAATGCTCGCGAACGCCTACCGCACGCCGGCGATCCATGCCGAGGTCGAAGGCGTACTCACCAACACCGTCTTCACCGATGCCTACCGCGGCGCCGGGATTCCGGAATCGAACTACGTGGTCGAGCGCCTGGTGGACAAGGCCGCGGGCCAGCTCGGCCTCGCGCCCGACGAGATCCGCCGGCGCAACCTGATTCCGGCGGCGGCGATGCCCTATCCGGTGCCGCTCGATGTCACCTACGATTCGGGCGACTACGCCCGCAACCTCGACGACAGCCTGGCGCTCGCCGGCTGGTCGGGCTTCGCCGAGCGGCGCGCGGAGGCGGCGGCGCGGGGCAAGCTGCGCGGGATCGGCATGGCGGTCTATGTCGAATCGACCATCGGCGATCCGGCGGAACACGTCGCCATCCGCTTTCGCGACGACGGCGGGGTGAGCCTCAGCGCCGGCACCGGCGCGTCGGGCCAGGGGCACGAGACCACTTACGCCCAGCTCCTCGGCGAAAGCCTGGGGATTCCCTTCGAGGCCGTCACCCTCATCGAAGGAGACAGCGACGACCTGCCGGCCGGCGGCGGCAGCGGCGGCTCGCGCTCCACCTACATGGTGGCGCTCGCGATCGAGGACGGCGCCGCCAAGGTGATCGACAAGGGCACCCAGGTCGCCGCCAACATTCTGGAGGCGGCACCGGCGGACGTCCGCTTCGCCGACGGCGATTTCTCCATCGCCGGCACCGACCGCGCCATCGACATCATGTCGCTGGCGGCGCAGGCGAAAGATCCTGCCAATCTGCCCGAGGGCCTGGAGCCGGGGCTGGATGCGAACGGCCAGACCGAGACCTTCGAAGGCACCTTCCCCAACGGCTGCCACATCTGCGAGGTCGAGGTCGACCCCGCGACCGGCGCGCTGGAGCTCGTCAACTATGCCGCGGCCAACGATTTCGGGCGCATCGTCAATCCCGTTCTGGTGGACGGGCAGGTGCACGGCGGCGTGGCCCAGGGGCTGGGCCAGGCGGTGTTCGAGAACTGCGTCTACGACGAGGTCTCGGGGCAGCTGCTCTCCGGCTCGTTCATGGACTACTGCCTGCCGCGCGCCGACGACATGCCGCCCTTCGCGCTGACTGCCAACGGCGTTCCGACCAGCCAGAACCCCCTCGGTATCAAGGGCTGCGGCGAGGCGGGGGCGATTCCGGCGCCTGCGGCCGTGGTGAACGCCGTGCTCGATGCGCTGAAGGAGCGCGGCGTCACCGACATCGACATGCCGCTCACCCCGGAGCGCGTCTGGCGCGCTCTAGAAAGAACTTGATCATGTTCCCTCATGCGCCGGGCGCTCGCTCTTTGATTCCGCGCGCGTATCCGCGCGACGCTCGCTTGCCTACGCGCCTGCGGCGCATCGTGCGCCCGCGCACGTGGCCGTGCGACGCGCGGTCGCGCGCTTCGGGCGGCTGGTAGCCGCCCGGCACCTTCACCCAACCGCGATACGAGGAATTTCCATGGCCGTCTCGCCCGACCACGTCTTCACCGACCTGCCCAACAGCCTCATCGGCCAGAGCCGGCAGATCTGCATCGTCACCCGCGACCTCGACGCCTGCGTCCGCAACTATGCCGACCGCATGGGGATCGGCCCCTGGTGGGTGCAGGAGTACGGGCCGCCCGACCTGACCGACAGGTACTTCCGCGGCGGCCCCGGCCAGTTCTCCATGCGCCTCGCGCTGGCCTGGACCGGCGATCTCAACTGGGAGGTGATCGAGCCGCTGGAGGGGCCGAGCATCTACCACGAGTTTCTCGAGGAGCACGGCGAGGGGCTGCAGCACGTGGGCTTCCTGCTGCAGGACACGGGCCTGGATATGGACGCCTGCATCGCCGACATGGAGGCGCGCGGCTTCGAGCGGGTGATGAGCGGCGGCTGGCGCGGTGTGCGCTTCTGCTACTTCCAGACCGAGGACGCGCTCAAGACCACCCTCGAGCTGATTTACCGCCCGGAGGGCTACCAGCGCCCGGATCCGATCTACTGGTACCCGGCCAGGGACTAGCTCTCGCGGCTCATACGCTGTCGGCCCGCTGAGCTGACAGCGTGCCCATATGGGCATGAATGCTGCCTTTGTTCGTCATGCGTAGCGTGCTTACATTGCGCTTGTACACGCAGCCGGGCTCTGGCCCTCACTGCGACACCTCGCTTGGCGACACATGGGCGAACCGGATTCGCTAGCGCCGTGGCGAAGCCGCGTTGGAGCTAGAAGCGATGGCCAACTCATATAGCGTGGATGTTTTCCGCTGCACGGAAAGCGACGTATTGGTTGCGACGAGCGAGGACATACCGGGTCTGACGCTCGAGGCAGACACGCTGGGCGGCATGCTTGAGGCCGTCATGGAGATGGTGCCGGAACTGCTCGAGCGCAATTTGGACGTGCCCCGCGATGCCGAAGTCCAGGTGACGGTGCGGCTTCAGCAGCCGGAGCAACCGGCCCTGCAACAAGGGCGTAGCCGGCGTCCTCGGTCCCAGGTCAGTGCACTGACGCCGCGCTATGTCGTCGAGGAAACGCTGATCCCGTCACACGCCTAGCACGGGTATCGCGGTGGCGAGTTACGAACGGAAGGTGAAAAGCCTTCTGAAGGCGGCCGGTTGGGCGAAAATTCGCCAGGGCAGGTCAAGTCACGAACAATGGCAGAGTGAGGGCCGGACCGGGATCGTCGTAACCGTCCCAAGCAAGATCAAGAGCCGGCATACGGCCAACCATATTCTCAAGCAGGCAGGAATCGACGAGAAGATCTGACCTGCCGAACGGACTATTGACCGAAAACCGGCTTCAAATCCTCAACAGGCAGGTCGGGGAGACCCGGCGTCAGCTGTCCTGCCAGACCGGGTCCCGCTTCTCGAGGAAGGCCGTGATGCCCTCGCGGGCGTCGTCCGCCTGGATGGTGCGGTAGATCACCTCGCCCGCGTAGTCGTAGGCATCGCCGCGGTCCATCTCCAGCTGGCGGTAGAAGGACCGCTTGCCCTGGGCGATGGCGTAGGCCGACTTCGACGCGATGTGCCGCGCCACTTCGTCGACCCGCTCGTTCAGCTTGTCGGCCGGCACCACTTCGCTCACCAGCCCCATGCGGAACGCGGTCTCGGCATCGATCATCTTTCCGGTGAGCAGCATCTGCATCGCGTGCTTGGGCGCGACGGCGCGGCTCACCGCCACCTGCGGCGAGTGGCACCAGAAGCCGATGTTCACGCCGGGGGTGGCGAACTTGGCCTCCGCCGAGGCGTAGACCAGGTCGCAGCTCGCGACCAGCTCGCATCCCGCCGCCGTGGCGATGCTGTGGACCTTGGCGATCACCGGCTGGGGCAGGCCGATCAGGCTCTGCATCATGCGCGAGCACGTGGCGGTGGCTTCGCGCTTGGTCTCCGGCGCCTTCATGGCCTCGACCGATTCGTTGAGGTCGTGGCCCGTGCAGAAGAGCCGCCCGGCCGCCGCCAGGATCACCACCCGCACGGAGCGGTCGTCCCTGATCTCGTCCAGAGTGTCCTGCAGCTCGTGCACCAGCCGGTGGGAGAGGCTGTTGCCCGACTTGGGCCGGTTCAGCGTGAGCGTCGTCACGCCGTCATCGTCCTTGCGGCGCAGCGTGCGCGCAATTCCCTCGGGCAGCTCCACGATCTCGGTCGCCATCGTTCCCTCCAGCTCTCGGGCTTGCGGGCGGCATTCTAGCACTGGGCAGCAGAAAGCGAAGGCGGCCCGACCACCCGCTTGCGGCGGCGCCCGTTGTGGCCTATGTCGTGGCCCGCGGGGTCCGGCAGCGGCGGGGACCGGTCTGGCGCACGAACATCCGAGAGAAGCGGGAGATCCCATGTCACAGCTTGCTGGGAAGGTCGCCGTCGTCACCGGCGGCGGGCGGGGCTTGGGCCGCGCCTATTGCGAGGCCCTTGCGCGCGAGGGCGCGGCGGTGGTGGCCGCCGACATCCGCGACACGGCGGAGACGGTGGAGGCCATCGGCAAGACCAACGGGCGGGTCACCGGCATCGCCCTCGACGCCGCCGACATGGCGAGCTGCGAGACCATGGCCAAGCACGCGGTCGCCGAGTTCGGGCGCATCGACGTGCTCATCAACAACGCCGCTCTCTACGGCGACATCCAGGGTGGGCGCTTCGACAAGATCCCGCAGGACGAGTGGGACAAGACCATGGCGGTCAACGTGCGCGGCGTCTGGCAATGCTCCAAGGCGTGCGTGCCGGCGATGCGCGAGGCGGGCGGCGGCTCCATCGTCAACATCGCCTCGCTGGCGGCGGTCTACGGCATGCCCTTCGGGCTCCACTACGCGACGTCGAAGGCTGCGGTAATCGGCATGACCCGCGCGCTCGCCCGCGAGCTCGGGCGCGACTGGATCAGGGTCAACGCCATCGCGCCGAGCGCGGTGCTGACCGAGGGGACCGACGAGTTCTTCGGCGAGAAGAAAGACAAGCTGCTTGAGGCCGTCGCCACCGGCCAGAGCCTGCAGAAGAACCTCGAGACCGACGATCTGGTCGGCACCGTGCTCTACCTCGCGTCCGACGCGAGCAAGCTGGTCACGGGCCAGACCTTGATGGTGGACGGCGGCACGGTGTTTCTCTGAGCGGTGCTCCATGCGCGATCAGACACAGAACAGAGATGTGCGCGCGCCGATAATGCACAAAATCTGCTGTCCCACGGGTCGCAGTGTGTAAGGATGGTTTCCCATTGCGGGATCTGCCGTCGCGCCAACATGCGGCGTGACGGAGGCGTGCCGATGGCAGAGAAGGACGCGGGGCCACCGGGGCGGCTTCTCACCAACCTACCGTGGCCGAATGGACCCGATAGGCGGAGGAAAGAGGCAGACGCGCGACAGGAACTCCATATAGGTGCAAATGGAGACACGCATGCCAGCAGTACAACAATCCGTTGAGGACCTAGAAGTTATCTACGACAAGGTGCAAGCGGACTCGCGGTTCTCGCTTTACTATTTGCGCGAAGTCGATGCTGCCATCGAAGCGGCAGCCGGCGTGCGCAACGATGCTCAGACTGCCGAACGAGCAATCAAGCAATTTCTTGCCCAATTGGCTGAGACGGGCGGTGGCGAAAAGCCGATCGACCCGGCGGATAGGCTGGCAACAATTTCTGCTGCGGCAGAGGCCGCCGTGAAGAAAACCATTCGCGTCCTTCAAGGGTACGAAGGTGCGTGGAAAGGGGCTTCGATTTCGACAGAGCACGCCGAGGAAGTGTCCGAGGGAAACAGAGAGGCAATCATCGCGCTTCAAAATCTGCACGACTCGATGGTAGACCTGCGGTGGGCTGTCACCGAACATGACGCGGACCTTGAAGTGCCTGAGGGTGAAGCGTTCGATAACGTAGAGGACCTTGTCGCCGATCTGAGTAGCCGCTGAGCAGTGGTCCTTGGTATCAAGCAATTCAAGCGCTTACCGCGCTTCAGAAAAGCCTACAATCGACTGAGTCGGCAAACTCAGACAGCCGTCGAACGCGCGCTCTTCGATCTTTTGAGGCGCGACGAACTTCCTCCCGGCCGGAGACTTGAGAAAGTCAGGTCGCGCAAGAACACGTGGGCCATACGCGTCAGCAAGGGAATTCGTCTGTCCTTCGAAGTTGCGGATGGAACCTGCATCCTCCGTAACGTTGGGGAGCACGACAAGATCCTCGACGATTCGTGAGTTGGGATGCCACGACGAAGTCTACCTGTCAGTCAGAGGCTTGCACTCCGGCGACGAACTTTAGAACGCCGCCTCCAGCTCGTCGACGAAGCCTGCGATCACGTCGAGGCCGCGCGACCAGAACGCCGGCTCGCTGGCGTCGAGGCCGAAGGGGGCCAGCAGCTCCCGGTGGCGGAGGCTGCCGCCGGCGCGCAGCATGTCGAGATACTTCTGCTCGAAGCCCGCCGGCTCGGCGCGATAGACCGCATAGAGCGCGTTCACCAGGCACTCGCCGAAGGCATAGGCGTAGACGTAGAACGGCGCGTGGATGAAGTGCGGGATGTAGGTCCAGTAGTGGCGGTACTCGTCGTGGAAGCGGAGCGCCGGGCCCAGGCTCTCGCTCTGCACCGCGAGCCAGTGCTCTGAGAGGCGGTCGGGCGTGAGCTCGCCCGAGCGGCGCTCCTCGTGCACGCGGCGCTCGAAGGCGCAGAAGGCGACCTGGCGCACCACGGTGTTCAGCATGTCCTCCACCTTGCCGGCAAGCATGACCCGCCGGCGGGCGGGGTCGCTCTCGCCGTCGAGCAGCGCGCGGAAAGTGAGCTGCTCGCCGAAGACCGAGGCGGTCTCGGCCAGCGTCAGCGGGGTTTCCGCCATCAAGAGGCCTTGCTCGCCCGCCAGCACCTGATGCACCCCGTGGCCGAGCTCGTGAGCCAGGATCATCACGTCGCGCGTCTTGCCCTGGTAGTTGAGCAGCAGGTAGGGGTGCGCGCCCGGAACCGTGGGATGAGCGAAGGCGCCGGGGGACTTGCCGGCGCGGACCGGGGCGTCGATCCAGTCGTTCTCGAAGAAGCGCCGGCCGATGGCCGCAAGCTCGGGCGAGAAGACGTGGTAAGCCGCGAGCACGGTCTCCACCGCCTCGTCCCAGCCGATGAGCCGATCGTCGTCCTCCGGCAGCGGCGCGGTGCGGTCCCAATAGTCGAGGCGGTCCCCGCCCATCCAGCGGGCCTTGAGCGCATAGTAGCGATGGGCGAGACGCGGCGCCGAGGCCTCGACGGCCGCGATCAGCGCGTCCACCACCTCGTCCTCCACCCGGTTGCCGAGATTGCGGGCGGAGATCGGCCGCTCGAATCCGCGCCACTGGTCCTCGATCTCCTTGTCCTTGGCCAGCGTGTTGGTGATGAGCGCGAAGGTGCGCACGTTCTCGCCGAGCACGGTACCCAACGCCTGCGCCGCCTCCTTGCGCACCTCGCGGTCCCTGTCCGAGAGCAGGTTGAGCGCGTCTGCGCTGGTGAGCGCCTCGCCCTTCACGGGGAAGCGAAGCGCCGCCATGGTCTCGTCGAAGAGGCGCATCCAGGCCGCGCGGCCCGCGACCTGCTTCTCGTGCAAGAGACGCTCCACCTCGTCCGACAGCTGGAATGGGCGGAACGCGCGCTGATCGCGCACCCAGGGCGCATAGCGGGCGAGCGCGGGGGCCTGCAGCTTCTCCGCGAGTGCTGTGTCTTCGATCCGGTTGAGCTCGAGCGTGAGGAAGAGCAGCCGGCTGCTGGTGGTGGTGGTCTCCTCCCGCACGGTCTGGAAGAGGCGCGCCGTCTCGGCGTCGTCCATCGCCGTGCAGTAGACGAGGTAGGCGTAGCTCGTCAGCCGCTCCAGGGTCTCCTGGATTGCCTCGTAACGCGCGATCAGGCCGCCGAGCGCGTCGCCGTCGAGGCTCGCGACGCGGCCCGCGAATTCCTCGTGCAGCGCCTCGGCCGCTGCAGCCGCCTGTTCCAGATCGCGCCTGACCTCGTCCGAGTCAGGCGCGGGGTAGAGGTCGGAGAGGTCCCACCCAGGCGGCGCCGCGTCGTCCCGCGCCTCCGCCGCGCCGTCGAGCCCGTGCGTCGCTCGCCGCATCGTCAACCTCAACGGCTTTGGTCGAAGGAGGGCTTGCGCCGCTCGCGGAAGGCCGCGAGCCCTTCGCGGTGATCGGCGGAGACGTTGGTGAGCGTCTCGTAGGCGATGGAGGCGTCCATCATCCCATGCGCGAGCTGCTTGAGGCCGACGTTGATCGAGACCTTGGTGAGCCGGATCGCCTGGGTCGCACCCCGCTCCAGCTTGCCCACCATGCGGGCGACGCGGGCATCGAGCTCATCCAGCGGCACCGCCTCGTTCACGAGGCCCATCGCGGCGGCCTCGGCGCCGTCGATCAGCCGGCCGGTCATCAGGAACTCCTTGGCGCGCGGATAGCCGATGAGCTGGGGCCAGATGATCGCCCCGCCGTCCCCCGCCGAGAGCCCGATGTTGACGTGCAGATCGCCGATCCGCGCGTCGGCGGCGGCGATGATGATGTCGCAGAAAAGCGCGACCGTGGCGCCGAGCCCCACCGCATCGCCGTTCAGGCGGCAGATCACGGGCTTCTCCAGGTCGAGCAAGCCGAACACGATCTGCTTCGCCTCGACGGCGATCCCGTCGAAGATCGTCAGGTCGTCGGCCGCGCTCTGGAGCCAGTCCATGTCGCCGCCGGCGCAGAAGGCGCGGCCTGCGCCGGTCAGCACCACGATGTCGGTCTCGCGGTCCGCGGCGATGTCGTAGAAGAGCCGCGCCATCTCGGCGTGCATGGCCGCGCTCACGGCGTTGAGCACGTCGGGCCGGTTGAGCGTCACGGTGAGCACGCGCCGCTCGCGCGCGAAGGTCATCGTGGTGTAGCCGTCGTAGCCCTTCATGCTCGTCTCCTGTGGTGCACGCCGGCGCGAGGGTGTCAGCACGCCACCGCGAACGCAATCTGGTCGCGTCAGGCGATTTGGACGTACGCGAATGTTTTGCCGCGCCCGCGACCTTTCAGGCGCGGGCGACGGACCATGGTGCGGTGCACGGCGCGGGCGGACGGAGTCAGTCTCGGCGGATGCGTTGTGCAGACCGCAAAAACGCCGCCACACGCGATGCCCCCCGCACGGATGCGAGGCATCCGGACCGGGCCGGGTGCGACAAGGGGCTTCCCCGGAGTCCGTCGCCCGCATCCGCGTCGTCCTGGTCCACCTTGAGCCACTTTGAGCCGCCGGTTTTGGACCACCTTGGGCCACTTTGGGCCACCTTGGGCCGGAGTAGGCCGGAATAGGCCGCATAAAATAAAGTTCGGGGGTGCGCCCGGCCGCCGCCGCTTCGCGCCGACGGGGCGCCTTGGGGTATGATGGCGGCGCGGCCGTGCACCCGGCGGCCGCTGCTTGCGGCCTAGCCCCAAGAAGAACCGGACGCTGAGGACAGGAATCGCGATGACCCTCGCCGCGGTCTCACTCGACGACAAGTACGCCGCCCTCTCGGGCGAGGTCTACATGACCGGCACGCAGGCGCTGGTCAGGCTGCCGATGACGCAGCACCTGCGCGACCAGGCGGCCGGGCTCGACACCGCCTGCATGATCTCGGGCTATCGCGGCTCGCCGCTCGGCAACTTCGACCGGGCGCTCTGGCAGGCACGGCCGTTCATCGAGAAGCACGGCGTGCACTTCCAGCCAGGCGTCAACGAGGATACGGCGGCCACCGCGCTCTGGGGCACGCAGCAGGTCGGGCTCTTCCCCGGCGCCAGGCACGACGGCGTCTTCGCCATCTGGTACGGCAAGGGGCCGGGCGTCGACCGCACGATCGACGTCTTCAAGCATGCCAATCTCGCCGGCACGGCGACCCACGGCGGCGTGCTCGCGCTGGCCGGCGACGATCACGTCTGCGCCTCGTCGACGACGGCGCACCAGAGCGAGTTCGACTTCGTGAGCGCCACCATGCCGGTGATCAACCCGGCCGGCGTGCAGGAGTTCCTGGACTACGGACTGCACGGCTGGGGGCTCTCGCGCTACGCCGGCCTCTGGGTCGGCTTCATCTGCGTCGCCGAGACGGTGGACAGCTCGGCCATCGTCTCGGTGGACCCGCACCGGGTCACCATCGTCACGCCGGAAGACCACCTGCTGCCCGCGGGCGGGCTCAACATCCGCTGGCCCGACACCCCGCTGGAGCAGGAGGAACGCCTGCTCGAGCACAAGCTGGACGCGGCGCGGGCCTACGGCCGGGCCAACGGGCTCGACCGCACCGTGATCGACGGGCCGGGGCGCCGGCTCGGCATCGTGACGACCGGCAAGTCCTACCTCGACGTGCGCCAGGCGCTGGACGACATCGGCATCGACGAGGGCACCGCGCGGCGGCTGGGCATCGCGCTCTACAAGGTCGGCATGAGCTGGCCGCTGGAGCCGGAGGGGATCAGGCGCTTCGCCGGCGGGCTCGACGAGATCCTGGTGGTCGAGGAGAAGCGGGGCTTCATCGAGGACCAGATCAAGGAGCTGCTCTACAACATGCCTGCGACGGAGCGGCCCCGCGTCATCGGCAAGTGCGACGAGGACGGGCGCCCGTTGCTCCGTGCCTCCGGCGAGCTCGACCCCGGCGGGGTCGCGCAGACCCTGGCCGACCGGCTGCTGCGCTTCGGCCCGGACGAGAGCGTCGAGACGCGGCTTGCCCGGCTGCGCGCCAAGTGGGCCGAGAGCGCAGACGCCGAGCCCGCGGCAATGGAGCGGGTGCCCTACTTCTGCTCGGGCTGCCCGCACAACAGCTCGACCAAGGTGCCGGAGGGGAGCCGCGCGCTCGCCGGCATAGGCTGCCACTACATGGCGCAGTGGATGGACCGGGAGACCGATACCTACACCCACATGGGCGGCGAGGGCGCCAACTGGATCGGGCAGGCGCCCTTCACCGAGACCGAGCACATCTTCCAGAACATCGGCGACGGCACCTACTTCCACTCCGGCATTCTCGCGATCCGGGCCGCGGTCGCCGCCAACGTCAACATGACCTACAAGATTCTCTACAACGACGCGGTGGCGATGACCGGCGGCCAGCCCATGGACGGGCCGCTCTCGGTCCAGCGCGTGACCCGCCAGGTCCAGGCGGAGGGCGTCGGCCGCATCGCGGTGGTCACCGACCAGCCGGAGAAATACCCCTTCGACGGGCAGTTCGCGGACGGCGTCACGATCCATCACCGGGACGAGCTCGACCAGGTGCAGCGCGATCTGCGCCAGTGGGAAGGGGTTTCGGCCATCGTCTACGACCAGATGTGCGCGACCGAGAAGCGGCGCCGGCGCAAGCGCGGGCTGCTGGAGGACCCGGACTGGCGGGTCATCATCAACCCGGACGTGTGCGAGGGCTGCGGCGACTGCGGCGTGCAGTCCAACTGCCTCTCGGTGGTGCCGCTGGAGACCGAGTTCGGGCGCAAGCGGGCCATCGACCAATCCGCCTGCAACAAGGATTTCTCCTGCATCAAGGGCTTCTGCCCGAGCTTCGTGCTGGTCAAGGGCGGGAGCCGGCGGGCGGGTGCATCCGAGGGCGTCTCCGAGCGGCCCATTGCCGCGCTGCCCGAGCCCGTGCGCCCAGGCTGTACCGAGCCTTACGGCATCCTGCTCGCAGGCGTGGGCGGCACGGGGATCGTGACCCTCGCAGCGCTTCTGGGCACGGCGGCGCGGCTCGAGGGCAAGGGGGCCACGGTGCTCGACAAGGCCGGCCTCGCCCAGAAGTACGGCGCCGTCACCAGCCACATCCGTATCGCAGACCGGCCCGAGGACCTCCACGCGGTGCGCATCGCCGTCGGCGGCGCCAGGCTGCTGCTGGGGATCGACCGGGTGGTGGCGGCCGGCCGCGAGGCGGTGACGCGTCTCGACAGCAGCGCCTCCCACGCCGTGGTCAACGGCGGCCCGATCACGACCGGCGACTTCACCCGCACGCCCGATCTCGAGTTCCCCGGCGCGCAGCTCGAAGGCGTAATCGGGGCGGCGGCTCGCACGCTCGATGTCGTGGACGCGACCCGGCTGGCCACGGCGCTGATCGGCGATGCCGTCTACACCAACCTCTTCCTCTTGGGGTTCGCCTACCAGCGCGGCCTGGTCCCGCTCGGCGCAGACGCCATCGAACGGGCGATCTCGCTCAACGGCGTCGCGGTCGAGGCCAACAAGCGCGCCTTCCGCTGGGGCCGGGCCGCCGCGCACGATGCCGACGCGGTCGCCGCCGCGGCAGCCGAGACCGGGACCCTGCCCCAGGAGCCGCAGGCGCAAGGGCTGGACGCGCTGATCGAGCGGCGCGCTTCCGACCTCAGGGCCTATCAGAACACCGCGCTTGCCAGCCGCTACCGCGCCCTGGTGAGCCGTGCGCGGGAGGCCGAACGGGCGCGGGCGCCGGGCCGCGAAGGGCTCGGCGAGGCGGTCGCGCGCGCCTATCACAAGCTGCTCGCCTACAAGGACGAGTACGAGGTCGCCCGGCTCTACACCGACGGGCGCTTCCGCCGGCAGGTGGAGGCGGAGTTCGAGGGGCGGGTCGGGCTCCGATTCAGCATGGCGCCGCCGCTCATCGCCGGGCGCGACCCTGCGACAGGCCACTTGAAGAAGCGCATTTTCGGCCCCTGGATGCTCTCGGCCTTCCGCCTGCTCGCGCAGTTCAAGGGCCTGCGCGGGACGCCGCTCGACATCTTCGGTTACAGCGCCGAGCGGCGCCGGGAGCGCGCGCTGATCGGCGAGTACGAGGCGACGCTGGAGACCCTGATCGCGGGCCTCGAATCGGACAACCACGGGCTCGCCGTGGAGATCGCGGAGGTGCCGCTCGCCATGCGGGGCTTCGGCCACGTGAAGGAGGCCAACATCGCCTGCGCGAAAGAGCGCGAGGCCGAGTTGCTGGCCGCCTTCCGCGCGCCTGCGCCGCAGGTCAGCGCGGCGGAATAGAGCACCATCCAACCACACCAAATCATCGCGGCTCGAACGAAACCCACCTCCCCCTGCAGGACCATTTTTTAGTCGTGGCTGAGGGCTCGGGATGACGGGGATCGCACA
>JAPPNV010000018.1 GCA_028818565.1 Rhodospirillales bacterium | reverse complement strand
CAGGCGCATCACGGAGCAAGGCGCCCCCGGCGCACGCGGCGCAAGGTCGCCTGAGACCAGGGGCGAACCGCGGAGAGCGGACGGGTGGAAGAGCGCATCCGCATCATCGGCGGCGGCCTCGCCGGCTGCGAGGCGGCGTGGCAAGTCGCGCGCCAGGGCGGGGCGGTCGAGCTCTGGGAGATGCGGCCGGTGCGCGCCACCGAGGCACACGTCACGGACCGCCTCGCCGAGTTGGTCTGCTCCAACTCCTTCCGCTCCGACGATGCCGAGCGCAATGCCGTCGGCCTCCTGCACGAGGAGATGCGGCGCACGGGCTCGCTGATCATGGCCGCCGCCGACCGCCACAAGGTGCCGGCCGGGCAGGCACTGGCGGTGGACCGCACGGGCTTCGCCGACGCGGTGCAGCAGGCGATCGAGGACGAGCCCGCGATTCGGCTGCGCCGCGCGGAAGCCCCCGGCCTGCCCGATGCGGCGGACGGCCTCGCCATCGTCGCCACCGGCCCGCTGACCGCGCCGGCGCTGAGCCAGGCGATTCTCGATACGACGGGCGAGGAGCACCTCGCCTTCTTCGACGCGCTCGCGCCCATTGTCCACCGCGACAGCATCGACTTCGAGCGGGCCTGGTTCCAGTCCCGCTACGACAAGGCGGGGCCGAGCGGCGACCGCGCCGCCTACATCAACTGCCCGCTGGATCGCGAGCGCTACGAGGCCTTCATCGATGCCCTGCTCGCCGCCGACACGATCCCCTTCAGGGACTGGGAGCGCGACACGCCCTACTTCGAGGGCTGCCTGCCCATCGAGGTGTTGGCCGCGCGCGGGCGCGACACGCTCCGCTTCGGCCCCATGAAGCCCGTGGGCCTGACCGACCCCGCCACCGGCGCCCGCCCTCATGCGGTGGTGCAACTGCGCCAGGACAACGCGCTCGCCACCCTGTTCAACATGGTGGGCTTCCAGACCAAGCTCTCGCACGGGGCGCAGAGGCAGGTCTTCCGTTTGATCCCGGGGCTCGAGCAGGCCGGCTTCGCCAGGCTCGGCGGCATTCACCGCAACACCTTCATCAACAGCCCGGTGCTGCTGGACGCCGAGCTGCGGCTGCGCCGCTTGCCCCACGTGCGCTTCGCGGGCCAGATCACCGGCGTGGAGGGCTACGTCGAGAGCGCGGCGATCGGCCTGCTGGCGGGCCGCTTCGCCGCGGCGGAGATCGCGGGCGCCACCGCCTCGCCACCGCCGCCGACCACGGCGCTCGGCGCACTGTTGAGCCACATCACCGGCGGGCATCTGGCGGCGGGCGGGACCTTCCAGCCGATGAACGTCAACTTCGGCCTGTTCCCGCCGCTCGCGGGCCGCGTGCCCAAGCGCGCGCGCAAGGCCGCGATGGTCGAGCGCGCGCGGGCCGATCTCGGCCGCTGGCTCGGGGAGGGCCGCGCCGCGGCAGCTTGAACCGGCCGGTTACTGGGGTAGTTGTGCGCATCATCGACGGAGACACGGTGAAGTTCGGCGGGGTGAGCTATCGCCTCGCCGGCATCGACGCACCTGAGAACGGCCAGGTGGCCCTCGACGCGCGGGGCCGCCGTTTCGACGCGGGCGCAGCCGCCACGAACGCGCTCACGCGTTACATCGCCGACATGAACGCTCAGAATTGGCAGGCAGATATCGTCAGGCACCGCGGCAACGTCGACCGCTATGGCCGCCAGCTCGCCCACATCGAGCTCGTGCACCGGGACGGCCGCACCCTCGACGTGTGCGCCTGGATGGTCGCTGGAGGCTGGGCCGTGGCCGAATACGGCACGCAGTACCGCGACCTCGAGTCCGAGGCTCGCAGGCACCGCCGCGGACTGTGGGCCGGAGACTTCGAGCGACCGAAGGACTGGCGCCGCGCCCGGCGCGGCCGGCCGGCCCGGGCCCCGGCAAGATCGGGATGGGTTTCGTTGCTGGTGCTCGTGCTCAGGGTCACGGCAGGGATCGTGCTGGCCATCACGCTCGCGTCGCTTCGGCAACCGCGGCAGAGACGCCGCCGGCGCAGGTATTGGTAGCGGTTGGCCCCGCAGCCGCACACTTCCAGCTCTACGCCGGTGTCAACGACGACGGCGGCGAACAACATCCTGCACGGATGAGAGGCCGGCATGGGGTGGTCGGCTCAACCGAACTGTGTGCCGAGAATCGAGAGGCCGTCTCCTCTCAATATTCAATCTGGTAATATCTGGTTTCGAACTATTTCGTTCTTGAAATAGCTGAGCCGTCGCATACTGCGGACGATCCTGGGGTGGATCGTCAAGTCGCCCGATGTCTGCGAAGCACAGCCATATGGGGGGTGCGGCCCAAGACTGGCCGGCACCCGACACGACCGTCAGCGGCTTCGGGGAGCCGCTTGACCGGCGCGAAGATGCGCGGCTGCTGGCGGGCGACGGCCGCTTCGTCGCCGATCTCGCCCCAGACCGCTGCCTCTCGATGATCTTCGTCCGCAGTCCAGTTCCTCGCGCGGCGATAAAGGCGGTGCACCCGGACGCGGCCCGAGCGGCACCCGACGTCGTCGCTCTATACACAGGCAACGACGTAGCGAGCCTTACAAAACTCCACGTGAATCCCGCTCTGGGCTCTCTGGACACGCCTGCTACGCCGATTCTGGCTCTTGACGAGATCCGAGCCGTTGGACAGCCGATCGTCGGCATCGTTGCAGGAAGTGAGAAGGCGGCCCTCGACGCGGCCGATCGGGTCGAGATGGACCTGGAACCGCTCGAACCGATCTGCGATTCCGAGGCGGCGGTCGCGGCCCCCGCTCTGATCCCTGGCACGGGCAGCAACGTCGTCGTCGACCGGACCTGGAACAGCGGCGATGCGGCTCGGGCTTTCGCCAACGCGGCGGTCACCGCCGAGGTCACCATCCGGCACCCGCGGGTGGCTCCCGCGCCGCTTGAGGCCCGCGCCACAATAGCCGCGTGGGATGCGGACACCCAGCATCTGACGATTTGGAGCGGGACCCAGACGCCGCATCGGGCGCGAGACGACATTGCCCGTGCCCTGGGGCTCGCGCCAAACCGTGTGCGGGTGGTAGCGCCTGATGTCGGCGGCGCGTTCGGCATGAAGGCCTCGATCTATCCCGAGGACATCGTCGTCGCCTTCGCATCCCGCGCGCTGGGGCGGCCGGTGCGCTGGATCGCCTCCCGCCAGGAGGATTTTCTTGCTGCCGTGCACGGGCGGGGTGCGGTGAGTCGCGGACGCATGGCCTTCGATACCGAGGGCCGCATTCTGGCCCTGAGCGCCGACCTGATCTTCCCGCTCGGCGCCTGGCTCACTTACAGCGCCATCGTGCCAGCTTGGAACGCGAGCCGGATTCTGCCGGGGCCCTACGCCGTCGATGATATCGAGGTACGGGTTCGCGGGGTGGTCACGAACACGGCACCCGTCGGCATCTACCGAGGCGCCGGCCGGCCGGAGGCGGCGATGCTGATGGATCGGCTCGTCGATGCGGGCGCTCGCAAGCTCAACGTCGATCCGATCGCCGTCCGCCTGCGCAGCCTCGTTCCGGCGTGGGCGCTGCCGCTGAAGCGCCCGAACGGCACTGTTCTGGATTCGGGAGACTACCGGACCCTGCTGGGGAAGACGCAGGCGCTCGCCAACTACGGGCTCAGGCG
This sequence comes from Rhodospirillales bacterium, assembly GCA_028818565.1. Classification (GTDB taxonomy): domain Bacteria; phylum Pseudomonadota; class Alphaproteobacteria; order UBA828; family UBA828; genus WTGU01. Next base: position 9,128 of record JAPPNV010000018.1, on the reverse strand, counting down.
CGAGTGTCAGCGCCGCCGGCGGGAGCGGGACGAGGCCGTTGGTCTGGGGTGGAGCCTTTATGTCGAGCCGTGCGGCCGGGGGTGGGAAAGCGCGTCTGTCGCCCTCGAACACGGAGGGCGTTTCACGGCTGTCACGGGGTCAAGTTCGCAGGGTCAAGGACGGGAGACCACATTCGCCCAGATCGCCGCGAGGGAGCTCGGGGTTTCGCCCGATAGCGTAAAGGTCGTGCATGGAGACACCGAAATGGTGCAGGACGGCATCGGCGCCCTCGCGAGCCGCAGTGTTGCCATCGGCGGCAGCGCCCTGCAGCAGGCGGCGCAGGCATTGGTGGAAAAAGCGCGCCCGCTCGCGTCCCGGCTCCTGAACGCCGAGCCCTCGTCTATCTTCATCGCGGAAGGCGGCTTCCGCGTCGGCGGACGGCCGGACCGGGCCGTCACTTGGGAACGAATCGTCGCAAGCGCAGACGAAGAGCTTCGCGCAGATGCCACCTACACCGCCGACGGGGAGGCATGGGGCTGCGGCTGTTGCTTGGCCCAGGTGCAAGTCGATCTTGGGACAGGGCAGGTAACGCTAGAGCGGCTCACCTACGTCGACGATGCCGGCACGGTGATCAACCCGCGCCTGGTGGACGGGCAAATCGTGGGCGGCATCGCCCAGGGTCTTGGCGAGGCGCTGCTCGAACGAGTCGTCTATGACGCCGACGGGCAGCTTCTCACCGGCTCACTGATGGACTACGCGCTGCCGCGCGCCGACGACATGCCCGCCGTCTGGCTCGATCGGATGTGCACGCCCTCGCTCTTCAATACGCTCGGCGCCAAGGGGGTGGGCGAGGCCGGGACCATTGGCGCACCGCCCGCGATCGTCAACGCAGTGCTCGATGCGCTGGCGCCCTATGGCGTCGAAGCGATCGACATGCCGATGACGCCGGAGCGGGTGTGGAAGGCAATCCGCGAGGCCGAGAAGCAGGGACGCGGAAGGAAGCAGACGCCGTGACTTGTCGACGGGACGACGCCAAGGCCTATGCCAGGGCCAACATGACGGGAATCTGGGCAGCGGCCCTGCAACCATTCAAGCCGGATCTCTCGATCGACGAAGAGGGCGTGCGCGCGAATATCCGCCACTGGGTGGAAGACCTCGGCATCGATGGGCTGTTCATCGGCGGCAAGCAGGGCGAGTACGCCTCGATGACGGTGGAAGAGCGCAAGCGGGTCTTCGAGATCGCGGTCGATGCCACGCGGGGCACGGGCGCCGGCATCATCATGTCCTGCTCCGACCAGAACATGGAGACGGTCATCGCGCTCGCCCGTCACGCCGAGGCGGTGGGCGCGGACTACATCGTGGTGCACGCGCCGGTCCTGCACTTCGTGACCGACCGCGACGAGGTTCTCTACCGCTACTACAGGACCATCAGCGAGTCGGTCGACATCGGGATCGCCCTATGGAGCCATCCCGACAGCGGATACCTGATGACGCCCGAGCTTTGCGCGCGCATCGCCGACCTGCCCAACGTCGTCGCCATCAAGTACAGCGTGCCGCGAGAGATGTACGCCGAACTCACCCGCCTGGCGGGTGACCGGCTGCTGGTCAGCACGGCGTCGGAGGCGGATTGGCTCGACAACATCCTCGAGCTCGGCTGGCGGCTTTACCTCTGCTCTTCGCCGCCCTATCTGCTTCAGACTGCCACTGACCGACGCATGCGCCAGTACACCGAGCTCGCCTTCGCCGGAAAGGCCGAGGAGGCGCGGCGGGTGCGCGACAGCCTGGAGCCGGTACGCCGTGCATTGAAGGGCACCCGCCCAGGCGCCAAGCCACACGCTCACCAGAAATATTGGCAAGAACTGCTCGGCCAGGTCGGCGGGCCGGTCCGGCCGCCGATGCTGGAGCTCTCCGAGGCCGAGAAGGCGGCGACCCGGCAAGCGTTCGCGCGCTGCGGGCTCGGATCGGTGCAGAATGCCGCCGAATGAAGAGGAGATGCCGATGAGCGGAAATCGCAGGCATCCGTCCCTAACGCCCTTCGACTTCAAGGGCTGGATCGACGACCACCGGGATCGTCTGAAGCCGCCGGTCGCCAATAAGCTGGTCTTCGAAGAGGCCGGCATGACCGTGATGGTGATCGGCGGGCCGAACCGCCGCACGGATTTTCACGACGATCCGGTCGAGGAGTTCTTCTACCAGCTTGAAGGCGACATGGTTCTCAAGGTGGCTGAGGCGGGTGGGATCTACGACGTGCCCATTCGCGCGGGCGAGGTGTTCATGCTGCCGCCCCATGTGCGGCACTCGCCGCAGCGGCCCTTGCCGGGCTCCGTCGGCCTAGTGGTGGAATCGCCCCGCGTCGGCGACATGCTGGATGGCTTCGAGTGGTTCTGCTTCACCTGTGGCGGGCTGGTCCACCGGGTGGAGATCGCGGTCGGCAACATCGTCACCGACCTGCCGCCGCTCTTCGAGGCGTTCTACGCCGATGAGCGGGCGCGCGCGTGCGGCGCCTGCGGCGTGCTTCATCCGGGCCGCGAGCCGCCGGAGGGCTGGGCGGTTGTGTAAAGCGTCCGCTGCAGCCTCCGGCCGCACGCCCCGGCTTGCGGGTCGAATGCGGTGGCTGCAAGGATGGGGCCATGGCCCGCACGCTGATCGGCCTTCACCGCGTTTCGGTCCGCCAGCTTCGACTTGTCGCGACGGTCGCCGAGGTAGGCACCATGGTGCGTGCCGGCGATGTGATCGGCATGACTCAGTCCGCAGTGACGAAAGCGGTTCGCGATCTTGAGAAAGATCTGGGCGTGGATCTCTTCGAACGCGGTAATCGCGGCGTCACACCCACTATCTATGGAGAGGCCCTGGTGTCTCATGCGCGGCGCGTTCTGGCGCAACTCGAACACGCCGCGGAAGAGATCGACGACCTCGCGCACGGCGCCGGCGGCCGTGTCGCCATCGGCACGCTGCTGGCGGCGTCGGCCTGGCTCCTGCCGACGGCGATCACGCGATTGAGGGCCGAGCGCCCGCGCGTCGCGGTCGATGTGGTAGAGGGCACCAACGACCGCCTGCAGCCGATGCTGCTGCGCGGCGAGCTCGACATGGTGGTCGGGCGCCTGAGCGAGTTTCGCCATCGCACCGGAGTCGATCAGGAGCCGCTCTATTCCGAGGAGGTCGTGATTCTAGCGCGGCCGGACCATCCCCTCGCTCGCCAGGAATCTCTGCATCTCGCCGACCTGCAGGAGGCCGATTGGATTCTGCCTCCACCCGAGACGACGTTGCGCCGGCAGCTTGAGAAGGCCTTCTTCGATGCCGGCCTCGACCCGCCCCGCTGCGCGATCCAGTCAGTTTCGATCCTCACCAACCGGCGACTTCTCAACGACACCGACCTGATCGGCGCATGGCCCCGGGGCGTGGCGGCCGACGATCTCGCAGAGGGGCGGCTAGTCGCCCTGGCGGTCCGCCTCGATGAGATCGTTTGGCCGGTGGGTGTCGCGACCCGCAGGCTCGCACAGCTCTCGCCTGCGGCGGATGCGTTGCTTGCCACGCTGCGCGCTGTGGGGCAGGAAGCGACCCGGCGCTGATATTCCACCTAATAATATCCAGTTGCAAACTATTGCGCTCGTGAAATAGCAGAGCCGCCACATACTGCGGGCGATCCTTGGATGGATCGTCGAGCGGCCCGATGCGCGAAGCACTCTCACATGGCGGACGCGGTCGACGAGCGGCCAGTGTCCAAGAGCACCGCAAGCGGCTTCGGGGTACCGGGTCGCCGGCGCGCAAGGCCGAGAAAACGGCGGCGCTCAGACATGATGGAAGGAATGGAACGATGCTGGGAAGACTGACAGCGCTTCTGGCGCTCGCGGCACTGCTGGCCGCGCCGGTGGTCCATCAACAACAGGCCAAGGCAGACGACCACGAGGTGGTCATCGGCTTCGCCATCGCGTTCAGCGGCTGGATGAGCCAATACGACGGCCCGCCCTATCAGGGCGCGCTGATGGCGATCGACGAGTTCAATGCTGAAGGCGGCATCCTCGGCAAGCAAATCCGGGCGGTGAGTGCCGACACCAAGACCGACATCGTGCAAGGCTCCAAGGCCGGCGCCGACGTGGCGGCCCAAGGAGCGCAATTCATGATCGTCTCCTGCGACTACGACATGGGGGCGCCGTCCGCCACGGTCGCCAACAGCCACAACATGATCTCGATCTCGCCCTGTGCGTCGGATGCCAAGATGGGCGTGCAGGGGATCGGCCCTTACGCCTTCACGCTCAACACCTACGGCCAAGGCGAAGGCGCGGGCATGGCCAAGTATGCCTACGTGGACCGGGGCTGGCGCAAGGCTTACATGCTGCTCGATGCCTCGGCCGAGTACACCAAGAGCATCTGCCATGGCTTCCTGGAGCAGTGGAAAACCTATGGCGGAGAGGTGATCGGGGTCGACAGCTTCATGCAGGGCGATGCCTCCATCGCCTCGCAGGTCACACGGTACAAGCAGCTGGCAGCGGAGCGCGGCGAGCCCGAGTTCCTCTATCTCTGCTCGTACGGCGGCGGCGCGGTAAGCGCCATCCGCCAGTTCCGCTCGGCAGGCATCGACGTGCCCACCGGCGGCGGCGATTCCATGGACGGCGACTACTGGGCAGAGGCGGTGCCGGGCTTGAGCGACCACTATGCGTCCGCATTCGGCTCGATCTGGGGCGACGACCCCCGGCCGGAAGTGAACGCATTCTTCGACCGCTATGCGGCGATGTACGGCGCGCCGGCGGAGACCTCGTTCCCGCTCAACGGCTACAGCGTGATCCAGATTATCAAGATCGCCGCCGAGCGGGCAGGTTCGCTCGATTCAGACGCTGTGCTGGCCGAGCTCAACAAGTTCAACAAGGAGCCCCTGCTCTGGGGCGAGACCACGTATACGGCCGATACCCACATCGACCTCGGCCATGTGCTGACCATCGTCCAGATTCAGGACGGCAAAGGCAGCCATGCCGGGAAGGGCGGGCCGGAGAATCCGCCGCCTCTGCGGCTCATCTTCGAGGACTTCACCGAAGACCTGTACGGGAGCTAACCTGTGTTAGATGGGGCCGGCCGGCTGCAGGGCGGGCCGGTTCCCGGCACAACGAGAGGCGACATGGACCGCGCCGTTTGCGAGAGGCTGGATCGGGACTGCCCTCTGGCCCCCTTTCGGGAGCGGTTCGCGCTACCCGAGGGGTTACTTTACTTCGACGGCAACTCCCTCGGCGCGCTGCCCAAGTCCACCGCGGCCGATATCGGTCGTGTCGTCCGGGAGGAATGGGGCCGGGGCCTCGTCGAGAGCTGGCTCGATGCCGACTGGTTCTTCCTCGCCCGCCAGACCGGCGACGCCATCGCGCCGCTGATCGGCGCCTCTGCCGGCGAGGTCGTCTGCGCGGACTCCACCTCCGTCAACCTGTTCAAGCTCGCGGCCTCCCTGCTGCGCCACAGTGAGGGCCGGCGCACCGTCGTTACCGAGCGCGGCAACTTCCCGACCGATGTCTACATCCTGGAGGGGCTGATCGATCTGTCCGATGGGAAGTTCGATCTCGTCCTGGCGGAGCCCGAGACCATCGTCGGCGCGATCGACGGTGACACTGCGCTCGTTCTGCTGAGTCACGTGAACTTCCGCACCGGCGCCATGCACGACATGGCGGCAATCACCGCGCACTGCACCGCGCACGGCGTTCCGGCGATCTGGGATCTTAGCCACTCCGCCGGCGCGGTGCCGCTCGCGCTCAACCGTTGGGGGGTCGAGTACGCTGTCGGCTGCACCTACAAGTTCCTGAACGGTGGGCCGGGCGCACCCGCCTACGTCTACATGGCGCAGGACGTCATCGCGGCGTACGAGCCCGTGGTGACCGGCTGGTTCAGCCACGCCAACCAGTTCGGCTTCGAGGACCGCTATCGCTCTACGGCGGGCATCGAGAAGTGTCTCGTCGGCACCCCGCCGATCCTCTCGCTCCGCGCCGTCATGCACGGCATCGCATGTTTCGATGGCGTGGACTTGGACGATGTCGTCCAGAAGTCGCGAACGCTGTCCGAACTGCTGATCGACCTGGCGGACGAGCGGCTCGCGCACGCGGGCTTCGTGCTCGCGAGCCCGAGAGAGCCTGCGAGGAGGGGCAGCCAGGTCTCCTTCAGGCACCCGGAGGCCTATGCCGTGTCCAAGGCGCTCCGTGCCGCGGGGGTCGTGGCCGATTTCCGCAGCCCTGACATCCTTCGCTTCGGCATCGCGCCCCTCTACATGCGCTACGTCGATGTATGGGACGCAGTGGACGCGCTCGCGCGGATCATGGCCAGCGGCGGCTGGATGGCGCATAGCACCGATGCGCCGGAGGCGGTCACGTGAGCAGATGGCGCGTACTTCGCGTTTCCCCGCAAATGGTCGGGTGAACACCGTAGGCGCTCACGACCTCTATATCGAGAGGGGATCGGGGCCGGCGGTGGTTTTCGGCCATGGGACATCGATGGATGCGACGATGTTCGCCCCCCAGCTCGACCATCTGGCCGAGCGGGGCTACCGGGCCATCGCCTGCAACAGCCGGGTGCTCACCGCGGAGCCCGAGGCGCATACGCTGGGCGATCTGGTCAAGGATTGCCGCGCGCTGCTCGACGATCTCGACATCGGCAAATGCGTTCTCGCCGGCATGTCGGTGGGCGGCTTCATGGCTCTCGAGTTCGCCCTCGCCCATCCGGAGCGGCTGCACGGGCTGATCGTCATCGCCGCCACCTCGCTGGGCTACACGGCCGAGGAGCGGGAGCAGTACCATCGGGAATTCGGCAAGCTGGACGTGGACGGCATGCTGCCGCGCGCCTTCGCCGAATGGACCGCACCCTATTGCTTCGGCGCGACCACGCTCGCGCACAACAGGCCGTTGGTCGACCACTGGATCGAGCGCTGGACCGCGACCATTCCGGCGCGCGCGGTGCTCTACCAGGGCCGCTCATGGATCGACAAGGAAGACATCACCCAGCGCCTCGCGACGGTGCCTGTGCCGGCGCCGGTCATTCACGGCGAGGAGGACGTCCCGATTCCCATCGAGCGCGCGCTGCCGATGGTGGACGCCCTTCCCGACGCGACCTTCACGCACATTCCGGGCGCCGGTCACTCGGTCAATCTGGAGGCTCCTGCAGCCGTGAATGCCGCCATCGCGCGCTTTCTCGGTCGCCTCGATCTCTCGTGATTGCGCAGGCCGTGACCGCGGCGAGAAATGCGCGCTCGCATCACGGGCTCCGGTGGATGGTCGTTGCGAAGGCGCCGGGCAGGGACACCTCCAGCAGCTCGAGGCCGTCCGTGCAGCGCTCGTAGGCGCTGTGAAGGCCCGGCGGCAGCACGAAGGCGTCTCCCGCCCGAAGCGCGCAGGTCTCGCTCTCCGGCACGCGCAAAGTCATTTCGCCCTCCAGAACGAACGTGAAGAGGATGTCCGCGTCATGGCTGGTTTCCGCAGCGTCGCTGCCGCCCCCGGCGCGTCGCGCGACCTGCGCGTTCGCCAGCCCGCCGGTGGCGGCGGCGATTCCGGTGTCGCAGGCGGAAAACCCGGGAAGGCGGGCCGGGCTCCAGACCGCGTCGCGCGCCATGTGGCGGCAGAAGCGCTGGCCGCCGAAGTCGCGCTGCGGACGCAGGTGGTCGGTGGGGAGCTCCAACGTGTGGTCGAGCGCGGTGAGGTGCTCCGCCGGCACCGCAATCTCGATCACCTCCAGGCCGGCGGAGGATTCGAGCACCCGGTGACGGATCTGCGGGGGCTGAATGAGACAGTCCCCGGTGTCGAGGCGGAAGGGCGGGCCCTGGTCCTCGTACACGAGGTCCACCCAGCCCCGGTAACAGAAGATCAGCTGGAACGCCGCGATGTGGTAGTGCACATCGTCAGGTACCGGTCCCGCCTCCGGGATGCGAATGTGTGAGGCGATGATCGCCCCGCCGAGGCGCCCCGGGATGAGGTCACGGTAGTGCATGCCGGCACGGCCGACCACCCACGCGCCGCCCTTCGCGCCCTGGCGCTGCACCACCAGCGCATGCAGGGTGGGCGGACGCTGCAGGCGGGGATGAAGGTCTCGAAGCTCGATGCGGGTGCCGTTGGGGGCGAGGAGGTCCTGCTCGCCATTTCCCAGTGCGCTCGGGTCCTCGCAGTGGAGCCGGATCGCGCCCGGAACCTCGGCGGCGCCGCGTTCAAGCCGGATGCGCACACCGTGGCCCGACAGCACCGCCTGCGCGGGGTCGTCGGCGGGAAAGATGGAATCGAGACGGAAGCCGAGCCGTTCGCGGAAGAAGGCGAGATCCGCGTGCAGGTCGCGGCTCGGCAGGAGCAGCTCCGCCCGTGCCGATCCGCCCGGAGCGGATTCCTGTGTCGCCCTGCCATCCGCTCCGGATTCCCGGTCCGCATCCCTGCTTGCCTCGTCGTTCAACGCAATTCTCCTCACCGCGCGTCGCACCGGCTCGTCCCGATCATTGTAGCCCCAAGGGGGTGCCCAGGCGTTGTCATTCCAATTTTTCATGGCGTGCCCATTGAAGCAGGCAGGCTACAATTGGCCTCGCCATGACCGCCGCCCCGCAACCCGAACCCGGCCGCTCGCCGGCGCCGATTCTCGCGCTTGAGGGTCTGACCCGCCGCTTCGGCGGCCTGACCGCTGTGGACCGCTGCTCCTTCACGATCGAGGCAGGCCGCATCACCGGGATGATCGGGCCGAACGGCGCGGGCAAGACCACCATCTTCAGCATGGTGGCGGGGGCGCTGCCCCCCAGCGCGGGCCGGATCCTCTTCGACGGCGAGGACATCACCGGCCTCCCGACTCACCGGCTCTTCCACCGGGGCATCGTGCGCACCTTCCAGATTCCGCACGAGTTCGGCCGCCTCACGGTGCTCGAGAACCTGATGGCGGTGCCCGCCGCCCAGCCTGGAGAGCGCCTGTGGCCGGTGTGGCTCGCGCCCGGCGCGGTCGCCCGGCGCGAGCGCGAGGTGCGCGAGAGGGCCGAGGACGCTCTGCGCTTCCTCACTCTGTGGGATCTGCGCGACGAGCTCGCGATGAACCTCTCGGGCGGCCAGAAGAAGCTGCTCGAGCTCGGCCGGGCGATGATGACCTCGCCCCGTCTCGTGCTCCTCGACGAGCCGGGGGCGGGGGTCAACCCGACCCTGCTCGTCCGCCTCCGGGAGATGAT
>JAPPNV010000241.1 GCA_028818565.1 Rhodospirillales bacterium | reverse complement strand
GCGCCGAAGCACCAGCCCTTTCTGTGGCTTGGAGGGGCGTTTCCGTCAAAACGGGATCTGATCGCCCTGCCCTTCAGCCTGCGCGGATTCCGCGGGCATCGCCGAACCGTTGGCCGGTTCGCCGGTCTCCGCCGCCGCGCCGTTGCCGTTCGGCCGATCAAGGAACTGCACCCGCGAGCCGGGGGCCAGCAGGATCTCGGTCGAGAACCGATCGGAGTCCTCACCGTCCTTGCGCCAGCGCCGGGTCTGCAGCTTGCCCGCGACGTAGACCAGGCGGCCCTTCTTCGCGTGCTTGGCCAGCATGTCGACCAGACCGTTCTGGAAGGTGACGCAGCGGTGCCACTCCGTCCGGTCCACCCGCTCGCCGGTCTGCCGGTCGATGTAGCTCTCGTCGGTCGCGATGCTCATGTTGGCAACGCGCCCGCCGGAGGCCAGGTGGTTGATGGCGACGTCGTCGCCGAGGCGGCCAATCACCTCAGCCCTGTTCAATCCGAAAGGCATGATTCGTCTCCTATTCATCCAGGTTGATGACGATGGGTTGACGAACGGGTCGGGAACCTCTCTCGATCCCTTCCCCGTTCACCCTTCTCCAGGCTCCTCACCACCTCTCCTTCGCCGTCCGCCCCGAGGTCTGCCGGGTGGCCGGGGACCTTGCCTCGGGCACGGACGGAAACGGCGGCGGAGATCAGGACGAAACCGTGCGGAACGTCGCGAAGACGCGCGTCGCGGCCCGGTGCGCGTTGGCGGCGCGGTCGATGCCGTGCATCCATGCCGAGCGCGCCTGCCCACGCAGGACGAGGGCTGACCGGCGCGGCAGCAGCGCGATCTCGTCGGACGCCAGCCCCCCGCGGACGTAGGGGCGGGCCGAACGGGGCCGGAAGTTCATCGTCCAGGCGTCGCCGAGCGACAGGGACACGACGACGGGTCCGAACGAGGCGTGATCGGCGTGCATGCCGATCCCCTGGCCGGGCCGGTACTCGTTGACGATGCACTGCTCGGGCAGCCGGCCGCCGAAGTGCGATGCGAGGCGATCGGCAACGACCTCGGCCCAGCGCGGGAACGGGGGCGCGGGGTCGTGCCGGCCGTTGGCGGTGCCCCGGTAGTTGTAGCGGAACCCGTAGTGCTGCACGCGGCGGTTGAGGTCGGTGAGCCAGGGCGCCTGGGAGATGCGCAGCAGGATGCGCTCTTCCTCGGCCTCGGTGACGATGTCAGGCACCAGCGCGGCGCCGCGGTCGAAGACGGTCATGGTCAAGTCCTCCCAAGTCGGGCCGCGGCCCACGCGGCGGCCCGCGCCAGCACATCGCCGTGGCACGGCAACGGATGGCAGTGGCAAAGAAGCGTCTTGGAGTTGAGCGCCGCGAGGTCCTCCAGCGCGATCTCGCCGGCGCGGATGCGCCGCCAGAGGTCGCGGCGGTAGAGCTCGATCACCTGGGCGCGATCCCCGTCGCGGCCTATGACGAAGGGGTTGCCCCAGCGCGTGCGGCGGTCGATGCGGACGACGCCGGCGCGATGCCCGTCGCTCAGAAGCCGGACCAGGTCCGGCCGGTGCTTGATGTTCGCGACATCGGCCATGCTCTTCCCTCCTCAAGCTCGCCCTGTCATCGCTCTCCTCGAACTCCGGCGGCGGTGGGAACGGAGCGGAGCGCCGTGCCGGGGGGCGGAGGATTGGCGGGCCGGGGATGTCCGGAGCGGCGTCAGACAACGGGAGGGGCGTCCTCTCCCGCGCCCGGCGCGGTGGGCCGGATCAGGCGGAACGGGCGCGGGGGAATGCCGCCGCGCGGATCTCCTCCAGGCGCTCGCAGACCGCGCGCGGCTGCATGGAGCCCAGGTTCAGCACCGGAATACCGAATTCATGCGCGATACGGATGCCCATGGCGGTGCCGCCGCGCAGCGCACCGCCTTCCGTCCACGCGACCACGGCGTCGACGGGCGCGTCGGTGTCGGCGGCGAGGATGGCGACGTTCCGGGCATGGAGCTTCCGGGCCGCGGGCGAGCAGCGGTGCCACGCGGGGTGCAGGGCAGCCGCGATGGCGAGGCAGCGGCGCGTGCGGTCGGCGCCGAGCGTGCGGCAGTCCGGGCCCGCGTTCCCACGGTATCCCGGCCAGGGCAGGAACAGGGTACGGGTGCCGGCGGGGGCACCGGCGGCGAAGGCCGCGTCGGCCCCGGCGGCCCCGCCGGAATGAAGGTGCCATCCGCGGCGTGCAAGCCAGGCGGCCATCACGGTCATGGACTCGAGGCCGGCTCTGGGCGTGGCGCGCGATCCGATGCCGGCGTAGACGAGCTGTGTCATGGAACGGTTCCTCCCGGTCGCTGTGGCGTCGCGGCGCGGAAGCTCCCTCTCCGGCTCCCGGGCGCTCGACCGCCGGCCATGCCCTCCTCTCGCTCGGACGAGTGCGATGGAAGCGCGGGAGTGCGGTGCCTGCGGCGGGGAATGGCGTACAGGCGACGCCGCGCCCGGGAAGCGATGCGCGGGGCCGGCGATGAGGGTGCGAGCCGGGCGCCGGCGCGCCGGGGGCCGGACAGGGCCTAATCGTGTTTCAGCGTCGTGAGGTTGGCGGGCAGCTGCTCGAGGACGTCCAGCATGTCCCGGTGCGGCGGGCTGCCCTTGCCGGCGGTCCAGGATTCGCCGTCCTGGTGCCAGGGAAGGTCGGCGGCCTCAAGGGCGGTGCGAAACAGCTCGTAGTCGACGCCGTGGCTCTCGGCGATCTCGGCGGCCCCGATGAATTCGTCCGGCCTGTAGTGCGGTCCCGGCTGGAGCCGGGCGCGGCGTCGTTTCAAGCGTCGACCCGACTGCAGGTGATGGACGTTCGCGTCAAGAATCTCGTCATGCAGCAGGTCGAACAGCAGGTCCACGTCGTCGGGCGACAACGCAATCTCCGTGCTTCTGATCCAGGCTTCGTGGAGCCTTTCGAAGGCGTTGGGACCGGACATGGCGCAGCTCCCGGGCAGGACGAAGAATTGGGGACGCCCCGTCTCCCTGGCCTCCCTGGCGGCCGGCGGGGGTGGAGGGAATCTTGCATCCTTGCCGGGCGCCGGCAATGCGGCGCGGCGCTCGTCGGGGTGGGCCTGTGGCGGAATGGCAACGGACTTGGGGACAACGGAGGCGCGCGGCGGTTGCGGCATTGCGGCTCCGCAACCTCCTGACAAAATGGGTGTCAGCCGGCCTCCGGCCGGGAAGGAGAGCTGTCGATGACCGATCCGGTCACGCTCACTCTGGTTCGCTACCCGCCGCGCGACCTCTCCGGGCGGCGCGGCAGGCGGCACGTCCGGGTTGCGCTTCGGGGGACCGGGGCGGCGTCGGTCTGCCTTCTGTGGCTGCCGGCCGGATTCTATCTTGGCCTGACGCTGGCCGGGGGCAACGGGCTGGCGGCGGATGCCGCTGGCTGGCCGCAGATGGCGGCGCTTGCGGCGGGAGGCGTGCCGCTGGCGCTGGCGTGCCGGCTGATGTGGCGGCGGGGCCGGGCGTGGGCGGCTTGCGCGGCGTTCGCCGTGCTGGGGCCGACGGCGGTCGCGGGGTCGGTAGCGGTGGAAGGGTTCGGGCCCCTGGCGGTGGCGACGGTAGGGGCGGCGGCGAGCCTGCCGGCGTGGCTGGTCTGCGCCTGGCGCCGCTCGCGTGGGCGCGGCGCCTGAAGGACGGACGGTTCTCCCGGACGCGGGTGCGGAGCAGCAGCGTACTGGATCGAGAATAGCGGGGCAGGTCGGTGCTGGAGGCTTCCGCGGGTCCTGGGGGCAATGGTGAGGGCGCGTCGAGCGGTGTCTTCGCACCCTTGGGCGTCATTCGAAGTCGGTGCGGCGAAGGCCGGACTGTCGGATTATGGACATCAGCGTTCCGGTGCGGAGCTCCCGGTGGTCGGGCACCGGGACCGTGGTCGTCCGGCCCTCGTGCATCCTCTGCATCACGATGTGGCTGCCGCGCCTTCTGATCTCGGCGAAGCCGTGGGATTCGAGAACGCGGCAGACCTCGCGACCGGAGAGAGGCCGCAACCTAGCCAACGGCAACCTCGACGTGGGTGACATAGAACTCGCTTCGCGTCCGGCGATCGACTTCCTCGGCGGGCGCGGTCTCGAAGAACAGCGTCAGCGCTTCTTCGAGGTTGCTGCGTGCCTGGGCCACGTTGTCCCCCTGGCTGGCGATGTCCAGTTCGGGACAGAGCGCGACATAGCCGTCGCCGTCGCGTTCGACAATCGCAGTCAACCGTCTGTTCATAACGGGTCTCCTCGCTCTTGCGGGCCGCCAGCCTGGGTGGACGAAATGTGGCATCATTGTCGGCCGCCGACAATGAGGCGCGACGGCGCTCGGGGCCGAGAGGCCGCTCGATCGGGCTGTCCGCGCGGCGCAGCTCGTGGTACCCCGCCTCTTGGATCAATGCAGCGGCGCGTCGCCCCGGCCTGCGGCCATGGACCGCCCGACGATGGCGCTCCAGGCCTCGCGGTCGAGGCCCATGCGGCGGTTGAGGCGATCGCACAGCCTCTCCGCATCGGCGAGCGTCAAGGCTACGAGCGCGGTCGGAATGTAGCCGTCCATCCCCTCGAAGACGATGCGGATCTGCTGCGGCTGGTCGGGCAGCTCGTAGGCGGGCGTGAAGGCGAAGACCGGCTCGTCGGGAAGCTCGTGCGTGGTCATCGAAGGTGTCCTCGTTGCGGTATGGCGAAGCGGCCCGCGCGGAGGCGGGCGGCAGGGTGCGCCAGCGGTGGGATCGACGCCGGAGGCGGGCGGTCAGGACGCCTGCGGTGCCGCGATGGGCCAGCGGTCCGTGATCCGCTCCAGGGTGGCGCGGTCGGGCGCGAACAGCCGGGTTCGCCATGAGACGATCTCGGCGACGCAGCCCATGCGCTTGAGCGGGTCGGTGTCGCCGTCCGCGGGGCCCTCGATCTCGATGCGATCGGCCCCCATGAGGCGGCGTCGCGCGAGCTTCCAGCCGTTGGAGAGCGGGAAGGATGCGCCGCGCACCATGATCTCGTCGTGGACCTCGGCGGCGGTGAGGCCGGGGCCGCCGTCGAGACCGAGCGCGGCACGGAACTCGCTCACCTCGGCGGGGCCGAGCACGCGGCCGATCAGGTGCTCGCCATCGTCGGCGACGAGGCGGCGCACCCGCATGCTCTCGTCGGGCAGGCGGTCCCAGATCGGAAGCAGCAGGCCTGCGACCAGCCAGAAGCGGGACTCGCGGTGCGACGGCAGGCCCGCGATCTCGGCGTCCCAGAGGGTGCGCCAGCGGTCCTCGCCGGCGGCGCGCCACTGCGAGGCGTCCAACGCCGCCCTGGCCATGGTCTCGCGGACGGCGGGACGCACCAGGCGCACGCGCTCCTGCACGTCGCCGTCGTCGAGGGTGCGCGCGGGCGCGTCCATGACCAGCGCCGCGCGCTTCGACTGCGCGTTGACGATGAGGCGCGGCGGCTTCCCGGAGGTGGCCGCATGGAGCTCGATCGCCGCGTCGGCGGCGAGCGGCTCCAGCCTGTCCTTGCGCGCGATCTCGACGATCTCGGTCTCGGCGCCGGAGCCCTCGTGCGTGAACACCGTCTCGCGCGAGGCGACGGAGAGCGAGTCGGCAACGATGGTCTCGACGCCGCGCTCGAAGGTGCCGGCCTCGATCGCGATCTCGATGTTGGCCTCGATGCGGGTCTCCAGCGCGCCGAAGAGCTGGTTCTGCTCGTCGATGGGGAGTGCCAGCAGCCGGTTGAGGAACTGCGGCATGGGCGGCAGGTCCTCCTTGAGGCTGCCCTCGTAGACGAGCTTGAGCCCGGTGGCCTCCTCGAAGTCCTTGAGCGACCAGCCCTCGATGTGGCCGCGCCAGAGCGCGATGTAGAACTGCCGCAACGCTGACTTGGCGTAGAGGCTCTCGAGGTTGTCGCTGGCCCGGAACAGCGCGGTGTCGTCGCCGCCCATTGCGGTCTGGGAGTCGCGCTGGCCCCGCGTGATGGCGCCGAGCGAGTCGAGCCTCCGCGCGATGGTGGCGATGAACCGGCGCTCGCCCTTCACGTCGGTGGCGACAGGGCGGAAGAGCGGCGCGGAGGCCTGGTGCGTCCTGTGGGTGCGGCCCAGCCCCTGGATGGCCTGGTCGGCGCGCCATCCGGGCTCCAGCAGGTAGTGGATGCGGCGCTCGGTGTTGGCGCAGCCGAGATCGGCGTGATAGCTGCGGCCGATGCCGCCGGCCATCGAGAACACCAGTATCCTCTTGCTCCCGTCCATGAAGGCGGCGGTCTCGGCGAGATTGGCGGAGGCGGGCCGCGAGCGGAGCGCCAGACGCTCGCCCCTGGCGTCCTCGATCCTGAGCACCCGGCGCGAGCGGCCGGTGATCTCGGCCACGGCGTCGTGGCCGAAACGGTGGATGATCTGATCGAGTGCCGACTGCACCGGCGGCAGCGCGCCGAGTTTCTGGATCAGGGCGTCGCGCCTGGCCAGTGCCTCCTGGCAAAGCACCGGGTTGTTATGGGCGTCGAAGACCGGACGCGACATGAGGTTGCCGTCGTCGTCCTCGAAGGGCTCCTGCAACTGCACCGGGAAGGCGTGCTTCAGGAAGTCGAGCATGTACTCGCGGGGCGTCAGGTCGATGGAGAGGTCGTCCCATTCGGACGCCGGGATCTCGGCGATGCGGCGCTCCATCAGCGCCTCGCCGGTGGAGACCAGCTGCACCACGGCGGAGCGCCCCCCGTCCAGGTCGGCCTCGATGGCGCGGATCAGCGAGGGGCACTTCATGGAGGTCAACAGGTGGCCGAAGAAGCGCTGCTTGGCGCCCTCGAAGGCGCTGATCGCGGCGGACTTGGCGTTCTTGTTGAGAGTGGACTCCCCGTCGACGATGCCGGTCGCCTTCAAGGCGTCCTGGATGTTCCGGTGGATGATCTTGAAGGCGCCCGCATACGAGTCGTAGATGCGCCGCTGCTCCGGCGTGAGCGGGTGCTCCAGGATGTCCACCTCGACGCCGTCGTAGGAGAGCGCCCGGGCTTGGTAGAGACCCAATGCCTTGAGGTCGCGCGCCACCACCTCCATCGCGGCGACTCCGCCGGCCTCCATGGCGGCGACGAAGGCCGTGCGGGTCTCGAACGGGGTCTCTCCGGAGGCCCAGAGCCCGAGGCGGCGGGCGTAGGCGAGGCCGGGGACGGTGGTGGCGCCGGTGGCGGAGACGTAGAGGATGCGGGCGTCGGGCAGCGCGTTCTGAAGCCGCAAGCCCGCGCGCCCCTGCTGCGATGGCTTCACCTCCCCGCGCGCGCCCTTGGACCCCGCCGCATTGGCCATGGCGTGCGCCTCGTCGAAGACGATCACGCCCTGAAAATCGTGGCGCCTGTCCTCGCCGTCTCCGTCCGCGAGCCAGGCGACGATCTGGTCGAGGCGCGAGGGCTTGCCCTGCCGCGCGGGCGAGCGCAGCGTGGCATAGGTGGCGAACAGGATGCCCTGCGCATGGGGAATGCCGGCCCCCTGGCGCACCTTGCCGAGGGGGATGACGTCGTCGTCGCGGCCGCCGACGGCGCACCAGTCGCGGCGCGCGTCCTCCAGCAGCTTGTCTGACTGCGAGAGCCAGAGGGCGCGCTTTCGGCCTCTCAGCCACTGGTCGAGGATTATCCCGGCGACCTGCCGGCCCTTGCCGCAGCCGGTGCCGTCGCCCAGCATCCAGCCGCGCCGGAAGCGGACCGGGTCGGACAGCGGCTCGTCCGCGTCGACGGTTTCGTTGCCGTCTTCGGAACCGGGGGCGTCGTCATCGTTGCGGTCATCGCCGTCGGCATCGACACGCTTCACCGTCTCCCAGCCAGCGCCGATGCGGTACTCGGCGGCAAGGTGCCGCTCATGGGCCTGGCCAGCGAGGATGACGCTCTCGAGCTGGGCGTCGGACAGAAGGCCCTCGGTGACAACCTTCTCCGGCAACAGCGGACGGTAGGACGGCATGGGGTGCGAGACCGCCGCCATGGCCCCGGACTGCACCAGCGGCGTCGGGTGCACGACCGCCCCCGGCACGAGGATGCTGGATGCCCGCCATCGTGCGTAGGGTCCCGAAGGTTGCGCGCCCTTGGCGGGACCGCCGCCGGCCGGCACCGCCTCGTAGGCGAGCTCGGACACAACCCCCCAGTCGTGCTCGACTGTCGGCGTCTCCTGCCGGGCGGTGCGGGGCCTCCTGGTCCGTGCGGGGCGGGGCGCGGGCGTCTGTCCGAAGAGGTCCGCGCCCGGCATGGGCGCGATGGGGCGCCGCGCCGCCACGGTGCCGGTGACCGCTTGCAGGAGGTGCCCGGCGTCCCGCACGGGGTGGCCGGCGTAGATTTGCCCGTGCTTCTCTTCGCCCCTGTCGAGGACGGTGAGGCGGGTGTCGAAGGTGGTGCCGCGCCGCGCATAGGCCCGGCCGTCGATGGGCGCGGTGAACGCGACCTGCGCGGGCGGGTCGAGAGACGCGAAGGCGTCCGCCCAGGCGGCATCGCCGGGGACGCAGTGGGCCGACGAGATCGCGACGAGCCGCCCGCCGGGCGGGAGCATGGAGAAGGCCGAGAGGATGTGATGCAGATCGACGTGATGGCGGATGCGCTCGATCCCGGGGCTCGCCGAGAAGGGCGGGTTCATCAGGACCACGGTGGGACGCAGCTCGGGCAGCCGGTCCCGGATCGACTCGGCGTTGTGACGGGTGACGGTGCTGCCCGGAAATAGCCCGGCGAGGAGGCCGGCGCGGACGGCGGCGAGCTCGTTGAGGTGCAGCGCGCCGGTGGGCCGATCGCCAAGCGCCAGTTGCGCCATGACCGCCAGCATGCCGGTGCCGGCCGAGGGTTCGAGCACCACGTCGCCGGGGCGGATCATGGCCGCTTGCAGCGCCGCGTAGGCCAGAGGCAACGGCGTCGAGAACTGCTGATACCTGAGCTGGTCCTCGGAGCGCCGCGTCTGGGAAGGCTCCAGCGCCGCGAGGGTCTCCAGCATGCGCTGCATGGCGGCGGGTCCGCCGGGACCGGCGCCGGCCTCGCGCCGCATGGCGCGGCCGTAGCGCTGGAGGAAGAGCACCAGCGCCGCCTCGGCCGCCTCGTAGGCGTCCTTCCAGAGCCAGGCGCCGTCCGCGTCGGAGGCGCCGAAAGCCCGCGCCATCGCCTCACGCAAGGTACGGGCATCGAGCGCCCGGCCGGCTTCGAGGACCGGCAGCAGGGTGCGGGCCGCAGCCAGCAGCGCGGCGGGCGCGGACCGGAGTTCGGGCTGTGGGGCAGCGGGTTCGGCGATCGCGGTTGTGGGAACGGTGGCGGGCGGTCGTGCGGGTGCGAGCGGCGCCGGGCGGGCGTCGAGCATGGGGCAGGCTCCGATGACGGGGGTGCGGAAGGGCCGCGGCGACACGGCGCGGGGCACTGCCCTCCACGCCGCTCCGTCCGGCCTGCCCCGCGGTCGCCACCCATGCTCTTGGCGGCGGGGCGCGCGGCGGCGGTCAGGCCGCGCGGCCGGTCAGCGGCCGGAATTTCGATCGGGAACGACGGACGCCGTGAGAGCGGGTGCGGGCGGGGTCAGCCGAAGCGTTCGCGCCGGGCCCTGAAGGCCCACCCCTGGACGGCGAGGAACTTCCCGCGCCGCACCGCCGGTCCGCCCGGCGCCGGCTGGCCGGACTCAGGGCGGGGAGACGCGGGGAGGGAAGCGCTCAGGCCGCCGGGCGGCCTGGAATCAGTTCAGCGTGATCGGCTCGACGCAGCGCGGGTCGTCATTGGCGGGCCGGTTGACCAGCGCGCTGACCGGATGGGCGGTCATGTCGTCCGCCGGGTACGGCGCGAGCGGTATGTCCCTTCTCGCAAGCCAGGGGCTGTAGTCCTCTTGCGACAGGATGACCGGCATGCGGCCGTGGACCGGCGCCACCGTCTCGTTGGCGGCGGCGGTAAGAATGGTGAAGGTCTCGACCGTGTCGCCGGGACCGCGCTCGGCGAGTGAGCCCGTAAGCGGCATGCCTTGCGGCACCGTCCAGCGCTCCCAGAGGCCGGCGAAGGCGAAGGGCGCGCCGTCCTGAAGGCCGAACAGCCAGGGCTTGCGGGTCTTGCCTTCGCGCCACCATTCGTAGAACCCGTCCGCCGGGATCAGGCAGCGGCGATGGCGATAGGCCGAACGGAAGGACGGTTTTTCCGCCGCCGTCTCGGACCGGGCGTTGATCAGCTTGTAGCCGATATTGGGCTCTCTGGCCCACGAGGGGACCAGGCCCCAGCGCAGCATGCAGAGGCTACGCCCGTCGTCATTGGCGCGCACGATCGCCACGTCCTGGCTCGGCGCGACGTTGTAGCGGGGTCGCAGGTTGAGCGGCGTGCCGAGGAGGCCCATCCGCTCGTGCAGCTCCCGCCAGGTCATCCGCTGGGTGAATCGACCACACATTCCGCGAACCTACCCGCAGCGGCGCCACGCTGTCATGTTGTTCTGGTAATGTTCTCAAGCAAGACTGCCGCCTATGGACGAGAATTACAACATCCCGGTCGAGCGGGACGACCTGCTGTTCACCGTCGAGATGGCGCTGTTCAAGGCGCAGCGCTTGTGGCCGAAGAAGTACGTGCCGGGCGATCACGACCGCCTGAAGCCGATGGCGAGAGCGGTAGTCGACCATCTTGAGCTGTGCGCCATGCGCTGCTTCCGGCGGCCACCGGCGCCCCACCACAGCACTCCGGACCCGTTCTTCACGCGGGGGCGGAGCGGCGGCGGGGAAAGTGAGGACGGCGCGCCGGACGGATGAAGGGGCCGGGGCGCTTCAGAGCAGGCCCTTTTCCTTGAAGCTGAACGCGGCGGACGCCGTGACGACGATGTGGTCGTGAAGGTCGACGTCGATCGTCTTGAGGGCGTCGCGGAGGTGAGTGGTCATCTCGACGTCCGCCCGCGATGGGGTGGGGTCGTTCGAGGGGTGCTGATGCAGAACCACAAGGGCGGATGACCCCACCTCCAGCGCGCGGATGCAGACCTGCCGGGGATAGACGGGGGTGTGGTTGACCGTGCCGGTCTGCAGAAGATCGTCGCGAATGAGGCGGTTCTTCGTATCGAGGTACAACGCCCGGAACTCCTCGACGTCGCGGTGCGCCGCCAGCGCGCGGCAATACTCGACGACCTTCTCGTAGGTCGCGAGCTGCGGATGGAACCTCTCGGGCAACGCGGCCCTGGCCATCGCGATGCCGAGCGCCTCGGCGGTCTTGACGGCGGCGATGCCGGCCTCGCCCAGGCCGGCGACCGTGCGCAGGGTGTCGGTCCGTGCCGCGAGGACGCGGGCGGGCGAGCCGAAGGTGTCGAGCAGGACCGTTGCGAGTCTCTCGGCTTCGGCGGCGGAGTGCGATCCCGCTAGCAGGAGTTGCAGAAGCTCGCGGTCGTCGACGGCCTCGCGCCCGGCGCGGAGGAAGCGGGCACGCAGTTCGTCGTGACCGGTGCCGGCGGGGTGCTGCTCTGCGTGTGCGGGGAACGGCGCCACGTCGCGGAGGCCTGCGGTAGTCGTGTCGGAGAGAGTCACCGCCCCGCCCTCCGGAGCCTGGCCACCAGCGCATCGACCGTGTCGGGCGTGGCGCCGCAGGCCGCGCCCCAGCCGCGCAGATTGCGCTCGAAGTCTGCCAGCGCGCCCAGATGGGCGTTGAACAGAGGATCGTCGGTGGTGGCCGCGAGGACCGAGCTGCCGGAGACGGCGATGTCCGTGATGGCCGGGTCGGTCATCGGTTCGAGGTTCAGCAGCCAGACAAGGAAGGCCGCGAACATCGGCGACAGGTTCTCGCCCCGGCGTGGGTCCATGAGGTGCATGGCCGGGGGCGGTGCGGGCGGCATGTCGGGGATCGCGAGGGCGGCGCTCGAAGGGGGCATGGCACGGCTCCGTGACTTGGAACGGAAACGCCCCGCCACGGGAGGAGAGGCCGCGGCGGGGCGCCGAAGGAGAGCGGGAGGCGGCGCCGGAGTCCTCCAGGTTCCGCGCCGCTCGCCCGACCGGAGCCCCACTCCGCTCCTGGCGGCGCCGGAGAGGCCGGGGTGGGGAAGGCGCGCTCAGTCGCTCTCGGCAAGAATGATGACCGGCCCGCGGGCATCGCTGACGCCGCGCGCAATGAAGGGGAATCGCTTGCGGGGCGGGTTACCGCAGGGCGCGGGCGAGATTGCCTGCGTAGACGCCGACGGCCCGCCAGTAGCAGGCCATGGGCGCCTTGTGGCGGCGCCACTGGAGCTCGGCGCGGTACAGCGCGTCCTTGCGGAGATCGAGGAGAGCGAGCCGCAGCGCCTCCGGGGAGGCGGGTGGCAGGGCGCGGAAGCGGCTGCGCCAGGCCTGCTTGAGGTCCGCGTCGGCGCGGTGGATGGTGGATTTCTGCATGGTTCCGGCGTGCCGGGTCAGCCCGTCCGGAATCGCGCCGCGTCGAGATGGTCGACGACGGCCCGGGCGAGGCTCTGGATTTCCGGGAAGGCCCGCTCGGACTGGTCGTTCCATTCGATCACGGCTTCGAGATAGGGCTCGAAGGTGTCGTGGAACTGCAGGTGCCGGTGCAAGTTGCCGACGTTCACGTAGACCAGACTGATCTGCTCGATCAGGTCGCCGAGGGAAGAGGGATCGCAGCCTGCGACGGCCCCGGTGTGGATCCGGACGGCGCCGGCGAGGCAGAAGCAGCGCCGGGCGTCGGGGGGGGGGCGCATGCGGAGTGCCGGGGTGTGGCGCTTGCCGTTCTCGTCCTCGACGTGAAAGCCGCCGTCGAAGGAGAGCCTGTAGCCGTCGTCGTCGCGGCCCCAGCTCCCCTTGTGCCAGCGCTCGGGCGTGTCGAAGGTTTCGGCGACGCGGCGGGCGATTTCGAGGAGCTGCTCGGGCGAGAGCGTTTGCATGGGGCTGTCTCCAGGGCAGTGCGGGGACGGCGTGCGCGGGGGAGCGCTCAGTCGTCCTCGGCAAACATGATGGTGATCGCGGGCCGGCCCTCGTCGTCGGCGCCGATGGCCACGATGGGGAAGTGCCTGCGGGGCGCCCGGTTGCTGTCGCGGAGGTCCTTGCGGATGTCGCGCACCAGCAC
>JAPPNV010000307.1 GCA_028818565.1 Rhodospirillales bacterium | reverse complement strand
GCCCGAAGATCATCTCACGCCGCTCGCCGGGCGGACAAAAAACGAGCCCTGCCCAAATAGGCGAGCACCGGCGCCGTCGGGAGGCACCGTGTCCCGGTGCTGGCGAGGGCGGCACGGGGTGTCGCACGGTTGCATTCTTCGCGCCGCCCGGCCGGTTTGGCTCGCTGAACCCAGACGGTGGCGCCGTTGACAGGGGCGTCGCTTGGTATGCAAGGTTGCCTCACAAGGGTAGCAGCGAGCCTTCGATGCGTCGCTGCGACAAAGAACGAAGGGGAGGCTTTACACATGAAACTGATGAGAGTCCCTTGCGTCGCGCTTGGATTGGTCGCGGCGGCATCACTGGGCTTCGGACACCAGGCGGCGGCTGACGACGATCCCATCGTCATCGGTGCTGCCGTGGCGCTGAGCGGCTTCGTCGCACCCTACGATGACGGCCCGCAGAAGGCGGCCCAGCTTGCCGTCAAGGTCATCAACGAGCGGGGCGGTGTGCTTGGCCGTCAGCTCGAGATGGTCTTCGCGGATACGAAATCGGACATCGCCCACGGCGCCAACGCCGGACTCGAGGTGCTCGACCAGGGCGCGCAGATGGTGCTCGTGACCTGCGACTACGACTTCGGCGGAGGTGCAGCGTCGGTTGCCAACGCGCGCGGCATCATCGCGTTCTCGAGCTGTGCCGCCGATCCGAAGTTCGGCGTGCAGGGCATCGGGCCGTACGCCTTCACCATGTCGATCGGCACGCCGGGCCAGGGCGCCCTCATGGCGGAGTGGGGTTACAACAACCAGGGCTATCGCACCGCCTACATGCTGGTCGATCCGACAGTGGAATTCGACGTGTCCCTGTGCCGGTCGTTCAAGGAGCGATGGATCGAGATTGCGGGCGAGGAGGCGTTCCTCGGCGAGGACACCTTCCAGAATAACGATCCGTCCATCGCCTCCCAGATCACGCGGCTCAAGGCGCTGGATCCGCAGCCGGATACGATCATGTACTGCTCCTATCCTCCCGGCGGCGCGGCGGCCCTCAAGCAGCTGCGTGCCGCAGGCGTGAACATCCCGCTGATAAGCGGAGAGGCGATGGGCGGCGAGTATTGGCTCGACGCGGTGCCCAACCTGAGCGGCCTCTACTACGCCATCTACGGCTCGATCTTCGGCGATGACCCACGCCCGGAAATCAACGAGGTGCTGGAGAAGTTCATCGAGATGCATGGCGGACCGCCCGCCACCGGGCAGATGTACACCGGCTATGCGGCCATCGAGACCTGGGCCCAGGCGGTCGAGAAGGCCGGATCGCTGGATGGCGATGCGGTGCGCGAGGTGCTGGAGAGCTACACCGACGAGCCCTCTCTGGTGGGCGCCACGACCTATTCGCCGGAGCTGCACATGAGCGTGACCCGGCCGATGACGATCATGCAGGTGCAGGACGGCAAGCACAGCGCCATCGGCGTGTTCCGGCCGACCAAGGCCGCCTCGATCGTCTTCTGACGCGCCGCAAGGGAGATCTTCGGCAGGAGGAAATGCAGAGCGTGCGTGCCGCTGATGGCGGGACGCTGGAAGCGCGAGACGTTCATGTGCGGTTCGAAGGCGTTCGTGCGATCAGCGGCGCGAGCCTGCATTTGGGTCAGAACGAAATTCTCGGCCTCATTGGGCCGAACGGCGCGGGCAAGACCACCCTCGTCAACGTCCTGACCGGGTTTCAGAGACCGGACAAGGGCAGCGTCTGGCTCTCCGGCCGGAACGTAACCGGGCGCACACCGTTTCAGTTGGCGCGGGACGGGGTGGCGCGGACGTTTCAGGGAGTCCGTCTCTTCGGCGGCCTCAGCGTATTTCAAAATGTGGAAGCGGGCGCGCTCGGTGTCGGCCTCGGCCGCCACCGGGCACGCGAGCGCGCGGATGAAGTGCTGCAATGGCTCAATCTGGCTTCCCAGGCCATGGCGCGGGCCGATGCCCTGCCCTTCGGGGAAGAGCGGCGTGTCGGAATCGCCCGTGCTCTCGCCATGCGCCCGCGCTTCCTTCTGCTGGATGAGCCGGCCGCCGGGCTCAACGAGCATGAGTGCGACGAGTTGCGGGATGTCATCCGGGATATCCGCCGCCGCCTGGACTGCGGCGTGCTGCTGATCGAACACAACATGGCTGTCATCATGGGCCTTTGCGACCGCATCCACGTGCTCGATCAGGGTCGCTCCATCGCCGAGGGGGCGCCCTCAGACATTCGCGCGAACTCCGATGTCAAGAAGGCCTATCTCGGCGAGGACTTCGTGTAGCCCGTGCTGGCGACCGAGGATCTGCGAGTCACCTACGGCAACATCCTGGCGTTGGGTGGCGTTTCTCTTCGTATCGAAGAGCGCGAGATCGTGTCGGTCATCGGGCCAAATGGCGCCGGCAAGTCATCGCTGCTCAATGCGATCGCCGGCGTCGTGCCGGTCGCTTCGGGCAGCATCGAGTTCGAGGGCCAGGCGATAGCGGGCACCGCGCCCGAAGATCTGGTGCGTCGGGGCATCTCCCTGGTTCCCGAAGGTCGGCACATCTTCGGGGGTCTCACGGTCGCCGAGAACATACGAATAGGCGCCGTCGCCCGCCGCGATCGCGGTGCGATCGACGGCGACGTGGACCGCGTGCTCGCCATGTTTCCCGTGCTTCGCGAGCGCCTGCGTCAGCCGGCGGGAAAACTCTCCGGCGGGGAGCAGCAGATGCTTGCGATCGGGCGTGCCCTGCTGGCGCGGCCTCGCCTGCTGTTGATCGACGAACCGTCTCTCGGCCTGGCGCCCCTCGTCGTCAGCGAGGTCTATCGTGCGGTCGCCGATCTTCGGGCAGAAGGCGTGACCATTCTCATCGTGGAGCAGAGCGCGACACGGGCGCTTGAAGCAGCGGACCGCACCTACGTGCTGGCGTCCGGCAGCATCGTGATGGCCGGTGGCGCGGCGGAGTTGCGTGCGGAAGAGGGCTTTGAGGACGCCTATTTCGGATACAAGGCGCGTGACCCATGACGTTCGTGCTGCAGAACATCGTGGATGCGATCAGTCTGGGCGCTCTCTATGCGCTGACCGCGCTCGGCATCGGCTTGATCTTCGGCATCATGCGCCTGATCAACTTTGCCCATGGCGAGTTGATCATGCTGGGCGCCTACGCGCTGTTCTTCACCTTCGGCATGCACGAGGCCATCATGGGGCTCGTGGCCATGGCCCTCGTGATCGCTACGGCGATCGTGATGGAACGGGTGGCATTCCGGCCGCTGCGGCGCGCCAATCCGGCAACGCTCCTGATCGCGTCATTCGCGCTCGCCTATTTCCTCCAGCACCTCGTTCTCCTGATCTTCGGCGCGCGCCCCAAGAGCGTCACCTTCCTCCACGAGCTAAGCGGATTCTTCGTCGTCGAGGGCTTGCGCATTCCGAAGCTTCAGGTGGTGACCATAGCGATCACCATCGTGTTGCTGGTCGGGCTGGTCGTCTTCTTCCGCCGCAGCAGCATCGGCACCCAGATGCGCGCCGCCGCCGAGGACTTCGGCATGGCGCGACTCGTGGGCGTGCGGGCCAATTCCGTCATCGCAATCGCCTTCCTGCTCAGCGGGGTGCTCGCCGGGATCATCTCGTTGCTCTACGTGGTGCAGACGGGAACGCTCACCCCGCGGATGGGCGTCAGCCTGGTGCTCGTCGCCTTTGTCGCCACCGTGATCGGCGGCATGGGCAGCCTGGTCGGCGCGGCCGTCGGCGGTCTTGTGGTCGGCGTTCTGACGGTGGCGTTGCAAGCGGTCCTTACGGTCGAGCTCAGGCCCTATCGCGATGCCTTCGTATTCGCGGTTCTGATCGGCTTCCTCCTGGTTCGTCCGCAGGGCCTGCTGCGCGGTCGCAGCGCGCGGGAGCGCATCTAGCCGATGATCGGCCGGATGGAAAAGGCCGCGAGGCTGATCTGGCCGGTTCTCTCCCTCGCGCTCGTTTTGGTCGTCTTGGCCGCTCTCCTATCGCTCGGGCCGATGCCCCTGCAGCGCACGGCGACCGAGGCGTTCATCCGGCTGATCGTCGTCATCGGGATCTACATCTTCATCGGGAACTCCGGGATTCTCTCTTTCGGGCACGTGAGCTTCATGGCCATCGGCGCCTACGGGTCTGCCTTGCTCACAATCCCGCCCACCATGAAGAAGATCGTTCTCGATCTGCCTCCCTTCATGACGGCCCTTCAGCTGCCGACGATTCCGGCTGCTGTGATCGCGGCGACGCTGTCCTCCATCTTCGCCTTCCTCATCGGCGTGCCGCTGATGCGTCTCTCCGGCATCTCGGCTGCGATGGGCACGTTCGCCTCGCTCGCCATCGTCTACGTGGTGATCTCCAACTGGAAGGAGGTGACCGGAGGGGCGAGCGCTCTGATCGGGCTTCCGGTCTATGCGGACATATGGGTCACCCTGATCTACGCGCTGCTCGCGCTCGGGCTGGCCTACGCCTACCAGGAATCCCGCTACGGGAGGCGCCTGCGCGCCTCGCGAGAGAACGAGGTCGCAGCGCTGGCGACCGGCATCAATGTACGGCGGGAGCGACTGATCGCGTTCGTCTTCAGCGCCTTCATCGTGGGCTTCGGCGGCGTGCTGCACGCGCACTTCATCGGTGTTCTGTCGTCGAGCTCGTTCTATCTGGACGTCACGTTCATCACCTTGGCCATGCTTGTGATCGGCGGCATGAACAGCCTGGCCGGCGCAGTGACGGGAACCATCGTGGTGAGCGTGCTCGGCGAGCTCCTGCGCTTGATCGAGGCCGGTTTCGACATCGGCACAGTGCACCTTGCCGCGCCGCGCGGCTTGCGCGAGGTCGGGCTATCATTCTTGATGCTCATGATTCTGCTGTTTCGCCCGCAGGGACTGACGTCGGGTCGGGAGTTCGCATGGCCAATCGCACCCAGGGCGGGCTGAAGGAGGTCACATGACGACGAAAGCCAACGAAATCTGCCGGATGGACGCCGTGACGCTGGCGGCGCGGGTACGGGCCAAGGAGCTTTCGGCGGTCGAGGTCGCCGACGCGGTCATCGCCCACATGGAGCAAGTGGAGCCCCATGTGCACGCCTTCTGCACCCCGGCGCCCGACTATGCCCGTGAAGCCGCCCGGCAGGTGGATGTCAGGATCGCGGCGGGGGAGGACCCGGGCCCGCTCGCAGGCGTGCCGGTCGGCATCAAGGACCTTGTCTGCACCAGGGATCTGCCCACCGTCTCCGGCTCCATCGCCTACAAGGATTTCATGGCCGAGGAGGACGACGTGGTGGTCGAGCGTCTGCGGGACGCAGGCGCGGTCATCCTGGGCAAGACCAACGTGCCGGAGTTCGGCTACAGCGGCGCAAGCCACAACGCCGTGTTCGAGGCGACGCGCAACCCGTGGAACCTGGAGCGCGCGCCCGGCGGCTCCAGCGCAGGTTCCGGCGCGGCGGTGGCGGCGGGCATGGGGCCGCTCGCGGTCGGCAGCGACGGTGGCGGCTCCGTGCGCATCCCGGCGTCCTTCAGCGGCCTGGTGGGGGTCAAGGCGTCGATGGGGCGGGTGCCGCTCTATCCCGGGTGCCGGGACGAGCGCTACCCCGGAGTCTCCAGCTGGGAGGGGGTCGAGCACATCGGCCCCCTGTCGCGGACGGTGGCGGACTCAAGCCTCATGCTCTCGGTCATGGCCGGGCCGGACGATCGCGACCGCCACTCACTGCCCGCCGCCGATTTCGACTGGACGGACGTGGGCGGCGATCTCAGGGGCTGCCGCGTCGCCTACAGCGCCGACTGGGGCTACGCCGCGGTCGATCCCGAGGTGCGCCGGATCGTGGGCGAAGCGGTGAAGGTGTTCGAGAGCGACCTCGGCTGCACCGTGGAGGAGGCCGACCCCGGCTGGGACGACCCCTACTTCACCTTCTGGGGCCTGGTGGCGGCGGAGACCGACCTCGCCGGGATGCGCCGGCTGGTGGCCGAGCACGGCGCGCAGATGACGCCGCATCTGGTGGATTTCATCACTCGCCCCTGGACCGCCGAAGACCTCACGAATTCCGTGATCGGGCGGAAGGCGGTGGTCAACAAGATGTGGCGCTTCATGCGGAACTACGACGTCCTGCTGACGCCGACGCTGGCGTGCCCGCCCTTCGGGCTCTACATGCAGGGGCCGGAGATCATCGAGGGGCGCCTGGTGCCGCCCTTCGCTTGGCTCGCCTTCACCTTCCCGCTCAACATGACCGGCCAGCCCGCCGCCAGCGTGCCGGCCGGCTGGACGGCGGACGGGCTGCCGGTGGGGCTCCAGATCGTGGGCCGCCACCTAGACGACCCGATGGTGTTGCGGGCTGCGGCGGCCTTCGAGGCCGCACGGCCTTGGCGCGACCGCTGGCCGACCCTCGTCTCGTAACGGTTCGCCGCCGGCAGTTAGAGGCGGCGCCGAGCGCGGCTATTCGGCTGCCGCCGGCACCTGCTCGATGCTGCCGCTCTCGGTCAGCTTGTGGCCGCGGCGCTCGGCCTCCTCCAGCACGTCGTCGCGCCAGGTCACCCGGCCGGGGTCGGTGGCGCCGACGATGACGAAGAGCAGGCCTTCCTCGTCGCTCACGTTGCGGAAACCCCGCATCACGTGGGGCGGGCAGGAGGCCACGTCCCACGGGTCGAGGAAGACGCAGCGGGTGTCCTCGTCGTCCCCCCAGAAGATCTTCCAGCGGCCCTTGAGCGGCATGAAGACCTCGTTGGTCTCGTGGTCGTGGTGCAGCGTGCCCTTGCCGGCTTCGCAGCGCACCACGGCGACGTTGAAGTCCCGGTTGTCGGTGATCGCGGCCTTCTGAGTCGCGTCCTCGCCGACGCCGCGCCCGATGATGTGGAAGATCTCGCGCTCGCAGCCGGGGATCACCGCGTCCAGCATGGGCAGCGTGCTGCCATGGAGCTGGTCGAAGCGCGCCACCCGCGTCTTCTCGAACTCGTCTACGCTGATGATGTCGTCGCTCATCGTTCTGCCTCCCGTCGTCTCTTTCATGCGTCGGCGCGCTCGACCCGGCGCGCGGTCTTGATCGCCTGCATCCGTGCCACCGCGTCGAACACCGGCGGGAAGGTCGGGCGATCGACATAGCGGCCCGTGCCTTCCTCGACGTTGAGTGTGCTGCCGTCCCACAGCTTGCGCCCGCGGCTGATGGTCGTTGCCGCTGCACCCGAGACCTCCATCCCCTCGAAGATGTTGAAGTCGACATTCTGGTGATGGGTCTCGACCGAGATGGTGCGCGTTTTCGCCGGGTCCCAGACCACGATGTCGGCGTCGGCGCCGGGCTGCAGCGCGCCCTTGCGCGGGTAAATGTTGAAGATGCGCGCGGCGTTGGTCGAGGTCAGCGCCACGAACTCGTTCTGGGTGAGCCGGCCAGAGCCCACGCCGTGGTGCCAGAGCACCGACATGCGGTCCTCGACGCCGCTGGTGCCGTTCGGAATCTTGGTGAAGTCGTCCTTGCCCGCTGCCTTCTGCGGCGCACAGAAGGCGCAGTGATCGGTCGCCGTGGTCTGCAGGTTGCCCGATTGCAGCCCGCGCCAGAGCGCCTCCTGATGGTGCTTGGGGCGGAATGGCGGGCTCATCACGTAGGCCCGCGCGGTCTCCGCATCCTCCTGGTAATAGACGGAATCGTCGATCACCAGGTGCTGCACCAGGCATTCACCGTATGCCCGCTGGCCCTCCAGCCGGGCCCGGGTCACGGCCTCCAGCGCCTCCTTGCAGGAGACGTGGACGACGTAGATCGGCGCGTTCAGCACCTGGGCGATGCGGATCGCGCGGTTCGCCGCCTCACCCTCGACCTCGGGCGGGCGCGACTGCGGGTGCCCCTCGGGCCCGGTGATGCCCTGGGCCAGCAGTTGCTGCTGCAGGTGCCAGACCAGCTCGCCGTTCTCGGCATGGACCGTGCAGAGCGCGCCCAGCTCCTGGCAGCGCGCGAAGCTCGCCAGCAGCTTCTCGTCGTCGAGCATGATCGCGCCCTTGTAGGCCATGAAGTGCTTGAAGCTGTTGACCCCGTGCTCACGCGCGAGCACGCCCATGTCCTCCTCGATCTTCTCGTTCCAGTTGGTGATCGCGACGTGGAACGAATAGTCCGACGGCGCCTTGGCGGCGCGCTGCATCCAGTCGCGCCAGGCCTCCATCGGCCGCCCCTCGGGGTCGGGGATCACGAAGTCGATGATCATCGTGGTGCCGCCGGCGAGCGCCGCCGCCGGGCCGGTGAAGAAGTCGTCCGTGGTCACGGTCCCCATGAAGGGGAGTTCCATGTGCGTGTGCGGGTCGATCCCGCCCGGCATCACCAGCGCGCCGCCGGCATCGACGACCTCGGCGCCCGCCGGCGCCTCCAGCCCTTCGCCCACGGCCTTGATCGTGCCGTCCTCGCAATAGACGTCCGCCCGCCTGGTTTCGTCGGCGGTGACCACCGTGCCACCCCTGATCATCAGCGACATCGCTGCCTCCCTGGCCCGGTCCGCGCGCGCCCTATGCGCCGGCCCGCGCCCAAGACTAGCAAATCCCGGCTGTTCCGCCGAACGGATCGAGACAGCGCGCGCCGGAGGGCGCGATATGGCGCACGTTCCTGGTCACGACGGTGAGATCGTGGACGAGTGCCGTGGCGGCGAGGAGGGAGTCCACATCCGGCAACGTCGGATGTGCGCTAACCTCCCCCCAGCGTTCGGCGATGGCGTGATTGACAGGGAGTATACGGTCGCTGAACCGCTCGCCGATTTCTGCCACCCAACTGTCGAGCACGACGCCGAACGCCGGGTCGCGGCGGCGGATGCGCGCGGCGCCGCGCCGAAGCTCGCCGATCACCAGGACGCTGAGATAAAGCTCCTCCGGCTCGCGTTCCCGGAACCAGGTGACGACACCTTGGTTGGCGCGCTCCCGCTTGCGCAGCTCGGACACCACATTGGTGTCGACGAGATAGCTCACAGGTCCACCGGCCGCGGGCCCGAGCGCGGCTGATCGAAGTCGGAATCTTCGCCCACATCCGGAAACGCGAGGAGGTGGTCAACGAAGCTCCCCGAGGACGCCACACGCCGGCTCTCGACCAACGCGACGCCTGCGTCGGACAGCGCCCAGACGCCGCGCGGCGAATCGTCGCGGAGATATCCCTCTTGAACCAGGTCTTCGCGTGCCGACTTCACGGTACTTCTCCATCTATTGTCGCCCGAGTTGATTCGGTCGAAATCGCCGGGCGTCATGTAGTGCTTCATGCGCTCTCTCAGGGCCGGATAAACATCGCGCCCGCTCGCGCTGCCACCTCGCTCATAGATGACATCCATGAGGGGCTCTCTAACGGTCTTCTCCGGTAGCCCCGGAGCATGATCGCCGGGGCCGATGGCCGATGGGGCGTGCGTCTCACGATAGCGTTCGGCGGCGTCCAGCGCCTTCGCAAGGGCCGAGTCTGCCGAGTCCACGAGCGGTTCCGCCCACGCCTTCAGTCGCTGCATCGATTCGTCAGAAATTCGGATTGTCGGCACGGCACCATTCCCCGATCGCGACGATGTGATTCTATTCGTTCGTAACAATGCAACAAAAAGGCTAAAGTGTCAATGACATAATTCAGCAACGGTCGGCATGGTCCGTCAGAGGATGGGCGGCGGGGCCGAAATGCTCACCCGCCCTCGAGGCACCAGAGCAGGATTGCCTTCTGCGCGGGCACGCGGTTGGCCGCCTCGTCGAGCACCACGGACTGCGGGCCGTCGAGCACCGCGTCGGTCACCTCGCAGCCGCGCTTCGCCGGCAGGCAGTGCATGAAGATTGCGTCGGGCGCTGCCATCGCCATCACCGCTTCGTCGACCCGGAAAGGCTCGAACGACACGTTGCCCTTGCGCGCGGGGTCGTCGTGCAACGACACCCAGGTGTCGGTCACCACGCAGTCGGCGCCGGTCACCGCGCTGGCCACGTCGGTACCCACCTCGATATCGGCGCCCCGCTCCTTCGCCCAGGCGACGATCTCGCGCGGCGGCGGGTAGGCAGCCGGGCAGGCGAGGCGCAGGCTGAAGCCGCAGTGCGCGGCGGTCTGCACCCAGGTGGCGGCCATGTTGTTGCCGTCGCCCAGCCAGGCCACCGTGCGACCCTCGATGGGGCCCCGGTACTCCTCATAGGTCATCACGTCAGCCACCAGCTGGCAGGGGTGGCTGCGGTCGGAGAGCGCGTTGATGACCGGCACGCTCGCGCCATCGGCGAGCGCCAGCAGTGTCTCGTGGGAGCGCGTGCGCAGCGCGATGGCATCGACGTAGCGCGAGAGCACGCGCGCGGTGTCCTCGATGGTCTCGCCGCGCCCGAGCTGCATGTCGGCCGCCGTCATGGTGATGGTCTTGCCGCCGAGCTCGTCCATGGCGACCTCGAACGAGACCCGCGTCCGCGTCGACGGGCTCTCGAAGATCGCGGCCAGCGTCTTGCCGACGAGCGGCGCGGCGCCGTTCCGCCCCTTGAGCGTGCGTGCCCGGTCGATGGTCGCGCGCAGCGTGGCGGCGTCGATCCCGTCGAAATCGAGAAAGTGGCGGGGCTGCGTCACGACCCCACCTGGGAGAGGGCCCGCTCCAACGCATCGCAGGCTTCGTCGATCTCGGTCTCGCCGATGTTGAGCGGGGGCAGCATGCGCAGGATGTTGCTGTCCGCCGGCAGCGCCAGCACCTTGTTCTCGCGCAGCGCGCCGAGCAGCTCCATGTTGGGCACGACGCACTCCAGCCCCAGCATCATTCCCCGGCCGCGCACGCCGGTGTAGACGCTCTTGTTGCCGGCGAGCGCGGTCAGCCGCTCGGCCAGCAGCGCGGCGTTCTTCTGCACGGTGTCGAGGAAGCCGTCGGCGAGCACCACGTCGAGCACGGCGTTGGCCACTGCGGTCGCCAGCGGGTTGCCGCCGAAGGTGGTGCCGTGGCTGCCGGGAACCATCGCCGCCGCGACCTCCTCCCGCGCGAGGCAGGCGCCGATGGGGAAGCCGTTCCCGAGCGCCTTGGCGACCGCCATGATGTCGGGCGTCACGCCTGCCCACTCGTGGGCGAAAAGCCGGCCGGTGCGGCCGACGCCGCACTGCACCTCGTCGAAGATCAGCACGAGCCCGGCCTCGTCGGCGAGCGCGCGCAGGCCCTGCAGGAACGCGTCGGTCGCCGGATGGACGCCGCCCTCGCCCTGGATCGGCTCGACCAGCAGTGCTGCGGTCTCGTCGCCGATGGCGGCGCGGGTCGCATCGAGATCGTTGAGATCGACCTGATCGAAGGCGTCGACGGCCGGCTCGAAGCCCTTGAGGTGCTTGGCCTGAGCGCCGGCCGCGATGGTCGCGAGCGTCCGCCCGTGGAAGGCGTTGCGGAAGGTGACCACGCGGTAGCGCTCGGGCTCGCCGCGGCTGGTCTGATAGATGCGCGCGAGCTTGATCGCGCACTCCATCGCTTCCGCGCCGGAATTGCAGAAGAGCACACGGTCGGCGAAGGACGCGGCGGTGAGCCGCTCGGCCAAGCGCGCCTGCGGCGGAATATGGTAGAGGTTCGAGACGTGCCAGAGCTCCTTGCTCTGGGCCTCCAGCGCCGCGATCACGTGCGGATGCGCGTGGCCCAGGCTGGTCACGCCGATGCCGCAGCCGAAATCCAGGTAGCGCTCGCCGTCAGCCGTATAGAGATACGACCCCTCGCCCCGCTCGAAGGTAAGGTCGAAGCGGCCATAGTTGGCCATCAATGAGGTGGACACGGCAGCGCCTCCCGGGATTTGGAAAGCGCGCACTATCCGTTCACGGCGCCTCCAAGTCAACGTGAGCGGGCGCTTCGGGCCAGGGACCTCGGCGAAATCAGATCGGGTATTCGATCTTCCCGAGGCGCGCAGACAGCTTCATGTTCTCGCCGTAGTCGATGGGCACGCCGATCACCGCCGGCCCCGGCTGCTGGAACGCCTCCTCCAGCGCCGGCACGAGCTCGCCGGCCTTCTCGATGGTGCGGCCCCAGGCGCCGTAGGACTGGGCCCAGAGCGCGAGATCGGGGTTGGTGAACGAGAGGTCGAAGTGCCGGCCGTCGAAGGCGTTCCGCTGCTTCCACTCGATCAGCCCGTAGGCGCCGTCCATCCAGATCATGGCGACCACGTTGAGCCTGCGCCTGACTGCGGTCTCCATGTCCTGCGCGTTCATGAAGAACCCGGCATCGCCGTTGATCGAGAGGATGCGCCGCTCCGGCATGGCTATCTTCGCCCCGAGGGAGCCGGGGAAGGCGAAGCCCATGGTGCAAAAGCCGTTGGAGATCAGGCAGGTGTTCGCCTCGTCGCACTGGTAGTAGCGGGCGATCCACATCTTGTGGGCGCCCACGTCCGAGAGCAGCACGTCCTCCGGCCCCATGACGCTGCGCACGTCGTAGAGCACCTTCTGCGGGCGCATGGGGAAGTGGCTGCTGCCCCGTTCCGCCGTGAGGTCGTCGTGGATGGTGGTGCGGAGCGCCTGCCGGTTACCGATATCGAAGAGCGGCAGGCCGTCGCCGCCGTCCGCGCTGCGCCGCTCGATCTCCTCGTTGATCTGCCAGAGCGCATCGGCGATGTCGCCGGCGACGTCGACCTCTACCTGGTAGTCGCCGTCCACCTCGGCCGGCCAGAAGTCGATATGGACGATGGTCTTCTCCGCGCCCCGGTTCCAGAAGGCGGGCGAATACTCCACCAGGTCGTAGCCGACGGAGACGATCACGTCCGCCTCGCGCAGCGCTGCGATGATGTGGTCCTTGCCCTGCAGGCCCACGGTGTAGAGGCAGTGCTCGTCGCTCCTGGGAACGGCCCCTTTGCCCATGAAGGTGTTGACGACGCCGATGCCGGTGAGGTCCGCGAGGCGCCTGAGCTGCGTGGACGCGCGCTTGCGGATGGCGCCGTTGCCGGCCAGGATCAGCGGGTTCCTGGCGCCCATGATCGCGTCCACCGCCCGCGCTACCGCCTTGTAGTCGGCGCCGGGGCGCCGCGTCTTGATCGGGGCAATCGGTGCGCCAGCCGCCTCGTGCTCGGCGATATCCTCCGGCAGCTCGATCAGCACCGCGCCCGGCTTCTCGGCCTCGGCGACCTTGAAGGCCTTGCGCACGATCTCGGGGATGTTGTCCGGCTGGTGCACCGTCTGCGCCCACTTGGTGATGGGGCGGAACATGGAGACCGAGTCCATGTTCTGGTGGCTCTCCTTGTGGAGGCGCTGGGTGCCGGCCTGGCCGATGAGGCAGACCAGCGGCGCGCGGTCCATGTTGGCGTCGGCGACGCCGGTCACGAGGTTGGTGGCGCCCGGGCCCAGTGTGCCGAGGCAGACGCCGGCCTTGCCCGTGAGCCGGCCGTAGACGTCGGCCATGAAGGCGGCTGCCTGCTCGTGGCGGCAGAGGACGAAGTCGATGTCGCTCTCCATCAGCGACATCATCACGTCGGCGTTCTCCTCGCCGGGAATGCCGAAGATGTGGGTCACGCCCTCGGTTTCGAGGCACTTGACCAGAAGATCGGACGCTTTCATGCAACCCCCGTACGCGGTTCCTGTTCCGCCGCCGCGCCAGCTCAAGTTCGCGGCGCACGATGCGGCCGGGCCGCGACCGAGTCAACGCGTCCGCGGTGCGGTTCACATCACTGTTTGAATTGTTGAAGGATCGTGCCGGCTCCAAGGCCTGCACGTCCAGCGCGGCGTGAGCCTTGCCGGAATAACGAGGTGGGGCGGGGCGCGATTTCCCGAAGTCAGTCGAGCACACGCAGGGCAAACCGGGCCGTATCCTGCATCGCCTCGGCGTCGTCATCGCGCGCCTGCCGCGCGATATCTTCCTCGCTCGTCGCGTCCAGCACCGCATGATCGACCCGTCCCGAAGGAAGGCTGCGCGGATTGTCCGGGTCAATCCTGACGCGTGTTGTGCTCATATTCCCGAACCTCCATCTCTCGTGCTGTAGCGGCGCCTAACCCGCCCCGTCGACCATTGCGTGAGCGGCTTGGTCTTGACCCGTGCGCGGATCGAAGCGCCGCGTCGGCGGGCCTACTGCCGAGCCGTGGTCCCGCCGTCGATGGTCAGCACGGTGCCGTTACAGTAGGTCGCCTCGTCGGAGCCGAGATAGAGGCAGCCGTAGGCCATCTCCTCAGGCGTGCCGGGGCGCAGCATCGGCGTGAGGCGGTCCGCCATGTCCGGATCGTCGAAGAGATTGAGGACGGGCGCCACCATCGGCGTGTCGATGAAGCCCGGTGCGACGCAATTGGCCCGAATATTGTCCTTGGCATAGGTCACGCAGAGCGAGCGCGTCAGGTTGATCGCAGCGCCTTTCGCCGCCGTGTAGGTGTGCGCGACGGGAAGGCCCTGGAAGCCCGAGATGCTGGCCACGTTGACGATCGCGCCGCCGCCCTGCTTCTGCATGATGGGAACGACGCCGCGGCAGAGATAGAAATAGGAATCGAGGTTGATCCCCATCACCTCCTGCCACTTCTCGGGCGTGGTGTTGACCACGTCGCCCATGGAATCGGGGCTTTTCTCCAGCCAGCTGTAGCCGACGCTCGCGCAGTTCACGAGGATGTCGATGCGCCCGTAAACATCCATGGCGGCCTGGATCAACGCCTCCGCCCCTTCGGGCCGCGCAAGGTCGTGCGCGACCACGACACCGTCGCCGCCCGCCTTCTTCGTCAGCCGCAGCGTCTCGTCAAGGTTCGCCTGGGTACGCGAGCAGCCGACCACCTTGGCGCCCTCCCGTCCGAACAGAACCATGCAGGCGCGCCCGACGCCCGTGCCGGCGCCCGAGATGAGCGCGATCTTGCCGTCGACCCGTCCGGTCATCGAATCCCTCCCGTCAGTCCCGCTGGGGGCGCAACAGCACCTTGCACTCGTCGGTCGGCGTTCTGAGCTTCTCGAAGCGCGCGGCGAGATCGTCGAAGCCGATCACGTGGGTGATGAGCGGCGCCGGGTCGATCCGCCCGCTCGCAAGCAGATCGAGCACCACCTCGAAGTCTCTCGGCTTGTAACCGAGCGCCCACTGCAGGCAGACCTCCTTCGCCAGCGCGGCGAGCGGGATGAAGCTCTCCTCGTTGGTGCAGACGCCGCAGACCATGACCTTGCCCTGGTGCTTCACCAGGTCGATGCAGAGCCCGAGCATTCCGGGGACGCCCACGCACTCGATCACGAGATCGGGCGGGCCGCCGGCGATCGCCGCGTACTGCTCGGCCACATCGCCGGCGTTGGGGTCGATGACTGCGGTGGCCCCCATTGCCAGAGCGCGCTCGCGGCGGTTCTCGGCAAACTCGCTCACCACGACGTGGCGGGCGCCGGAGAAGCGGGCGAAGGTCGTGCACGAGAGGCCGATGGGGCCGGCGCCGATCACCAGCACGTTGGTACCCGGCCGCATGCCCGCCTTGTCGATCACGTGATGGCCGACGGAGAGCGGCTCTGCCGTCGCGCCCTCGCGGAAACTCAAGCCCTTCGGCAGGCGCAGCGCGTTGCCCGCATCGACGCGAATGTACTCGGCGTATGCCCCCGGCGCGCCGAAGCCAGTGATGATGTTGTTGGGGCAGTGGATGCCCATGCCGAGCTTGCACTGGCGTCCACACTCCGCACAGGCGTTGACCGGCACGGCGGTCACATGATCGCCTACGTTCCAGTCCCCGCCTACTTCCGTGCCCATCTCCACGACGGTCCCGGTGAACTCGTGGCCCAGGATCTGGCCGTCCGGCACCACCAGCGCGCCAGCCTCGGTCGCGTGCAGATCCGAGCCGCAGATTCCGCAATACTCGACCTTGATCAGGAGATCGCCCGGCCGCACTGACGGCTCGTCTACCTGCTCGACCGACAAGGGATTGCCGACACCCCTGAACACTGCTGCTTCCATCTCTCTCCCTCCTCGATCCGGTCGAGCGCGAACGCTGCCCCGGCTCAGCCTTCGTCGTAGCGATACCAGCCCTTGCCGGCGCTCCGCCCATTGTAGCCCGCCTTCACCATCTGCTTCAGCAGGGGGCGCGGCATGAACCGGGGCCCGTAGGCCTCGTGCAGGATCTCCTGCACGTCAAGGCTGAGGTTGTTGGTCACCGCGTCCATCAGGCGGAACGGCCCGACCGGGAGCCCCATGCCGAGCTTGCAGGCGGTGTCGATATCCTCGGGCGTAGCCACCCCTTCTTCCACCAGGCGGATCGCCTCGATCCAGAAGATGTGGATCAGGCGGTTGACCGCGAAGCCGACGACATCCTTGATCGGCACCGGCGTCTTGCCCGCCTCCTCGCAGACCGCGGTCACGGAGGCGACGGTCTCTTCCGCGGTCTCCAGCCCCGGGATCACCTCGACCAGCTTCATGCGCGAGACCGGCGAGAAGAAATGGGTGCCGAGGAAGAAGGGCCGGCGGGCCTCCTCCAGGTAGGAGGCGAGCACGCTGATCGAGATGCTCGACGTGTTGCTCGCGATCAGGCACGCCGGGGCCAGAACCTCGCCGAGCGCCCGATAGACGCCGGCCTTTACCTCCTCGTCCTCGAACACGGCCTCGATCACCATGTCGCAAGGTGCGAAGTCGCCGAGGTCGAGGGTCGTGCGCAGGTTGTCCTGCACCCTGTCCTTGTCGTCGTCGCTGTAGAAGTCGCGGGCGATGCCCTTCTCGAGCACGCCGTCGAGCTTGGCCACGGCCTTGTCGAGCAGCGCCTGATCGCGGTCGCTCAGCAGCACCGCCTTGCCGGCGAGCGCCATCACCAGCGCGATTTCCGAGCCCATCATGCCGGCGCCCACCACGCCGATGGTGTTCACGGTCATCTTTGAAACCTCCCGGCGCGGTCGCGTGCTAATGCACGACGCGCTCCATCAGATTGGCCAGCGCCGCCAGCGGGATGTTCTTGAGCGACTTGCCGAAGTCGCCGAACGGCGTGCGCATGCCGCCGGCGAGAACGATCTCCCGCGTCATGGTCCGATTCCTCTTCGTCTGGTAAAGCGGCGCGTCGCCCGCGCGACTGCCGAGAGGGCGGAAGTCTATCGACGCAAGGACCGCCGTCAAGCAGCGCAGTCGATGGTATTGCGTGGTAGCATCAAGCACTTATGGGCAGACTGCCCGATGGTGCAGCGTAGAGCGAGGGCGTCATGTCGATCTTGATAACGGGCGGCACCAAGGGCATCGGACGCGCCATCGCGCTTGCCTTTGCCGAATCCGGCGTCGACGTGTTTCTCAATTATGCGGGCGACGACGCGGCCGCGCGCGAGGCAAATTCCTTGGTCGAGGCCAGGGGCGCACGCTGCCACGTGATCAAGCAGGATGTCGGCACGCCGGAAGGCGCGCGCGCTGTGCTCGCCGAGGTGGCGGAGCGAGTCGACAGGCTCGACCAGCTCGTGCACTGCGCCGTCCGCGCCATTCCGAGGCCCGCGCTGGACTGCGATGCGGACGACTTCGCCGCCGCGGTCAATCTCAACGGCACGGCGCTGCTCTACCTCGTGCAGGCGGCCGATCCGCTGCTCCGGCGCGGCAGCACGGTGTTCTTCCTCACCAGCCGGGGCGGGCGCACCGTGGTCCCCAACTACGCCGCCATCGGCGTCGCCAAGGCGCTGGCGGAATCTCTGGTGCGCTATCTCGCGAGCGAGCTCGCGCCGCGTGGCGTGCGGATCAACAGCGTCGCCCCCGGCGTGGTGGACACGGATGCCGTGCGGGCGCTGTTCGGCGACCAGGCAAGCGAGATCGTGAAGCACGCCGCCGAGACCAACCCGAGCGGGCGCGGCGTGCGGGACGAGGACTACACCAGCGTGATCCGTTTCCTCGCGAGCCCCGAAGCCGAGTTCGTCCAGGGGCAGACCATCTTCGTCAACGGCGGCCACTACCTGGCGGCGTAGGCGGCGCCCTCAACCCAGCCGCTCGATCAGCGTTGCGTTGGCCATGCCGCCGCTCTCGCACATGGTCTGAAGGCCGAGGCGCCCGCCGTTCTCCTCCAGGCTGCCGATCAGGTTGGCCGTGAGCCGTCCGCCCGACGCGCCGACGGGGTGGCCGAAGGCGATGGCGCCGCCGTTGACGTTGACCCGGTCGAGGTCCGCACCCAGCGTCTCCGCCCACGCCAGCACCACGGACGCGAAGGCTTCGTTGACCTCAAAGCAGTCGATGTCGTCGAAGGTCCGGCCGCTCCGCGCCAGCAGTTTCCGTGTCGCCGGGATGATTCCGGTCAGCATGAGCACGGGGTCGTCGCCGCAGACCGCAAAGTGGGTGATGGCGGCGCGCGGGGCGAGTTTCAACCGCCGCGCCGCCTCTTCCGAAGCGATCAGCAGCGCCGATGCGCCATCGGAAACCTGGCTTGAATTCCCCGCCGTCACCACCCAGCCGATCTCGGGAAAGCGCTCGGCCGTACCGGCGTCCACGAACGCCGGCTCCAGCGCGGCCAGCCTCTCGGCGCTCGTGTTGCGGCGGATGCCTTCGTCCCTGGCAGCGCTGTCGATGGGTACGATATCGCGCGCAAAGAGGCCCTTGTCCTCGGCAGCCGCGGCGCGCCGGTGCGAGCGCAGCGCATAGGCGTCGAGTGCTTCGCGCGAGAGGCCCCAGCGTGCGGCGATCAGCTCGGCGGAGATGCCCTGGTGCACCAGGCCTTCCGCATAGCGCCGGCGCAACATCGGACCCAGATGGTCCTTACCGCGCCGGTTGCTGCCCATGGGCACGCGGCTCATCATCTCGACCCCGCAGGCGATGGCGAGGTCGTAGGCCCCCGCCATCACGCCCTGGGCCGCGAAGTCCATCGCCTGCTGCGCCGAGCCGCACTTGCGATCGATGGTGACGGCGGGGACGGTCTCGGGAAAGCCCGCCGCGAGCCAGGCTTGGCGGCCGATGTTGGCGGCCTGCTCGCCCACCTGGATGACGCAGCCCGCGATCACGTCGTCGACCGCGCCGGGGTCGATGCCGGTGCGCGCGACCAGGCCCTCGAGCGTCTTCGCGAGCAGGTCGACCGGGTGAACCGCGCTCAGCGCACCGCCCTCCCGCCCCCTGGCGAAGGGCGTGCGGACGACATCGACGATGCAGGCGCGGCGCATGCCGATCCTAGCCGGCGCGGCGCAACGAGACCGAGAGGTTCGCGGTCTCCACCTCGACGTACTTCGAGGTGGAGAGCGCCATCAGCTTGCGCACGTGCTCGAGCTCCGGCGTGGAGAGAATCGGGAAGTCCCGCTTCACCGGGCCCGCGGCGCGCATCCTGTCGAGGTCCGCCGCCGGGACCAGGGCACGCAGGATCAGCTCGTCGTCGTCATCGGTGCCGTGGCGCTTGCGCAGCTCGGCCAGCGCAGGCTGCTCCGGCGGCTCGGCCAGCACCTCCCTGGCGCGAGGTGCGGCCATAATCCGGTCCAGCACGTCCTCATCGATGGGCGCGACCGGCTCGCCGTAGTGCCCACCGGCGTATTGGATCACCTCGTCCGGGATAACGGAATAGCGCTCGCCGGTGACGATGTTGAGCACAGCCAGCGTGCCGACCAGTTGGGAGAACGGTGTCGCCATGCCGGGGTAGCCGAGCTCGCGGCGCACGTGGCCGGTTTCCTCCAGCACGTCGTCGAGCCGGTCCGCCATCTCGTGCTGGACGAGCTGCGCCTTGAGCGTGCCCATCATCCCGCCCGGCACCTGATGCCGCACGGAGAAGAGGTCGTATTCCTGCGGCACGCCGATGGGGAACCCGGCCGCCGCGGCCACGCTCTCGAAGTGCTCCGCGATCTGCGGCAACAGCGAGCGGTCGATGTTGTGGGTATGGCCCAGGTGCTCGACGTTCCGCGTCATCACCTCGACCGAGGGCACCGAGGGGCCGTTCGCCATGGGTCCGCAGGCGGTGTGCAGGATGCGGATGCCGAGCTTGATCGCCTCGACGTAGGCGCGACCGGAGGCGCCGAGGAGGTTATTCGAGTGGAACTCGATGGGCTTGCCGCGCGCCTTCGCCATGATCGCCGGAACCAGCGTGCGCATGCGGTCGGGCTCCAGCACGCCGCCCGTGTCGTAAAGCAGGAGCGTGTCGATATCCGGCGAGGCGGAGAGCCTGTCCGCCTTGTCGGCGTAATAGTCGTCGGTGTGAACCGGGCTCAGCGTGAACATGATGGCGCCCGCCACCTCCGCGCCGAACTCCTTGGCCACCTTGGCGAGGCGGTGCGTCTTGTCGATATTGAAGAGAACGTCGTAGATCCAGAAGCTGCGGCAGCCGTGGACGCAAAGCTGCCGCATCCAGACGTCCATCAGCGCATCGGGTGTGACGCCGAAGGTAACGCTCGCGTTGCTGCGCATGCCGCCGCGGATCGTGCTGTTCGGCATGGCGTCGACCAGGAGGTCGAGCCCTTCCCACGGGTTCTCGCGGCAGTGGCGGATCAGCACCTCGAAGAGGCTGGAGCCCGTGAGGTCCACCACGCGGTAGCCCACCCGATCGATGACCGGCGCAATGGGGAGCGCCATGCCGGCCTGCATGCGCATGCCCCAAAGGCTCTGCTGCCCGTCCCGCATGGTCTCGTCGAGGAATTCGATATGCGCCATCGTCGCTCTCCTCGGCCTAGTGCATGAGCGAGGGCATGAAGACATCCTCCAGCCAGCGCGTGTTGAGACTGTTGGCTGCGAAGTCAGGGTGCCGCACGAGGCGCGCCTGGAACGCGAGGTTGGTGTCGATGCCACCGATCCGAAACGCGTCCAGCGCGCCGCTCATGCGCTCCACCGCTTGCGTGCGGTCGCCGGCGCGCACGATCAGCTTGGCGATCATGCTGTCGTAGAAGGGAGACACGAAGGCGCCCGCGCGGCAGTGGCTGTCGATGCGGATGCCCTGGCCCTCCGGTGCGCGCCAGGCGTCGATCAAACCGGGCGACGGCGCGAAGTCCCGCTCCGGCGCCTCGGCGTTGATCCGGCATTCGATGGCGTGGCCGGCAAGGGCGATGTCCCCCTGCGCGACGCTGAGCCCGCCACCTCCAGCGATGCGCAACTGCTCCTCGATCAGGTCGATGCCGGTGACTTCCTCCGTCACCGGATGCTCAACCTGAATACGCACGTTGGCCTCGATGAAATAGGCCTCGCCGCGTGCCACGTCGTAGAGGAACTCGACCGTGCCGGCGCTCTGATAGTCGAGGTGCCGGGCGAGACGGCAGGCGGCGTCGTGGATCTGCGCGCGCGCCTCGGCCGACAGCGCCGCCGCCGGCGCTTCCTCCACCACCTTCTGGAAGCGCCGCTGCACCGAGCAATCCCGCTCGCCGAAGTGGACGACCGCGCCTGCACCGTCCCCCATGATCTGGACCTCGACGTGACGCGCGTCCTCGACGAAGCGCTCGACGAAGAGCGCCCCGTCGCCGAAGGCGGCTTCGGCTTCCGCCGATGCGCGCTCGAAACCGTCGTCGATGTCCGCGTCCGTTCGCGCAACGAACATGCCGCGCCCGCCGCCGCCGGCGCTGGCCTTCATCAGCACCGGATAGCCGACCCGCGCGGCAAACGTGCGTGCCTCCGCTGCCGCGCGGATCTCGCCGGAACCAGGGACAATGGGCACGTCCGCCTCGGCTGCGATGGCGCGGGCGGTGAGCTTGTCGCCGAGCCGCTCGATGGTCTCGGCCC
Source organism: Rhodospirillales bacterium (assembly GCA_028818565.1). Taxonomy (GTDB): domain Bacteria; phylum Pseudomonadota; class Alphaproteobacteria; order UBA828; family UBA828; genus WTGU01. The sequence goes on along the minus strand of JAPPNV010000307.1, from coordinate 64,483 downwards.
GCGGCCCCACGAACACGATCTCCTCCCGCTCGCACAGCCCGGCGAGGGCCGAAGATTCGGAGAGGAAGCCGTAGCCCGGATGCAGCGCGTCGCATGCGGTCGCCTTCGCCGCATGAACCACGAGATTGGCGTTGAGGTAGCTCTCGCGCGCCGGCGCCGGCCCCAGCACCACGGCGCGGTCCGCAAGCTCCGCCGCCAGGCCCTCGCGGTCGGCGTCGGAGACCCCGACGACGCTCTCGAGCCCGAGGGAGCGGCAGGCGCGGACGATGCGCACGGCGATCTCCCCCCGGTTGGCGACGAAGACGCGCGAGAGGGCCATCACGCCTTCTCGGCCGCTTCGGCCTCCGGCTCGACCAGAAAGAGCGGCGCGCCGAACTCCACCATCTCGCCGTCCTCGACGCAGGCCTTGGCGATCCGGCCGTTGATCCCGGCCCGAACCGGCGTGAACAGCTTCATGACCTCGATCAGGCATACCTCGGTTGCCTCGCCGACCTGCTGGCCGACCTCCACGTAGGGCGCGACCCCCGGCTTCGGCGCGCGATAGAAGGTGCCGAGGTTGGGCGCCGTGATCGGGACCAGCCCGTCCACCGGCGCCACGTCGTCCTGGGCGCGTGTGGTTTCCAGGGGAGCCTTCTCTGCCGAGGCTGCGGCAGCCTCGGCTTCCGACCCGAGCGCTGCCGCATCCGCGTCCTTCGAGAGCACCAGCTTCAGCCCGTCGGTCTCGAGCCGGAGCTCGTGCCAGTCCGACCGCTCGAAGAGGCGGATCAGCGCCTCGACCTCCTTGCGGTCGATGGTCATGTGGCAGCCTCGGCGCGCGCGGCGGCACAGGCCGCGAGCAGGGCCGGCAGAGCGTGGCGAACAACGATGAAGTCGAGGCCGGCGGCAACGGCGGCCGCGACACCCGCATCGCTGGCGAGCGCGCCGCCCTTTGCGCCGGGAGCCCCCGCGAGCAGCGCGGGCATTCGCTCCGGTTCCTCACCGCCGGGCAAGCGGTCGAGATCGACCGCGCCGTTGGGCGCCGAATCTTCGGCGCGATAGACCGCGATGGGCGCGGCCGCGCGGGCCCATGCCGCAATCCGGCGCAGGTACGGATCGTCCGTCTCCGCGGGAATGCTCACCGGCAGGACACCATCGAACACCTGCCCGGCCTTGCCATCCACCGTCACCTCCCTGCCCGCAAGCGCCGCGCCCACGCCTTCGCCGCAGCCGACGACGCAGGGAACGCCGAGGGAGCGGCTTACCACGGCGGCGTGCGAGGTCGCACCCCCGGTCGCCGTCACGACCGCGCGGGCGGCGACCATGCCGTGCACGTCCTCCGGGCTGGTGGTCGGGCGCACCAGCACCACGTCCTCGCCGGCCGCGCCGCTCGCCTCGGCCGCGTCGGCATCCAGCACGACTTTGCCGATGCCGACACCAGGACTCGCGCCCTCGCCTTCCGCGAGCAGGGCGGCGTCCTCTCCGGCGCCCTCATCGAGGCGGGGCATGAGCAGCGTCCGGACCTGGGCCGCGCTGACGCGGGCGAGCGCTTCGTCGGAGGAGATGGTTCCCTCGTTCACCAGATCGACGGCGATGCGCATGGCCGCTGCGGGAGCCCGGGCGGCGGTGCGGGTCTGCAACAGGTAGAGCGCGCCATTTTGTACCGAGAACTCGATGTCCTGCACATCCCGGTTCAGCGCCTCCAGCCGGCCCGCGGCGTCGATCAGGGCGGCGTGCGCCTCCGGCAGGGACGACGACAGCGCATCGAGTCCCTGCGGCGTCCGCTGGCCGGAGACCACGTCCTCCCCCTGGGCGCAGGCAAGATACTCGCCGTAAGGCACAGGCGCACCGGTGAGCGGATTGCGGCTGAAAAGCACGCCCGTCCCGCTGTTCGCGCCGAGGTTGCCAAACACCATGGCCTGCACCGTGACGGCGGTGCCCGCGTCATCCGCGAGCCCGTGATGCCGGCGATAACGCTTCGCGCGCCGCCCGTTCCATGAGTCGAAGACGGCACGAACCGCGCCGAGAAGCTGATCGACCGGCGCCTCCGGCACCCTGGCTGCGGCCCCCGCCTCCGCCACGGCCGCCCGCCATTCCTCGACGGATCCCTCGGGCGGAAGCCCGTCGATCCCCGCCTTGAGCACGATGCGCGCGTACATCTCGTGGAAGCGCCGGTGGGTGTCGCGGGCGAAGGCCACGTCGCCGCTTTCTCGCGCCAGAGCCGCCTCAATCTCTTCGTCGATCCCGAGATTGAGCACCGTATCCAGCATGCCCGGCATGCTGATGGCGGCGCCGGAGCGGACCGCCAGCAGCAACGGGCGCTCGGGCACGCCGAAGCGGCGCCCGGTCTCCGCCTCCAGCATGGCGATGCCGGCGTGAAGCTCGTCGGTGAGGCCATCCGGCAACTGGCCCTCGGCGAGGTAGGCGCGGCAGGCCTCTGTCGTCACCACGAAGGCGGGCGGCACCGGGAGGCCCGCGTGGCGCATGAAGGCGATGCCCCACGCCTTGCCCCCGACAAGCGCACCGTCGGGCAACGCAGCGCCGTCAAGGGAAAGGACCCAGCGGCCGACGGCACCCATGCCTATTCCTGCCGCGTGCGGCCGAGGATCCGCAGCAGGTCCTCGTGAAGCTCGAACCAGACCGTGTGGTAGGACTCGATCCGCGCGCCGCTGACCCACTCGATGGCGCCGTCCTCGGCCTTCTCCAGCGCCGCTTCGAGCTTTTCCGAATAAATTGCGAGGCGTGGCAGCCCGGCGCTCAGTTGCTGGAGGGTCGTCTCCGCCCGCTCGTGCAGGGCGCCGAGGCGGTCGATCAGCCTGTCGTCGTAGTCCTTGTTGGTGTGGTCGTTCAGCACGTTCTCGCCATCGATCTCGATGGTCTGCCACGCGGTCATCAGCTGCTTTAGCTCTATGTTGATCGCCTCGAAGCGCTCGTGGGCGGCGGCGAAGGCCTCATCGGCCCGTTGCGCGGCGAAGAGCCGGGAATAGGCGCCGTCGAGCGCCACACGGGCGACGGGAGTCAGCGAATATGCCTCGCCTGCGCGCGCTGCGCGGCCTTTCGCCACCGCATCGTCCAGCACGGCGCGCACCTCGTCCTCGGCGAGTCCGAGCGCAGCGGCAACCGCGCCAGCGTCCGCGTGCTTCTTGATCGCAAGCCCGTGGAGGACGAGGTAGGTGTCGCTCATGGCTCAGTTGCCCGGCTGCACGGGCGCCTCGGTGGCTGCCGCCGCGATAACGCGGTCGCGCACGGCGCGGCGCAGGAGCTTGCCGGCCCCGCTCTTGGGCAGCGTGTCCCAGATCTCGACGCTCTTCGGGCACTTGTAGCCCGCTAGCCGCTCGCGGCAGAACAGCCGCACGGCCTCCGGGTCCAGGCCGGGCCGCCCGGCGACCACCGCATGAACGCGGTCGCCCCACTTCTCGTCGGGCAAGCCCACGACCGCGGCCTCGACAACGCCCTCGTACGCAAGCAGCACGTCTTCGATCTCCCGGGGATAGACGTTGTAGCCACCGCTGATGAGCATGTCGTTCTTTCGGTCGAGGATGTAGAAGAAGCCGTCCTCGTCCATGCGGCCGATGTCGCCGGTATGGAGCCAGCCGTTGCGGAAGGCCTTGGCCGTCTCCTCCGGGCGGTTCCAGTAACGGGCCATGAGCTGGGTGCCGCGGCAGACGATCTCGCCCCGCTCGCCGGTGGGCACGGGCATGTCGTCATCGTTGAAGATCGCCACGTCCACGGTGGTATAGGGCCGCCCGCACGAGCCCACGCGGTCGTGATCCTCCGGCCCGAGACAGGTGATAACCATCGGCGATTCAGCCTGGCCGTAGGTCTGGGCGAAGACCGGCCCGAAGCGGTCCATGGCGCGCTCCAAGAGGCTCGGCGCGATGGGCGAAGCGCCGTAGCAGATGCGCTTGAAGCGGAGCGTCGCCGTCTCCAGCGCGGGCTCCTCCATGATCATGGCCAGCATGGTCGGCACGAGAAAGGTATGGGTCGCCTGCCCCTGCGCGGCCATGGCGATGAAGCCGGCCGCGTCGAAGTGCGGCATGATCCATTGGTGCACGCCCCGCACCAGCGAGGGCAGGAAGAAGGCGCCCGATGCGTGTGCGATGGGGGCGGCGTGGAGAAAGCGGTCGCCCGGCGCGAGGTCCGGCACCAGGTCCATGAGAAAGGCCGAGAGCTCCGCAGTCTCGCCCAGCGTGGTGAGCGTGACCGCCTTGGGCGCGCCGGTGGTCCCGCCGGTGAAGCCCAGGCGAAAGGGCGCCTCAAGGTCGCGGTCCACGCGGCAGGCGCCGGGCGGGCCGTCGTCGATGAGCCGGCGCAGAGCGTCGAGGTCGTAGACGAGTTCCACATCGATGCCGTCGGCACTGCCAGAGCCGTCGTGGATGAGTCCACGCGCGCCGCTATCGCCCAACTTGTAGCGATGGTCCGCCGCGGTCTCGCGCACGTTGAGCGAGACCCGCACGAGGCCGCACTTGGCAAGCGCGTAGTAGGCGATCAGGCAGTCGATCCCGTTGGGCAGCAGCACGCCGACGCGATCGCCCGGCTCGAAGCCTTCCACCAGCAGCGCGTTGCCGAGCCGGTCCGTCGCTTCGTCGAGTGCGCGGAAGCTCAGCGTGCGCGCGCCCTCGGTCAGCGCTGGCGCCTCGCCGAACATGGCGCCCGCGCGCCGGATGTATTCGCCGATCTGCATTGGGCCAGGCTGCTCGGACGCGTGGGGAGAGGCGCGCGCCCCTAGTCGCGGGGAAGCGCCGCCAGCTCCGCAGCGCCGAGCGATGCGCCGCAATCCTGGATCTTGCGCGCCCGCTCCTGCTCGTGCCGGTACATCTTGTCGGCACGCGGCGTGTCGTGGTTGTACTTGAGCCAGGTCTCGTCCAGGAAACGATACCGATCCGACTGCGGCGCGAAGTCACGGACCCGTAGGTTGTACTCCTCCAGCGTCAGCACACCCTGGCTGGTGCGGTAGCGGTCGGCCTTGGCCGGGAGCGTGGTGGCGCCGGGGTAGACCGGGCCGCAGGTGGGCACGTAACCCTCGCCGTCCAGGATCGCGTAGGGGATCGGCGTGTACATGCGCGTCGGGCCGTTGCCGTGCTGCATCATGCTGTAGGACGAGAGGCGATGGCTCGGCAGCGTCAGCAGCCCCACCAGCTCGCCCAGGCAGTCGCGGCTGAACTCGTCGTTGAGCAGCGGGCGGAAGCGCTCGGCCCGCTCGTCGATCAGCATCCAGTCCTCGTGGGCGTAGACGCCGGCGACATGGGCGAGATCCTTGCAGATGCCGAAGTAGGTGAGCGCGCCGGCATCGAGCATCTGGTCGCGGCTCCAGCCGGCGATGCGCTTCCAGAGCCGCGCCGTCGCCTCCTTGAAGAGCCCGTCCAGCGTGCGGAAGGTCTCGGTCAGGGCCTCGCGGCTCTCCATCCCCACCGGAACGTGCCCCTCGGTGAGCGGGTCGGAGGTGTAGAGGCCGACGCCGACGATGCTCTCTGCCCGGAACTCGGGCTCGGATTCGAAGCTGCCCCAGTCGTCGACCAGGTAGAAGTGGCAGTCCTTCACCAGCATCGGGACGGTGAGGTTGTTGTAGGGAATGTCCGCAGCCACGTCGTCGAGCCAGGGGAAGTCGCCCTCGCCGAGGTCCATGAATTCGCGGACGATCATCTCGTTGCCGTCGGCAAGCTTGTAGGGCCCGGTGTTGAGCAGGCTGATGCGGCTCTCGCAGCTCACCAGGAAGCCGTATTGGGCCGCAGACGCCATGAACTGGGTCGCCGCGCTGTGCAGCGGATCGCCGGTCTCGCAGCCGTAGGCGTCGGACTCGAAGACCTGGAGCCTGCGTTCGGGCAGGATCTGGCAGCGGTGGCCGAATTCCTTGTTCGTGATGTGCCCGTCGTTCCTGTGCCAGGAGAGCTGCAGGCGCTTCCAGAAATCCATCAGGTAGACGACGTCTTCGGCGGCGTCCTGTGGCCGCAGCAGCCCCATGTTGATGAGCCACTCGCGGCCGAGCAGGTAAAAGCCCGGCATCCCCCAGCCCATGGCGCTTTTGCCGGGCGGGCGCCCCTCGCGGGCGCGGTCGCCGATCTCTTCCGCCGTCATCACGCTCTCCACCTTCCGCAAGAGCGAGGGATAGCGGTAGAAGGCGTTGAGGTACGAGAGCAGCATGTAGGGCGGCACAGGAAAGAGCTTCGACTCCTGCACCGTCCGCGTGACGCAGAGCCAGTAGGTCTCGTCGGTGAAGGTCTGAAGGAGGTTGTTGGTCTCCAGCAGCTGGGCGTATGAAAGTCGCGGCGCGCCGACCATCACGGAGCCTCCTGGACCAGCTTCCAGATGTTGGCGGTCATTTCCTCGCCCTTCTGGTAGGCCTCCGCCGTCTTCGCCGCCGCGGCGGTCTCCATCTCCAGCCGCTCGCCTTCCCTGATCCCGGTGATCTTGGCGTTCATGAAGCAGGGAATGCCGTACTCCCGCGAGAGGATGCCGAGATGGGAGCGTACGGTGCCGCCCATGCAGATAATTCCGGCGAACCGCTCCAGGATCGGCGCCGTCAGGGTCCCGCCGGAATCGTCGATGATGGCGATGGTCCCGGGCGGCACGCCATCGCCGAGGTAGCGCATGACCTGGCTGCTGGAGCGGACGTAGTGCGCGGTGCCCACGGTGTTTTCGGAGACGCGCATCACGTTGTCGCCGACGCCGCAGAGCGCCCGGCCCTCCGCGTCTGCGTCGCCTGAGGGCGCGTCGGGGTGCTCCATGGTCCAGTCGGGGTCGTCGCCCAAGATGCCTTCGGCGGGCTTGTAGGCCTCGGGCCGTTCGTTCACCGAAATCACGGCCGAGAAGTCGTAGCGGTGCCCGGCGTCGAGGAGTTTCCTCTCGATCTCCTCGAAATCGGCCGCGGTAATCAGATCGTAGGACTTGTCGAAGACGAAGCTGTTCCAGTCGACCCCGCTCTCGTCGAGGCGGCGCCGGACGAGGTCCTTGATCGCGCTATGGAACGCCTCGACGGTGGGCGAGTGGGCCTGATCGCCGTACTTGTCCGAGTCCACGTAGAGCTTCGCCACACTCTCCCCCAGGGCAGGCTCGCCGGAACGGAGGCGCCAACATGCGGATCGGCCTTTGGGCTGTCAATGCCGTCACACCGCAAGGCCAGCCATCGCAATCCGGCGGCGCCTGGAGGCATCCTTGCGCTCGGCTGGCACGGCGAAGAGACTGCCGCCTCCGCCGAGCGCGCCCGAAAGGATCCCCGCCATGCCAGCGGAGAGCGATCTCTCCCACCACCGCATCCTGGTCACCAATGACGACGGCATCCACGCCAGGGGGCTGAAGATTCTCGAGGCGATCGCGCGGAGCCTGTCAGACGACGTCTGGGTCGTCGCGCCGGATCACGAGCGGAGCGGTGCCGGCCATTCGATCTCGATGCATACGCCGATCCGCCTGCGCCAGATGGGCGAGAGGCGCTACGCGGTGGACGGCACGCCCACCGACTGCGCGCTGATGGCGATCCACGAGCTGATGACCGAGAGCCCGCCTACGGTCCTCCTCTCCGGCATCAATCGCGGCGCGAACCTCGCGGAGGACATGACCTATTCCGGCACCATCGCCGCAGCGATGGAGGGAACCCTGCTCGGCATCCGCTCGATCGCGCTCAGCCAGGTGTTCACCATGGGCGGCGAGGCGCTCTGGGCCACGGCGGAAGCCTTCGCACCGGACGTGATCGAGACCCTCATGCGCCTGCCGGACTGGCCCTCGGGCACGCTGGTCAACGTCAACTTCCCGGATGCGCTGCCGGAATCGGTGAGCGGCGTCCGCATCACCGCCCAGGGGCAGCGGCCGCCGGGTTCCTTCACCATCGACGGGCGCATCGACACGCGCCACGTGCCCTACTTCTGGGTGGAGATCAGCTACAAGGACGGTGGCAAACACCCCGGAACCGATCTCCATGCGATCCACGAGAACGCGATTTCGGTCACGCCGATCCAGCTGGACATGACCAATCACGGGTGGCGCGGTCGCCTGACCGAGGCGTTCGGCTCGTGACCGGAGCGTCGTTTGACACCATTTGGGGCGCTAACCCATACTCCGAGCCGAATTTGAGTGGTTTTGTAGCGCGCACGGCGCGGAACTCAGGGAGAGAGAGATGGCATCATCCTTTGGAGTAATTCGAGCAGGGCTGCTGGGTGCGGCGCTCTGTGCGGGGCTTGTGGCCGGCCCGCAACTGGCCAAGGCGGAAGACACCTTCAAGTTCGGCGGCGTCTTCACGCTGTCGGGCCCGGCCTCGTTCCTGGGCCTCTTCGAGGAAGCGGCCGTGAGGCTCGCCGTCGAGCAGTTCATGAAGGGCGATTGCATCGTCGAGGCCGTACCGCCGCAGCCCTGCGAAGGCGGTGGGCTCAAGATCGGCGACAAGGTCATCCCCATCGAATGGACGGCCTATGACGACGTCTCGGAAGACAAGAAGTCGATCGACGCCGTCATCCGCCTGGTCGAGCAGGATGAAGCCCGCGCGATCTGGGGCCCCCGGATGAATTCGGCGTTGCTGTCCGCCGCCTCGATCCTCGATCCGCAGGGCATCATCAGCATCTGCGCGATCTGCTCGAGCCCGGCGATGACCGTGGGCCGCAAGTATGGCCACGACATCACCGACACCGGCGTGATCGAGAAGCACGGCATGGGCGAGTTCATCCACGAAACGCCCGAGAGGCTGGCGGAGCACGGCATCGACCCCGCCCTCTTCGACGGGCGCAAGAAGCTCGGCTTCATCGGCCGCAACGAGCTTTACACCGTGCACGGCTCCATCGGCTGGCAGGAAGCGGTGGAGAAGGGCGGCGGCCGGTACGAGTACCAGCACGACTGGGCGGTGCTCTATCCCTTCGGCACCACCGACTTCGCGCCCCACGTCGCCAAGCTCGCCGAGCAGGACCCCGACATCGTGCTCATGGACGCCTACATCTTCCCCGACATGCTGGCGATCATGAACGAGATGAAGAAGCAGGGCCTCAACTACGAGACCGGCGAGATCATCCTGCTCGGCAACGACGTGCTGATGCTGCAGATCTTCGTCGACGTGGCCAAGGACCAGGGCATCAACATGTCGTCCGGCTACGTCTGGGGCTGGCAGGAGCACAACCCGGCGCAGGACGAGGCGACCCTCGCACGCGTCGAGAAGTACGTGCCCATCTACAACGCGAAGTACGGCGACACCGAGGTCGGGAACTCCAGCCCCTTCGATCGCGGCGCCTACGACGCCGCCATCTGGTTCCTCTACGGCGTGCAGGCCTCGGGCGACCACACCGACAACGACAAGATCGTGGAAGCCTGGCGCAACCTGAAGATCAACGGCCTGCGCGGGCCGACAAACGAGTTCTTCACCCGGCCCGATACCGGCGAGAAGACCGGCCAGCTCTTCGCGACCGAGTACATCATCGGCGTGGCGGACGAGAAGGTCTTCTATACCGGCATCAGCTATCGGGACGAGCTCTTCTACGGCCCGTACGTGTACGGCGACAAGCTGCCGAAGTAGCCCTGTAGCGGGGACGGTCCAGGCCGGATTCCGCAGGTTGAGAAGACGCCGGGGCGGCGCCTGCCCGCGAGAGGGTGTGCGCCGCCTCTTTTTTTGCCCTCAATCGCCGGGCGGTCGCGCCGGCTGGACCGCTTCGCGGCTCGGTTTGTCTGACGTCCATATTCTGTCCCCCGCCGGCAAGGGCGTGATCTCGTGACCGCGTTCGCCCAACAACTGATTTACGGCGCCTCGTACGGCATGAACCTTGCCGTGGCGGCCGCGGGGCTCGCCCTCATCTTCGGCGTCTACAGGGTCATCAACCTCGCCCACGGGCAGCTCATCATGCTTGGCGGATTCGTGGCCTACGTGGTCGCGACGCAGCTCGGCACACATTTCTTCGTCGGCTTCTTCGCCGCCATGATCGTCATGGGGCTGCTCAGCATCGTGCTGGAGAACGCCGTCTTCCGCTTCCTCCAGCGCCGCCCGCTCACCGACCAGCTTCTGGCCTCGCTCGGCCTCTACATGGTTCTCGGCACCACGGCGCTCCGTATCTGGGGAGACTTCGAGGCGCGGCCGATCGCCATGCCGGGTGAGGACTGGGCGCTGACGGCCGGGGAAATCCGTATCGACGGAGCGCGGCTGGTCACCATCGCCATCACTCTTGTCCTGTTCGCATCGCTCTATTTCGTCGTCTACCGCACCCATCTCGGGCGCACCATGCGCGCCACCGCGCAGGGGGAGGAAACCGCCGCGCTGATGGGCATCAAGAAGCGCCGGGTGGCGGCAATCGTGTTCTTCCTCGGCGGCGCGCTCGGCGGCGCCGCCGGGGCCATGCTCGGCGCGCTTTTCAACGTGCGGCCGGACATGGGCTTCCAGCCGCTGCTGATGGCGCTGGTCATCATCATCTTCGGCGGGATGGGCAGCATCGCGGGCTCCATCGTCGCCGGCCTCATCCTCGGCATTCTGTACAACCTCACGGTCTTCTACGTCGGCTCCAAGCTCGGCGATCTGGTGCCCTTCCTGGTGCTCCTGGCGATTCTGATGATCCGCCCGCAAGGGCTCTTCGGCTTGCCGGATCGCAACGCATGACGCTCCTCCCGGCCCACCGGATATCGCTTCGGGATCGCCGCACGCGGGCCGTGATCGGCTGGCTCGTCCTGCTCGCCTTCCTCGGCATCCTGTGGGCTGTGGTCGACAACAACTATCACCTGCGTCTGCTGGTGGGCGCGGGCACGGCGATGATCGCGGTCATCCCCTTCGGGCTGCTCATGGGCCACATGGGCTACCTCGCAATGGGGCAGGGCGGATTCGTCGGCGTCGGCGCCTACGTGGTCGGCGTGCTCACGGTGCAGCAGTTCGAGTTCGACTTCTGGGCCGCGCTGCCCTGCGCCATCATCATCACCAGCGCGCTCGCGTACCTGCTGAGCTATCCGCTGTTCCGGCTGCGCGGCTACCACTTCGCCATCGGCACGCTGGCCGTCGGCCAGCTCCTCTACATCATGTTCGACAGCTGGGAGTGGTTCACCGGCGGCCCGCACGGCACCGCCGGCATCCCCAGGCCCGCGCTTGGCGACTACGCCTTCGTCACCAACCAGCGCTTCCTCATCGTGGTGCTCTTCTTCCTCGTGATCGCGGCGTTTGCCTCCTGGTGGCTCGCGCGTGGCCACGTGGGGCGCGCCTTGAGCGCGATCCGGCAGGACGAGGATCTCGCGGCCGCGCGCGGCCTCGACGTCTTCCGCTACAAGCAGCTTGTCTTCGTCTTTGCCGCCGGCTTCGCGGGCCTCTCCGGCGCGCTCTACGCCTCGATGCAGATCGCCATCGACCCGAGCTCGTTCACGATCTGGAGCTCCTTCCAATATGTGATCTACGTCATCATCGGCGGCTCGGGCACACTTTTGGGGCCCGCCATCGGCGTCGTCTTCCTGGTGGTTCTCGATCAGTTCATCCAGGACTTCGGCAAGTGGAACCAGATCGTCCTCGGCGGCCTGATCGTGGTCACGGTCCTGTTCTTCCGCGGTGGGCTCTGGGGCGGCGCCAATTTGCTCTGGCACTTCGCCCTCGAGTCCGTCGGCATCAGGCAGATCGTGGCGCAGGCGCTCGGCGCCGCGACGCGGGGAAAGTAGGCGCCGATGGACGCCATTCTGGAGGTGCGCGATCTGAGCAAGCGCTTCGGCGGCGTCGAAGCCGTGCGCGACGTGAGCTTCGACGTGCCGCGCGGGGCGCTGGTCGGCCTGATCGGGCCGAACGGCGCCGGCAAGACCACCTTCGTCAACCTCGTGACCAAGCATGCGACGCCCGATGCGGGCACGGTAATGCTGGACTCGAAGCCGATCCACCGCCTGCCGTCCTACAAGGTCGCGCGCAGCGGCCTCAGCCGTACCTACCAGAAGAACCGTCTCTTCACCGAAGAGTCGGTGGAGGAAAACATCAGGACGGCGATGATCTGGGGAGGCCGGCACGGCGGCCGCGATCTCAGCTACCCAGGCTGTGTCGGCGACGAGGACGCGCGATGCGACGCGCTCCTCGAATTCTTCGAGCTGGAGGCTGTGCGCGCCGACCTGCCGACCGATCTCAGCCACCTGATGCGACGGCGCGCCGAGATCGCCCAGGCGCTGGCTCTCGGCCCCAAGGTGCTCCTGCTCGACGAGCCCTTCGCCGGCTTCAGCCGGGAGGAGTCCTTCGATCTGATCGAGCACCTGCGCGAATGCCAGCGGGGCGGGCTCACCATGCTCCTGATCGACCACAACATGGAAGTGGTCATGGACGTCTGCGAGTACCTGTTCGTCATGCATCACGGCGCGCTGCTGGTCTCCGGCACCCCCGACGAGATCCGGGCGAACGAACAGGTGGTCAGCATCTACCTCGGCGGCGAGCACTGAGATGCTGGAGATCGACGATCTGACGCTCGCGTACGGGGTGAACCGCGTGGTGCGCGGTTTCAACCTGTCGGTGGATCAGGGCGAGGTCTGCGCGCTGCTTGGCCCAAACGGCGCAGGCAAGACCTCGATCCTGCGCGCGATCAGCGGCCTCATGCGCCCGCTTGCCGGGCAGATCAATTTCGAAGGGAAGTCGCTCATCCGTCGCGCGCCCGACAGGATCGTGCTGGACGGCATCGCCCACGTGCCCGAAGGGCGGCGCATCTTTCCGGAGATGAGCGTGCTCGACAATCTGCTGGTGGGTGCGAGCGTTCACATTCGCGAACGGACGAAGACGCGCGAGCTGATCGAGCGCAACTACGCGATGTTTCCGATCCTCAAGGAGCGCGCCCGGCAGGCGGGTGGCACGCTCTCGGGCGGCGAGCAGCAGCAGCTCACCATCGCGCGCGGCCTGATGGCGCAGCCCCGGCTGCTCATGGTGGACGAGCCGACGCTGGGCCTCGCACCCGCCATCATCAACACGCTCGCCGACACGTTCCGCGCGCTGAAGTCGCTGGGGCTCACCATCATCGTCGCCGAGCAAAACGCCGAGTTCGCGCTTCGGGTCGCCGACAATGGGACCGTTATCTCCGGCGGCGAAGTGAGCTTCAGCGGCACCGTCGACGCGCTTCGAGATTCCGAGCGGCTGCGCCGCGCCTATCTGGGCGCCTGATCGGATCGCGCCATTTACACGAGGAGGGTCGTGTCATGGGCTTCGTGAAAACGCCGGAGGAAGTGAAGCGCATCGAGGCGGTGCTGAAGCGGCCCCGCTTCGTCGGCGCCGAGATGCTGATGGTCGATTTTCTCACGCGGCCGGAGATCGTCGCCGAGATTCTGCCGCCCAGGCTCGAGCCCGTGGCGGAGCCGCTGGTGACGGCGATGGTGGGCCGCTGGCGCTCCAACTGCGTGGCCGACTTCGCCGGCGGCGCCATCTACGTCATGGCCCGGCACGGGGAAATCGAGGCGCCCTACGTGCTCGCCATGTTCATGGATCAGGACCACGCGATCATCTTCGGGCGAGATCTCTTCGGCGAGCCCAAGAAGCAGGCCACGACGCGCCTGCAGCGGCGCGGGGATGCCATGCACGGCTACATCGAGCGGCTCGGCACGCGTGTGATCGAGATCGAGGCGACGCTGCCCCACGAGCGGGAGCCCGGCCGCGAGAAGGGCGCCAACTTCAACATCAAGGCGCTACCGTCATGCACCGGTGTCGGCCTTGAGGACGACCCTGTCCTCACGCTGGCCGAGTTCGACAACCATCTGACCGTGCGGCGGGAGGGGACCGGCACGCTCGCGCTGCGCTCGACAGTGCACGATCCGCTGGCCGACATCGAGATCTGCGAGTTGCGCGGCGCCTCCTACATCGAGGGCGATCTGCTCTCCACCTGCCGCCCGCTGGCCCGGCTCCCGGCCGAAGAATTCGTGCCCTACCTCTACGGCCGGCTCGACGATTGGTCCGCGCTCGACACGGAGAACGGCTAGGCCCGCGCGCCAGGGAGACCCACCATGGACATCGCTACCTTCAAGCGCCACTTCAGCATGCCGCTCGGCGGCCCGATGTACGCCGCCCCGCCTTATCCCTTCCGCGGCGTGCAGGACCTCATGATCCGCTACGAGGCCGACAGCGCTGCGGTGATGGAGCTGCTGCCGCCCCATCTGGAGCCGGCGGACGATCCGGTAATCTGCACCTCGTGGGCGCGCTGGGTCCCGTTCTCGGCCTTCGGCCCCTATCACGAGGCCTTCGTCATGGTCGACGTGATGCTGGACGGTACGCGCTACATGTATCAGCCCTCGATCCTGGTGGATAACGACATCCCGCTCGGCGCGGGCCGCGAGATCTGGGGCTACGCCAAGAAGATCGCCGTGATCGAGCACAACTGGGGCGGCGACACCATGCCCTATATGGAGCAGCTCCTGCTCACTGTGGAGCGGCCGCGCGGGCAGCGCCTGATGACCGCCTCGATGGTGTGCGACCGCAAGGCCTCGCCCGACGAACTCGCCGAATCGCCGGTGCTGTCCTACCGCCATATCCCGAGCGCGGAGACCGCGGTGCGGCCGAGCGTCTCGGAGCTGGTGCGCCTCGACGTGACAGGCGCGCTGCGCAAGAGCGGGGACGGCAGCCCAGAGCTCTACGCCGGCCGCGCCGCGCTCACGCTCGCAAGCACCGCCGCCGATTCATGGCATCAACTGGCACCCGTGCGCATCCTCGGCGGATTCTTCGCCGTGGTGGACTTCGACCTCGACTTCGGACGCGTGGTGCATGACTACCTCAAGGACTCGGCGGTCTGGGGCTGAGATTCGACGGCCGGCTCGATCGGGCAATGCGTCTCTTCGAGCTGGAGCATCGCCAGCATCCGGCCGAAGCCGATGTACTGGCCGATCATCATCATCAGCTCCAGCGTCTCGGCCTCGGAGAAGTGCCGACGTAACGCGCTCATCGCCGCGTCGTCGAAGGCGTGGTGATCGAGCGCCATCTGTTCGGCGAGCGCGAGCGCGGCCCGCTCGCGCGCCGAAAACGCCGCCTCGGCCGGCTCGTCGACCCCCACCGCGGCCTCCCGCTCGCTGACCTCGCCCGGTGCGAGCCGTGCCGCCTTGCAGGTCTTGCAGCCGTTGAGGGTCGCGATGCGCAGCCGAACCAGCTCCTTGATGCGGCTGTCCAACAGGCTTCCCGGCTCGCTCGCGTGGAAGGGATAGTAGAAGGCGAGATATCGCTCCAGGATATCCGGATGCGCCGCGAAGACGCGGGCGCAATGGCGCGTCGACCAGTCGTTCTCCGCGGCACCGTCGTGCATGCTCTCAAGGAAAGGCGGCAGGTCTTGCGGGTCGGTCAGCGGTAGTCTGGACATAGGGGGCGGTCCTCCAGCAGCGCGGGGTGAGCCTCGCGACACTATCGCACGGGTTGGTCGTCAATCTTCCGCACTCAACAACAGCAATATCCCGCTATGTCCCGGAATTTTCCGGTGCGGCACGATCTACGGATCATTACATGGCTACTACGACCCGAGTTAAGGGTGTGTGCAGCCGGGCGCGATGCCTAAGCACGACGAGGAATGATTGCCGGCCCCCGCCTCGTCACGTCCCGTACCGTGGTCCACTCTAAATTTCTCCCGACCGCGGCTGGACTGGTTCAGTCTGCTGCGGAAGCGCGCGCTAACCCGGTGCGTCGTCGCCTGAACTGCTGCCTGCGTCTTCCGGCCCGTCGCCGGTCCGCTCGCGCGGCGTGCGCTCCCGCTGCTGTGCTCGTCTCTCGCGCTCCTTCTCGTCATCAGCCGAAGTCTGCGGCGGAGCGTCGTCGTCGCCCGCTCGCGCGTCCTCGATGACCACGCGGGCGGCAGGCGCGCGGCCCTGCTTGTCCTCGCCGAAGTAGATCTGCGTGTGGGGGAAGGGAATCTCGATGCCGCGGTCGTCGAAGGCGGCTTTCAACCTGCGGTTGTACTCTCGCCCGGTCGCCCACTGCGTGAGCGGCTTGGTCTTGAGGCGGGCGCGGACGATGACGGCCGAATCGCCGAAGCTGTTGAGGCCCATGATCTCCAGCGGCTCCAGCATGTTGGGGCCGAACTCGGGGTCCTGCTGCAGCTCCGCGCCGACCTCGCGCATGACGTCCACCACCTCGTCGTAGTCCTCGCGGTAGGCCACGCCCATGTCGATCAGGTAGTAGGAGAACTCCTTGGTCATGTTGGAGATCGTGTCGACACCGCTGAATGGCACGGTGTGCACGTGGCCTTGTAAATCGCGCAGGCGGATGGTGCGGATCGTGATCGCCTCCACGGTGCCGGTATGGCCGCCGGCGGTCACGACATCGCCCACGGCGACGCTGTCCTCCAGCAGGATGAAGAGCCCGGTGATGATGTCCTTCACCAGGGTCTGCGCGCCGAAGCCGATGGCGAGGCCGGCGACGCCGACGCCGGCCAGCACCGGCGCGATGTCCAAGCCAATCTCGGAGAGGATCATCAGCGCCGCAATCACCCCCACGACGACCCGGAGCGCGTTGCGCGCGAGCGGCAGCAGCGTCCGCGCACGCTGGCTCCGCTCCACCAGCTCGCCCTTGTCGTCGAACTGGGTGAGGTAGCGGTCGACCAGCGTGGTCGCCACCTCGAGCACGATGGTCGCGATCAGGGCGATGGCGACGATCGAGGCGAGCGTGGCGATCACGGCGGTGCCCGTCTCGCTCGCGAGCCAGGTGAAGATATCGGCGCTCCACGCTTCGAGGATGAGGCAGAGCCCGAGCAGCAGGATCACCGTCTGCGCCGCCCTGCGTGCCACCGGCAGATAGCGGTTGACCCGCGCCTGCAGCCCCGGATAGCGCTCGTGCAGCTCGGCCCGGATTCGGAATCCCCGCTCGAAGCCGCGCCTGACGCCGGCAAAGCCGAAGCCCGTGGCCCAGGCGATCGCGACGGTCGCCGCGCTCCCCTTGATCAGGAAGAGGAAGCCCTCCAGCCCCTCCGCCGCCGCCAGCAGACCGCCTGCGACGACGTAGAGGATCGCCGGGATGTGCCAGAAGTCCGCGAGCTTGCCCAGGAACGCGAAGACGCGGAGGTGCGCCCGCGTGCCGCTGGTTCGCCCGGTCTCGTGCAGCCAGCGCGCGAACGCCACGCGATTCTGCAGGATGAAGGTGATGAGAAGGCCGACGAGGAGAATGCCGAGCAGGCGGATCAAGGCCGCATGGCCGCTCTCGGGCAGGCCGAGAAGCAGGGCCGCGTAGCAGAAGACGTAGCCGTAAGCCCCGATGTTCACGAGCCGACGCCACCAGATCGAGCAGTAGGCGGCGTTCTCGTTCGTGATCGGCCCAAGCCTGAGCTGCGGCGCGTAGGGCGCCAGCACCAGCGTGCCCACGGCCTTGACCACGCTCGCGATCAGGTGGGCGCTGATGATCGCGAGCGCGACCACGCGCAGCGCATCCGCCGGATCGATGACGGTGAGCACACCGTAGGCGGCGCCGGCCGCGACCAGATTGGGCACGGCCCTCAGCACCGCGTTGTAGAGCAGCAGCGCGGGCTGGAGCCACGGAGACGGCTGCTCCAGCCCCTCGACCCAGCGGCGCGGTCTCCGGAGCGCGCGGAAGACGATCAGGCCGATGACGACCCCCGCCACGACGATCGCGACCAGCTTGCCGAAGGAGACCAGCCAGGCGTCGCGCTCCTCCTGCTCGCCCCAGTGCTCGATCAACCAGTCGATGGCCTCCGGGATGTCGGCAATCGCGCCCGCGAGATCCACGATATGCCTGCCGAGGGTTGCGATCCCGTCAGAGAACGCGCGCATGGCCGACGCGCCTTCGGCATCCTCGCTCGCCTCCGTCGCCTGTTGAGCCTCGAGCGCGGCCTTCAGGTCGGCGATGAAGCGCTCGCGCTGCTCCGGCGATTCGAGGGTCTCGACCAGGCTCTCGAGGGCCTGAGAGTCGGCCGCGTCGGCGGCGGGCGCGCTTTCCTGCGCCAGCGCCGGCGCGCTCGCGGCAAGCCACAGGGTCGCCAGCAGCAGCGCCGCAGCCCCTGCGACGCACGCGCGCGGGGCACGACTAGCGGGCCGCTGGACACCTCGCGTGAGCGCGTGCCAGAGTGCCGCCGCCGTACGATGCACCGGGAGGGACGACATGGCGGTGACTATTTACCACAACCCGCGCTGCTCCAAGTCCCGTCAAACATTGCAGTTGTTGCAGGACCGGGGCATCGAGCCGGAGATCGTGGAGTATCTGAGGACGCCGCCCTCGGCCGACGAGATGGACGCTGTGCTCGCCAAGCTCGGAATGGAGCCCCGCGCGCTGATGCGCACGAAGGAGGCCGCCTACCGCGAGGCCGGCATGGCCGACGAGGAGCTCTCCCGCCACGCTCTGATCGACCTCATGGTGGCCAATCCCATCGTCATCGAGCGGCCCATCGTCGTGAACGGCGCCCGCGCGGCCCTCGGCCGGCCGCCCGAGAGCGTGCTGTCGATCCTTTAGCCTTGCATCCGGTACCTGTGGTCCTGCCCGTCGTCTTTCACCCGGAATACACGGTCCCGCTGCCGCCCGGCCATCGCTTCCCCATCGGGAAATTCGGCCGAATCAAGGACGTGCTGCTGCAGGACGGCGTGATTCCGCCGGCGAGCCTCGCCCGGCCCGCGCCCGCGTCGCGAGAGTGGCTGACGCTCGCCCACCACGAGGCCTACGTCGCCGCCTTGCTCAACCTCGCGCTCGACCGCCGCGCCATTCGCCGGCTCGGGCTTCCGCTCTCCGACGCCCTGGTGCGCCGCGGCCGCGCCGCCGTCGGCGGGACGGTACTCACCGGCCGCCTCGCGCTGGAGCACGGGCTCGCCTGCAACACGGCCGGCGGCAGCCACCATGCCTTCGCCGATCACGGTGCCGGCTTCTGCCTCTTCAACGATGTCGCCGTCGCGATCCGCGTGCTGCGCAGCGAGCGGCTGATCGAGCGGGCGCTGGTGGTCGATCTCGACGTCCATCAGGGCGACGGCACGGCCGCGATCTTCCAGGACGAGCCGGAGGTCTTCACCTTCTCGCTCCACTGCGAGGCCAACTACCCGCCCCTGAAGGAAACAAGCGATCTCGATATCGGCGTCCCCCCCGGCACCGGCGATGACGTCTATCACTCGGTGCTGGCGACCCACCTGCCGGCGCTGCTCGCGGACCATCGGCCGGACATCGTGTTCTACAATGCCGGCGTCGATCCCCATGTGGAGGACAAGCTCGGCCGGCTCGCCCTGGGGGACGGCGGTCTCGCCCGGCGCGATCGCTACGTGATCGAGACCTGCCGCGAGGCCGGCGTGCCGACCGCGTGCGTGGTGGGCGGCGGCTATGCCGACGATCTCGACCGCCTCGCGCGCCGGCATACGAGCGTCCATCGGGCCGCGGCCCTGGTGGCGGCTTCGGCCGACGGCCGGGCGCGAATGCGGGTTGCCGGAGGAAGAGCATGAAGGCGGCAGTGATCCACGGCTACGGCGAGGCGTTCGACACGATCGTCTACGAGGACGTGCAGACCCCCGTCGCTGGCCCCGGCGAGCTCCTCATCAAGGTCCACGCCTCGGGCGTGAACCATTGCGACACCGACCTGCGCAAGGGGCTCTTCGGCGTCGAAAGCCCGATGCCGCACGTCATGGGCGTGGACGCGGCGGGCGCTGTCGCCGACGTCGGCGCCGGCGTGAGCGGGTTCAGCGAGGGCGACCGGGTCGCGCCGCACTTCATGCTGAGCTGCGGCATCTGCGGCGACTGCCGCGACGGCCGCGAGAACCTGTGCATGAACGCAGGCGTCCTCGGGGTCACCCATTGGGGCGGCTACGCGGACTATGTGCGGGTGCGCCACGACCACGTCGTCCCCATTCCCGACTCGCTTTCCTACGAGGATGCCGTGGCCGGCCAGATTCCCTTTGCCACCGCCTGGGAGGCGTTGATCGAGGAGATCGGCCTCCGCGCCGGAGAGACCGTGCTGATCACCGCGGCGGGCGGCGGCGTCGGCTCCGCCGCCGTCCAGATCGCCAAGCTCGCCGGCGCGCGCGTGATCGCCGCCGCGGGCTCCGAGGAGAAGCTGGAGAAGGCCCTCGCCCTCGGTGCCGACGCTGCCATCGACTACACGCGCCAGGACATCGGCGGTGCCGCGCGCAGGCTCACCGATGGCCGGGGCGTCGATGCGGCGCTTGAGATGACCGGCGGCGCCATCCTGGTGGGCGCCATCGACGCGCTCGCGCCCGGCGCCCGGCTCGCCACCATCGGCGCCCACGGCGGCGAGCGGGTGGAGATCGACTTCATCGAGTTCTTCCGCAAGCACATCGCGGTGCACGGCTGCGGGCGCTCGACCAAGACCCATGTCGAGCGCGTGCTCGGGCTAATGGCGGAAGGCCATCTCAAGCCCGTCATCCACCAGACTTTCGCCCTCAGCGAGGCGCCGGCGGCCCACGCGCTGATGGAGAGCCGCAACTTCTTCGGCCGCATGATCATGCGGCCCTAGCCCGACCGGTCGCGGTGCCCGATCCGCTCGGCAACTTCGCCTTTACCTGGCCGTTCTACGCAGGCGGGGTCATCGCCTATCTGATCGGCGCGCTCCCCATGGGCCTGATCGTGGCCCGCCTCTTCAGGCTCGGCGACCTGCGCCGCATCGGCTCCGGCAATATCGGGGCGACCAATGTGCTGCGCACCGGCAACAAGGCGGCCGCCGCGCTCACCCTGCTGCTCGACGGTGGCAAGGGCGCCGTCGCCGTGGTCATTGCCCAGCGCTTCGGCCCCGACATGGCGGTGATCGCCGCAGGCTGCGTGGTCGTGGGTCACGTCGCGCCGGTCTGGCTGCTCTTCAGGGGCGGCAAGGGCGTGGCCACGACCCTCGGCGTCCTGCTCGCGATCGCGTGGCCCGTGGGGCTCGTCGCCTGCGGCCTCTGGCTCGCGGTCGCCGGGCTCTTCCGCTATTCCTCCCTCGCCGCCCTGATCGCGATCTGCGCCTCGCCAGGGTTCGCGATCCTTTTCGACATGCCGCAGATATCGTGGCTGGCCGGTTTCTTGGCGGTCATCGTGACGCTGCGTCATGGCGCTAACATTTGGCGCCTCGCGCGCGGGCGCGAGCCCCGGATCGGCCGGAGCGCCCCGGCCGCGCCTGAGGCCGAATCCCCGGAGGGCCAGTGAACGTTTTGCACGCCAACGAGCCGCGCACGCTCACCGAGGCCGAGCGCCTCGACTGGCTGCGGCTCGCGCGCAGCGAGAACGTGGGCCCGATCACATTCTTCGCCCTGCTCGCTCGTTTCGGCACGCCCTCGGCGGTGCTCGACGCGCTGCCGGCGCTGGCGCGCCGCGGCGGCCGCCGGCGTCCCATCAAGGTCTGCTCGCGCGCGGCTGCCGAGCGCGAGGCCGAGGCGCTCGACCGGCTTGGCGGACACCTGATCGCGCTGGGCGAGCCCGCCTATCCGCCGGCGCTCGCCGCCATCGACGACCCGCCGCCGGTCATCGCCCTGCGCGGACGCGCGGACCTGCTCGCGGGCGACAGCGTCGCCGTGGTCGGCGCGCGCAACGCGTCCGCGAACGGGCTTCACTTCGCCGAGCGGCTGGCAACAGATCTCGGTGCGGCGGGGCTCACCGTGGTCTCCGGCATGGCCCGCGGCATCGATGCCCGCGCCCACGCCGGCGCGCTGCCTACCGGCACGGTCGCGATCATGGGGGGCGGAATCGATGTCCTCTATCCCAAGGAGAATCGGGCGCTCTTCGAGAAGCTGCTGGCGGAGGGCACGGTCGTCGCGGAGGCGCCGCTCGGCACCGTGCCGATCGGGCGCCACTTCCCGCGCCGCAACCGCATCATCGCCGGGCTCTGCCGCGGCGTCGTGATCGTCGAGGGCGCGGCGCGCTCGGGCTCCCTGATCACGGCACGGCTTGCGCTGGAGCAGGGCCGCGAGGTGATGGCGGTCCCTGGCTCGCCGCTCGACCCCCGCGCCAGCGGCCCTAACCGCCTGATTCGCCAAGGTGCTACGCTGGTGGAGAGCGCCGACCACGTGCTCGAAGCGCTCGCCGAAGGCGGCCGCCAAATCCTCGGCGAACCCCGCAAACCATGGCCGGAGGACGCCGCTCCCGGCGCGCCCGAGGACGACGACGCGCCAGCCAACGCCCGCGATACGGTGACCGCGCTGCTCGGCCCGAGCCCGGTGCCGGTGGACATGCTGGTCAGGCAGAGCCGGTTGACTCCCGCGATGGTGGCAACCATTTTGCTTGAGCTTGAGTTGGCGGGGCGCCTGGAGCGGCAGCCCGGCAACCGCGTTTCACTCTCCCGGCCGGCGGCGTAGCGCCGCCCGATGACGCTACCAGCAATCGTTTCATGATGAACGTCGTCGTCGTCGAATCGCCTACCAAGGCGTCCACCATCGGCAGGTACCTGGGACCGGACTACACGGTCGTGGCCTCCTATGGCCATGTCCGCGACCTCCTGCCCAAGGACGGCTCGGTGCGGCCGGACGACGCCTTCGCCATGGACTGGACCGTCTCCGACGGCGCCGAGAAGCACATCGGCGCCATCGGCAGGGCGCTCCGGGGCGCGAACCGGCTCTATCTCGCCACCGACCCGGACCGCGAGGGCGAGGCGATCTCCTGGCATGTGCGGGACGAGCTCGGCCGGCGCGGGCTCCTGGACGGCGTCGCCGTCAGGCGCGTGGTCTTTACCGAGGTCACCAAGTCCGCCGTGCTCGACGCCATGGCCGACCCGCGCGATCTCGACGACGATCTGATCGACGCTTACAAGGCGCGCCGCGCGCTCGACTATCTGGTGGGCTTCACGCTCTCGCCGGTGCTCTGGCGCAAGCTTCCGGGCTCGCGCTCGGCAGGCCGCGTGCAGTCCGTCGCGCTCCGCCTGATCTGCGCGCGCGAGGTCGAGATCGAGGCCTTCAAGCCGCGCGAGTACTGGTCCATCGAGGTCGATCTGGATACGCCCAGGGGCGAGCGCATGATCGCCCGCCTCGCCGCCCTCGACGGTCAAAAACTCGGCAAGTACGCGCTCGGCGACCGGGAAGCGGCCGAGCGGGCGGCCGCGCTTGTCCGGTCTGGCCGCTACCGCATCGCCGCGGTCGAGCCAAAGCGCGTCAAGCGCAATCCGGCGCCGCCCTTCACAACCTCCACCCTGCAGCAGGAGGCCTCGCGCAAGCTGGGCTTCGCCGCGCGGCGCACCATGCAGGTCGCCCAGCAGCTCTACGAAGGCATCGCCGTGAACGGCGAGCAGGTGGGCCTCATCACCTACATGCGGACCGACGGCGTGCAGATCGCGGAGCAGGCGCTGCGCCAGGCGCGGGACGTGATCGGCAAGCGCTACGGCCCCAACTACGTGCCGGAGAAGCCACGCCGCTACCGCACCAAGGCGAAGAACGCGCAGGAGGCGCACGAGGCGATCCGCCCCACCGATCTGGCCCGCACGCCCCAATCGCTCTCGGCCGTGCTCAAGAAGGATCAGGCGCGGCTTTACGAGCTGATCTGGAAGCGCGCGCTCGCGAGCCAGATGGCGAGCGCAGAGATCGACCGGGTGAGCGTGGATATCGCCTCCGACGACGGCCGCGCCGGGCTCCGCGCCACCGGGTCGACCGTCGCCTTCGACGGCTTTCTCCGTGTCTATCAGGAGGGCCGGGACGACGCCCGGCCCGACAACGGCGACGCCGAAGACGACGAGCGCCGGTTGCCGGCGGTCACTGTGGGCGAGGCGATGGCGGTCGCGGACGTCACTCCGAACAAGCACGTGACCGAGCCGCCGCCGCGCTTCTCCGAAGCGAGCCTGGTCAGGCGGCTCGAGGAGCTCGGCATCGGCCGTCCCTCCACTTACGCGTCGATCATCTCGGTGCTGCAGGACCGCGACTACGTGCGCCTGGAGAAGCGCCGCTTCGTGCCCGAGGATCGCGGACGCATCGTCACGGTGTTCCTCGAGAACTTCTTCAGCCGCTACGTCGAGTACGACTTCACGGCTTCGCTCGAAGGCCAGCTCGATACCATCTCCGCCGGTGAGATCGACTGGCGGCAGGTGCTGAGCGACTTCTGGCGCGACTTCGCCGGCGCGGTGGAGGAGACCAAGGGGCTCCGGGTCAAGCAGGTGCTCGATGCCCTCGATGCGACGCTCGGGCTGCACCTGTTCCCGGCCGAGGACGGCGGCGAGGACCGCCGCTGCCCCTCCTGCGAGGACGGGCGGCTCGGGCTCAAGCTCGGGCGCTACGGCCCCTTCGTCGGTTGCGCCAATTACCCCGATTGCAAGTACACGCGCCCGCTCGCCGATAACGGGGGCGATGCGTCGGAGCCGCGCACGCTCGGGAACGACCCGGAGACCGGCCTGCCGGTGCTGTTGAAGCGCGGCCCCTACGGCCTCTACGTTGAGCGCGGCGTGGCGGAGGGCTCCAAGGAGAAGCCGAAGCGGGTGTCCCTACCCCAGGACCTGGCGCCGGACATGGTCGATCTCGACACCGCGCTCGGCCTGCTGTCGCTGCCGCGGGAGATCGGCACTCATCCCGAGACCGGCAAGCCGGTCACTGCCGGCATCGGCCGCTTCGGCGCCTACGTCAAGCACGACGGCACCTATCGCTCGCTGCCGCGCGGCGAGAACGTGCTGGACGTGGGCCTGAACCGGGCGGTGGTGCTGATCGCCGAGAAGAAGAGCGGCGCGCGGCTCCTGCGGGAGCTCGGCGCCCATCCCGACGGCGGGCAGGCCGTAACTCTCCACACGGGCCGCTACGGGCCCTACGTCCAGCATGGCAGGCTGCGGGCCTCGCTGCCCAAGGGCGCGTCCGACGACACGCTCACCCTGGATGACGCCGTCAAGCTGCTCGCCGCCAAGGCGGCCAAGGGCGGAGCCAAGAAGAAAGCCGCCGGTCGCGGCCGGCCGAAGGCGAAGCGTACATCTCGCCGGCAACAGGACGCGCCTGCCGACGGCGCGCCCTAGCGGCGCGCGGCGCGGCCCTGAGACGGTCTTGGCGAGCAAGCCGGCTCCTTTTCCGACCAGGGATGAGGTTCTGCGCTTTGTCCGGGAGAGCCCGGGCAAGGTCGGCCGGCGCGAGATCGCCCGCGCCTTCAACATCCGCGGCAACGACCGCGCCGCCCTGACCGAGCTCCTGCGCACGCTGGAGGAGGAGGGCGCGCTGGATGGCCGCCGCAAGCGACGCCGCCCCGCGGGCACGCTGCCGTCGGTCACCGTTCTGGAAGTGGTGGGGCTGGATCCCGACGGCGCCCTGAGCGCCCGGCCCGCGCGCTGGGAAGAGCCCGATCCGCCACCGCCGATCACCCTCGACCCCGCACCCAGAGGCGTTCCCGAACCGGGGGAGGGCGATCGCGTTCTCGCGCGGCTCCGGCCTGCGCCCGACGGCGGATATCTGGCGCGGCCCATGCGCGTGCTCGACGCCGGCCCGCGCCGCGTGGTCGGGGTCTTCCGCGCCACGGGCAGCGGCGGGGGCGTGATCGAGCCGGCAGAGCGCCGCTCTCGCCGCAGCCTCAACGTGCCGGCGGAGGACACCGCCGGTGCCCACACCGGCGAACTGGTGGTGGGTGAGACCGAGCCCGGCGGCCGGCTCGGCCTGACCGACGCCAGGGTGGTCGAGCGGCTGGGCGACGCGGACTCGCCCGGCGCAATCAGCCTCGCCGCGATCCACGGCCACGGCCTGCCCATGCGCTTTCCCGACGCGGCTCTGGCTGAGGCCGAGCGTGCGACACCGCCGGATCTCGAAGGCCGCACCGACCAGCGGGCGCTGCCCCTGGTCACCATCGACGGCGCCGACGCCCGCGACTTCGACGATGCGGTCTGGGCCGAGGCCGACCCTGCGTCAGACAACAAGGGCGGCTGGCGCGCGGTCGTCGCCATCGCCGACGTGGCGCATTTCGTCAGGCCCGGCGGCGCTCTCGACAAGGCCGCACGGGAGCGCGGCAACTCCGCCTACTTCCCCGATCGCGTGGTGCCGATGCTGCCCGAGGCGCTCTCCGCCGACCTCTGCTCGCTGAAGCCCGACGTGGACCGTGCCTGCCTCGCCGCGCATCTCCGCATCGATGCCGAGGGCGAACTGCTTGACTGGCGCTTCGAGCGTGCGCTCATGCGCTCGGCCGCGCGGCTCACCTATGACCAAGTCCAGACCGCCGCCGAGCGCGATGGCGCGGGCCTGGCGCCATCGGTTCGGGCCACGATCACCGCGCTCTACGGCGTCTTTGGCGCGTTGCGATCGGCGCGGGAGCGCCGCGGCGCGCTCGACCTGGAGCTGCCGGAGCGCGAGGTCACGCTGGCCGAGGACGGGACGGTAGCGCGCATCGGCTTCGTCCGCCGCCACGACAGCCACCGCCTGATCGAGGAGCTGATGATCGCGGCCAATGTCGCCGCCGCCAGCGCGCTCGAAGCCAGGCATTCGCCTTGCATGTACCGCGTCCACGACCGGCCCGATACCGCGAAGCTGGAGGTGCTGCGCGAGTTCCTGCGCACGCGTGGGATCGCCCTGCCGCGCAGCGGGGCGGTCAAACCCGATGCCTTCAATCGGTTCCTCGCCCTGCTCGAGAACCCGCGCGATGTCGGCATCGCCAGCCTGATGATCCTGCGTGCCCAGGCGCAGGCGGCCTACAGCCCGCGCAACATCGGCCACTACGGGCTCGGCCTCGTGCGCTACGCCCACTTCACCTCGCCGATCCGCCGTTACGCCGACCTGCTGGTGCATCGCGCCTTGATCGATGCCTACGGCCTCGGGCCGGGCGGCGCCGGCCGCATCGAACCGGAGGTGCTGGAACGCGACGGCGCGCACATCTCGTCCACCGAGCGCCGCGCGCAGGCTGCCGAGCGCGATGCCGGGGACCGCTACTGCGCCGCCTATCTGGCTCATCGCGTGGACGCAGAGTTCCACGGCCGCATCGCGGGCGTCACCCGCTTCGGTATCTTCGTCTCCCTCGACGAGACCGGGGCCGAGGGCCTGGTGCCGGGACGCTCGCTCGGTAACGCCCGCCCGCGCTTCGACGCCCGCCGGCATTCGCTCGCCGTCGATGGGCGCGTGCTGCGCCTGGGCGATCCCGTGGTCGTGACGCTCAGGGAGGCCGACCCCGTGGCCGGCGGCCTCGTCTTCTCTCTCTCGGTCGCAAACGGCGAGCCCTGGGACTCGATGGCGGATGGTAACGGCAGGCGGCGGGGCAAGCCGCGCCGGCGGCGCTGATCGTGTCCCAGGCCCGCACCCGCTGGGACATCGTGGCCCTGGCCTTCACGGCCGGCTACATGGTGGGCATGCAGGTCGGCAAGGTGCCGCCCGCGCTGCCGATGCTGGAGGCGGAGCTTGATCTGCCCCGCGTCATCGCCGGGCTGATCGCGTCGTCGTTCTACGGCATGGGCGCGGTCCTCGGCGTTGCCGGCGGGGTGATTGTCGACCGGGCGGGCATCGGGCGGATGGTCTTCGTGGGCGGTGCCGTGATGGCGCTCGCGAGCTTTGCCGGCGGGTTCGCGGAGAACGGGGCTCAGCTGCTGGCGGCCCGCATCGTCGAAGGCTTCGGCTTCGCCACCCTCACGGTTGCCGGGCCCAAGATGCTCGTCGCCGCGACGGATACCGGCGTGCGCCGCTTCGTCCTCGGCATTTGGGGCACCTACATGCCGGTCGGCATCGCGCTCTCGCTGGTGATCGCGACGGTTCTGCTGGAGCCTCTGGGCTGGCGCGGCCTCTGGTTCATCAACTCCGGGCTCATCCTGCTCTTCCTGCTTGCCTTCGCCTGGGGCGCGGCGCCGGGGCGCTGGCGAATGCCGGCGGCGGGCAGCACGTTCGATCGTGCAGGCGTGCGCGCGACGCTGGCGCGGCCGGGGCCCTGGCTCTTCGGCGCGGCCTTCGCGATTTTCGCCGTGCAGTGGCAGGCGCTGATGGCGTGGCTGCCCACCTTCCTGATCGAGACCCAAGACCGCTCGGTCGAGGCTGCCGCGCTTTTCACCGCGCTCTTCGTCCTCGCCACCACCGTGGGCTCCATAACCAGCGCCTGGCTCTTGCAGCGTGGCGTTGCGCGCTGGCTGCTGTTGGGTCTCACCTTCACGGGCATGGGCGTCTGCGCGGCCACGCTCTTCGCGCCCTTCACGCCCGTCGATGCCAAGATCCCGCTCGCCGTCTGCTTCGCCCTGGTGAGCGGCCCGCTACCGGCCGTGTGCTTCGAAGGCGGCATCGCGCATGCGCCGAGCCAGGCGCAGGTGGCGATGGCTGGCGGCTTCGTGGCGCAGGGGGCCGCGCTCGGCGCCGTGCTCGGCCCGCCGCTGCTCGCCGCAGTGACCGGGGCTCTGGGCGGGTGGGACGCCGCGTGGTGGACCATGCTGGTCTGGTCCTCTCTCGGTCTCGCGGTCGTCGCCGGCGTATGGCGGGCCGACGCGCGTCTCGGGCGTGTGGTCGCCGCAGCATGAACGGCGGCCGCTCGCCGGCGCGCGCCCTTGTCGCCCTCGTCATCGTCGGTGCCCTCGCGGTGGCGTGCGGCGACGCGTTCGCGGCGTCGATCTCGCTTTCCACGCGCCCGGTCGCCCTCGACCCGACCGACCGCGCCGTGCAACACGTGGGCCGCCTGCACTACCTCGGCGGGCTGGACCTGCGCAGCGCAGAGCCGGCATTCGGCGGCCTCTCCGGCCTCAGCGTCACGGGCGGCGGGCGGCTCACCGCCGTGACCGACCGCGGCCACTGGTTCAGCGCCCGCGTCGTGCGCGACCGCACCGGCCGCCTCACGGACTTGGCCGACGCCGCGCTCGGACCGCTTCTCGACACGAAGGGCCACCCGGTCGCGGGCGAGTGGCGCGACGCCGAGGCGCTTGAGCGCCTGCCGGGCGGCGACTGGCTGGTGAGCTTCGAGGGGCGTCACCGGGTCTGGCGCTATGCGGCGGAGACCGGCGGGTTGCAGGGCCGCCCCGCGCCCTTCCCGACGCCGAAGGGCATCGCGGCCGCCCCGCCCAACGGCGGGCTGGAAGCGCTGACGCCGCTCCCCGACGGCCGCATCCTGATGCTGGCGGAGAGCCTGAAGCGCACCGGCGGCTCACGTGCCGGCTGGCTCGTCGGCGACGGCACGGTCGACGCTTTCGGTTATCGCACCGCGCGGGACTTCAAGCCGACCGATGCGGCCGTGCTGCCGAACGGCGACGTGCTCGTGCTGTCGCGCTACTTCAAGCTGCTCGGCGGATTCAAGGCGCGGCTCGAGCGGATTTCCGCCGGTGCCAACGGAGGCGGTGCCGTGCCGAAGGGCGAGCTCCTCGCCCGCTTCGCGCCGCCGCTCACCGTGGACAACTACGAGGGCGTGGCCGTGGCGCGAGACGCGGACGGCGCAACGCTGGTCTACATCCTCTCCGACGACAACTTCCACTTCCTCCAGCGCACGCTCCTGCTCCTCTTCCGTCTGGACCAATCCTGACGGCCGCAGTAATGCGTGGCGCGGGTCCGATGGTGCTAACATCGGGCGAAGAGGCATAGAGGCGCGGGCGGAGAGCGATGGGCTACACGATCGCGGAAAAGATCATGGGGCGCGCGAGCCGGGCGGGCGCGCCGGTGCCCGCCGGCACCGAAGTCGAGGTCAAACCCGACTACGTGCTGGGCTACGACTTCCCCGGCTACCTCGATCTCATTTTCAAGCAGATGAAGGAGGAGTTCGGCATCGAGCGCGTCGCCGAGCCGGAGCGTTACGCCCTCTTCATCGACCACATGGTGCCCGCCAACACGCCCGAGGAGGAGGAGCTGCACATCGTCACCCGCACCTGGTGCGCGGAGAACGGCGTCAGGCTCCATGAGCGCGAGGGCATCGGCCATCAGGTAGCAGCGGAGGCAGGCTACGCCGTGCCTGGTGGCTTCGTTGTCCACTTCGACGGCCACATCGCGCAGCTCGGCGCCTTCGGCACGCTCGCCATCGGCATCCACACGCAGCTCCTGGAGGCCTTCGTCCGCGAGCGGATCGACTTCACCGTGCCGGAGACCACGCGCGTCAACCTCACCGGCCGGCTCGCGCCCGGCGTCATGGCGCGGGACGTGTTCCACCATCTGGTGCGCGTGCTCGGGCCGCGCTCCTGCCGCTTTCAGGTGCTGGAGCTGGGCGGGCCGGCGCTGGGCGATATCTCGCTCGAAGGGCGCCAGACCATCACGGGGCTCGCCATGTTCACCGGCGCGCTCACCGCGATCTGCAACCCGGACCGGCTCGCGCTCGACTACGCGAAGGCCCACGTAACCCAGCCCTTCGAGCCGCAGGCGAGCGACGCGGACGCCACCTACGCCGCCCTGCACGAGGTCGATCTCACCGATCTCGCCCCCATCGTGGTGGTGCCGCCTAACCCGGCCGCCACCGCCGATCTCGCAGACCATGCCGGGCTCGAGGTCCAGGCCGGCTATCTCGGCTCCTGCGCCTCCGGCCGGCTCGAGGACCTGCGCGCCGCCGCGGCGGTGCTCAAGGGCCGCCGCGTCGCGCCGGGCTTCCAGCTCCACGTCGTGCCCACCAGCCAGGCGATCATGGCGGACGCCGCCCGCGAGGGCCTGCTGACCACGCTGATCGAGGCCGGCGCCTTCGTCACCTCGTCCTCGTGCGACTACTGCTACGGACGGATCGCCACCATGACCGCGGGCCAGCGCGCAGTCTCCACCGGCACGCTCAACGTCACCGGCCGCATGGGAAGCCCGGACTCCGAGATCTACCTCTGCAACGCTGCGGCGGTGGCGGCATCGGCCCTGGAAGGGCGGATCGCCGACCCGCGCCCGTATCTGGCAGAGGCTACGGAGGCCGGCGCGTGAGTCTGGCCCCGCTGCGCGGCCGCGTCGCCTACGTCTTCGAGGAGGCGGACTTCGACGTGGACCAGATCGTGGGCGTCGAGAACATCCGCCTCACCGACCCCGACGCGCTCGCGGCTCACGCCATGCGCCGCTTCGATCCCGGCTTCGCGGAGAAGGTCGAGCCCGGCGACGTGGTCGTCGGCGCCGAGAATTTCGGCTACGGCCATCCCCACTTCGCGCCGATGATCGGGCTGCGCCGCCTAGGCATCCGCGCGGTGATCGCGGACTCCTTCGCCACCGGCTACTGGCGGGAGGAGATCGCCGAGGGCTTCCCGCAGATCGCCTGCCCCGGCATCACCGGCCTGGTCGCGCGCTGGGACGAGATCGAGATCGACTGGGAGGCGGCAGAGGTCCGCAACCTGAGCCGGGGCGGCGCGCTCCCCACCGCACCTTACTCCACCGCCGAGCGCGGCATGCTGCAGGCCGGTGGCCTGATCCCCTACCTGCGCGAAAAGCTCGCCGCCGACGGCAGCGGCTGAGCCCCGTCACGAGCGGGCGCGGTACTTTTCCGGCATCTGCGGGCTGTTGGCCGGATTGGTGTCGTGCTTCGCGAGCCGTGTCACGACTCCCGCGCCGACCAGCGGCGCAAGCGCCGCCTCCAGCGCGTCCGCCTTGTCCCTGGCGTAGACCTCCGCACCGCCGACATGGATCGAGAACGATTTCTGGTACTTCGCCTGCTTGGCGGAGTCGGCGATCACCGCCTTGGTCCAGGCGTAGAGGGGATAGTGCTCGATGCCGTTCTCCTCGGCTTCCGCACAGTATCCGGCGAAGGCGTCGTACTGGCAGATGAGGCGCGCGTTGTGGGCGGCGAGGATGTCGCGCAGCGGCCCGAGCCCCGGATGCTCCGCACCCCGCCGCGCCGCCTCGGCGGCATCCTCCGCCAGATCGACACGGAGCTGGTACTGCCACTCCTCCGCCTCGCCCTGAGGGTCGGATGGTTCCTCCGCCATGACCGGTGCCTTCATGCCAAGTCGTCGCCCATGCTTACGCCGCGCGCCGGCCCGGGCCAACGGCGAATCGTCCGCTATGATGCGCGGCATGCGCTATGAGGAACCCCTGGTCGCGCCCAACGGCGACCGCTTCGTGCTGATCGAGTTCGGCGACGACGGCGGGCTCCGGCTCAACCTGCAGGCGCGCGGCTTCGCCAAGGCCGTGGACGAGGCCCGCATTCCCGGCGTGATCGAGACCAACCCCGGCTTCAACTCCGTGCTCGTCGAGTACGACTGGCAGCGCATCGCCTACGACGACCTGGTGCGCGAGGCGCTGGCGCTGGCCGACGCGGTGGGGACCCCCGACGAGATCGAGAGCCGGCTGGTCCACGTGCCCACCCTCTACCTCGACCCGTGGACCCGCGCCTGCATGGAGGAGTACCACCGCACCATCAAGGAGCGGCCCTACGACCCCGAGTTCATCGTGGCGGAGAACGGCCTCTCCGGGCTCGACGAGCTGGTCGCGCTCCATTCGGCGACCGAGTACTGGATCGGCATCATCGGCGCCTATCCCGGCCTGCCGCTCATGCGCCCGCTCGACCCGCGCTGCATCATCTACGCGCCCAAGTACGACCCGCCCCGCATGTGGACGCCGCAGGGCGCGGTGGTCTGCGCCGGCGGCCAGAGCGCGATCCAGACCCTGCACTCGCCGGGCGGCTTCAACATGATCGGCCGCACGCCGCTCCCCATGCTGGATCCCGAGGGGCGCATCCCGGCCTTCGGCGGCGGCATCGCGCTGCTGCGCGTCGGCGACCGCATCAAGTTCGATCCCGTCGACCGCAGCGAATACGACCGCATCGAGGCGAAGCTCGCGGAAGGGACCTACCCCTTCAACATCGTCGAGTATCAGCGCTTCTCGCTTTCGGCCTACGAGGCCTGGGTGGCGTCGCTCGACGCGGAGCAACGGCACTGAGCGCGGCGCCTGTCATGAAGGTGCTGAAGCCCGGCCTGGAGACCACGGTTCAGGACTATCCGGGCCGCGTCGGCGTGGTCAGCACCGGCTACCCGATCTCGGGCCCGATGGACGGCTGGTCCTTCCGTATCGCGAACCGTCTGGTGGGCAACGATGCCAGCGCGGCCGGGCTGGAATGCCAGTTCATCGGCCCCAGCCTGCGCTTTCACGACGACCGCGCGGTGGCGGTATGCGGGGCCGAGATGCCTGCCGCGCTGGACGGCGTGCCCGTCGAAGGCTGGACCAGCGTAGCCGTCCGCGCCGGCCAGACCCTGGCGCTCGGCTCGGCGACACGCGGCGCGCGCGCCTATCTCGCGGTCTCGGGCGGCATCGACGTGCCGCCCTTCCTGGGCTCCCGCGCGACCTATCGCCTGGGCCAGATCGGCGGGGCGGAGGGGACGGCGCTCAGTGCGGGGCAGCGTCTGCACCTCGGCGAGGGCGCGGGGACGCCGGGGCGCCGGGCCGCGGCCCATGCCCGGCCGCGCTTCCCCGAAGACCGGGTCTGGTCGGTCGAGGCGGTGCCGGGGCCCCGGGAGGACTGGATCGACCAGGCCGGGCACGCCCGCTTCCTCACCAGCGACTGGCGCGTCTCCGCCCACAGCAACCGGGTGGGCGTGCGCCTGGAAGGGCCGGAGTGGACCTTCACCCGCCGCGCCTACGACAAGTCGCCGGAGAACGGCACGCATCCCTCCAACATCATCGAGCACGGCTACGGCCTGGGCTCGATCAACCTCTGCGGCCAGACGCCCATCGTGCTCGGGCCCGACGGCCTCACCCTCGGCGGCTTCATCAACCCTTACACGGTGCCGACCGGCTCGCTCTGGAAGCCCGGCCAGGCGCGGCCCGGCGACATCTTCCGCTTCCGCGCGGTCACGGTGCGCGAGGCGCAGGAGGCCCGCGCCGCGCTCGATGCGCTCTGCGCGGCAGCCGACGCAATCGAGGAGAGTGGCGCAGGCTGAGGGCGTACACCCTCACGCCACTGCCCCGGTGGGCGGGTCCGCCTGTAATGGTGTCCATTCAATGGCTCAATATCGTGCTTCATAGGCAGCTCTTCTGCGCTTTCAACCTCTGCCCAGTGAAGCTAAGCCTAGCGATCACCCTGTGCGGCTCGACAGTTCGCTCCACTTATCATGGTCGAGACCCTGAACGAGACTAGGCGCTCCCGAACCTATGCGAACAGACCATGAACCTCCGATGCTGTGCGCTGAAATGTATTGACAGCGTCACTCGCTGCGACTAGCATCTTTCTGATATATCAAATGTGGCCTCTTATTGAGGATTGAGGCTGCTTGATGCCTTCCGGTCACTTGGACAGCGAGCCCATGATGGATTCTAAGTGGGGGGCAGACGAAATTGACGGTTTAATCGATTCATGCCGTGAAGTACTTTGTGAATGGCTAGATGAGCGGCCGAGACATGCCTGAGAACGGGAGTGAGAAATTCCATATTGATATCAATAGTCTATCGGGGCGTGTTGCGGCGGTAGAAAGGGAACTTCGCTTATACCGCTGGTTTGCTCCCATTCTTATCGCGGTGATAGTCGCCCTAGGTGTCCTTCCCTTTGGTTTGCTATCGGACGATATGGCCGACAAGGCCTCGTCCAACCACGCGCACAGCGCTATGGCTTCCTCTGATCACGCCCATGACAACATGGCCTCGTCCGACCACGCGCACAGCGCTATGGCTTCCTCTGATCACACCCATGACAACATGGCCGACTATAAACATGTCCATAGGGAGTATGAAGCTCTCCAAGAGCAAACTGTTGTAGTCCAGTCTACCATGTTACATGTGGTGTATGTTATGGGCCGCCTAGAAGGCGCCTCAAGATTACTTCAGCCATATAGTGGAGGCACACTGGCTGATCCTGCAAAAACGTTTCCTTTGCTAACCGCAGATTAGGAGCGTGTAAGGTGAGATTTGTGTTCTCCTTCGTGGGACTTATCGCTCTTTCTTGTAGTGTGCTCGTTGTTGGCATAGCGAGGGCTTATGTTCCAACAGCGTGCATGGCAAACAATTGGAATGCGGCTTCCGTCAAAGAATTTGTAGGCAGTAGCGATATTGAAGAGTTGGAGTCCTTAGTCCAATATGGCGTCGTTCGCCTGTACGGGTTAGATGGTAAGACGTCAAATTTACAGGAAGCAATATCCACATTTAAAAGTGCTGCTGAATCTGGATACGCGCCAGCACAGAACATTCTTGGAACGTTCAATGTTGCCGGTTGGGGACTCGACCAATCGTCCTACGATAACGCTAAAGGTTATTTTTTTCTGGCTGCGGATCAGAATTACGCTCCCGCGCAAAACAATTTGGGTACGATGTATTGGAACGCCTTGGGAACGGAAAAAGACCGTGAAAGAGCACTGGTGTTATTCGAAAGTGCTTCTAAAGAGAACTATGCACCGGCGTTATATAACCTCGCATGGTCACACAAAAACTCCGAACGTAGCGCGGCTGACAATAATCTGATGTTGGAATGGCTAATTGCCGCTGACCTAAAGAATTATGCGCCCGCATCGCTCGACTTGGGCATGCATTATGCTGCGGGTATTGGGGTGAAGAAAGACTACGAGGAGGCCGTACGGTACTTCAAGAAAGCAGCCAATGTAGGAGACCCTTGGGCGCAATACAACTTGGGGCACATGTATGCTCTTGGCTGGGGAGTTTCGCAAGATTTCGTGAATGCGTATGTATGGTTCGATCTCTCGGACAAGGGAGGAGTTGATGACGGCGGAAAGGAAAAGGGTATAATACGGTCTTATATGACAGATGAACAAGTTGCAGCAGCAGAGACATTAAGAGAAAGTATGTCCATGCCTCTGTGGAACGAATTAGTCGTGCCAATCATAGATGACATGCTCCCTTACGCAGGATACTGGTTGATTTCATCAGCGCCAAAGCTGCTCAGTTCGCGAGCAATATGTTCTGACTTAGGAACGATTGTAGACATGAACCCTTGGATTACGAATTTCAAATGGAGTGTCGGTGAGTAAGAAGAAAAGTAGAGGTCGGCCGAAGGAAGCGTAATTTTTCGCAACAGGGGTGCTCACTGGTCAGCTGCATTTCTGCAAGTCTCTTGGACCGTAAGGCCAAATTTATCGCTCGTTTAGCAGTATATACAGGGACGACGTGCACGGTTACGGTAGCTGCTTGACGCCCCCTAGTCGGCGGGCGGGATCAACCCCGGTGTACACCCGTGACCTCTCCCCGCTTCAGGCCCCACCACGCGCTCGGCCTCTCGGCCGCGCTCATCTTCGCGCTCTTCCCCGTCTTCTGGATGGTGTCGACGTCGCTCAAGCCGCTCGGCGAATGGGCGGCGGTGCCGCCGCCCTGGGTGCCGCGCGACCTCACGCTCGGGAACTACGCGCCTCTCTTCGAGCGCTACTCGGAGAGCTACGTCACGGCGCCCAGGACCGGGCTCGGCGCAATTCTCGATTCCTTCATCATCGCCGGCGGCACCACGGCGCTCGCGCTCGCCATCGGGCTGCTCGCCGCGATCGGCTTCTCACGCTACCGCGCTGGCAGCGACCGCCTCGCCATCGGGATCCTCGCCGTCCGCGCCGTGCCGCGCCGATCACGCTGGCGATCCCGGCGCTCTTCCTCTTCACCTCGGTGGGCCTGCGGGATACGCACATCGGCATCATCCTCGTCCACACCGCCTTCGGCGTGCCCTTCTCATTCTGGATGCTGAAGAGCTTCATCGACGAGGTGCCGCCCGCCATCGAGGAGGCCGGCATGATGGACGGCATGAGCCGCCTGCGCGCGCACCTCGTCGTCACCGTGCCGATGATCCGGGGCGGCCTCGCGGTCACCGGCCTCTTCATCTTCATCCTCACCTGGAACGAGTTCCTGCTGACGGTGACGCTGAGCGACAAGCTGATCGTGACGGTGCCGATCTATCTGCACCATCACACCGGGGTCTACGGCGTGCAGGCGGCGCTCGCGGTCGCGGCGGCGCTCCCCATCGTCCTCTTCGGCTTCCTGATCCAGAAGCACCTCGCGCGCGCCTTCACGCTCGGCGCGATCAAGCAGTAGGCGGATTTCCCGGCGGAAAAGCCGGCACCCTTGCCGCGTCAGATAACGATATGGCGCAAGCAAAGTTCTCCCGAAATGGCGGCCATGTTCCGCCCGCAATTCGCGGGATTATCCTTGCCCGTGCCACGTGTTAGTCGAGAAGAAATGACAGCAAGGCCATGAACGAGACGGCGCCGACAAAAGCCGCCAAGGCACTGCGCACTACCGGGTCATTGAGGCCGTATTTGAACATGAGTTCCCTCCTTCAACGGTCGAATCGTGACAGATTTGCGGGCGTTTCATTGGAAATTCGCCGAGAAGGAGCCAACATTAGATATCATCTTCTTCGCGAGCGAAAATTCCCGTCTCCCGCAAAACCGTTGCATGCAGCTTCAGATGATTTCCAATACAATTTTTGTTGACGAAATCTAAGAATTAATAATGGAAGAACTCATATATGCCGGGGAAACATAAGGGACTGTCGGCGGCTTGAACTTGTGCTTTTGCCGGGCGTGCCGCGCCGCGGCCGGAATGCGCGGACATGGCGGCCGTGCCCGGCCGCAGCCATCCACGCGGCGTCAATCGACGGGTTGCCGCGAGTCCGTCAGGGACGGACTCGCGCTGCCTCAGCCGAGCGCGGCGTCGACCTCGTCAAGGATCGTGTCGAGGATGCCGATGGCGTCCCCGATCTGCGCGGCGTCGATACAGAGCGGCGGGCCGATCAGGAGCCCGTTGAGGCAGGTCCGGGCCTCCAGCCCGTGCTCCACCATCCGGCGCTTCATGAGGTCGTTCACTGCCGCGTGGTTCGGCGCGGTCGAGAAGGGCGCGTCGGTCGCCGCATCGGCGGTGAGCTCGATCGCCCCAAGCAGGCCGAGCGAGCGCACGTCCGAGACGCACGAGTGGCGCGCCTTGAGGTCCTCCAGCCCCGACGCCAGCACCTTGCCCATTCGCGCCGCGTTCTCGATCAGCCCGTCGTTCTCGTAGGCGTCGAGCGCGGCGCAGGCTGCGGCGCAGGCGATGGGGTTGCCGGTCTGGGTCGAGCCGAGCGGGAACCAGTCGTCGTCGAAATGCGCGGCGACGTGCGGCCGCATCAGCACGGCCCCCATCGGGATGTAGCCAGACGTGATGCCCTTGGAGACCGCCATCAGGTCGGGCACCACGCCCCAGTGCTCCATGCCGAACCAGCGCCCGGTGCGGCCGAAGCCGCAGATCACCTCGTCCGCGATCATCAGGATGTCGTAGCGGTCGCAGATCTCGCGCAGCATGGGGAAGTACTCGGGCGGCGGCTTGATCCCGCCGCTCGCCGCCGTCATCGGCTCGACGATGACCGCAGCGATCTGCCCCGGCCCCTCGCGCTCGATCACCTCTTCCACGCTCTTCGCGCACTGCACCCCGCAGCCGGGGTAGGAGAGCGAGAAGGGGCAGCGATGGCAGTAGGGG
This sequence comes from Rhodospirillales bacterium, assembly GCA_028818565.1. Taxonomy (GTDB): domain Bacteria; phylum Pseudomonadota; class Alphaproteobacteria; order UBA828; family UBA828; genus WTGU01. The sequence goes on along the minus strand of JAPPNV010000307.1, from coordinate 26,533 downwards.
TCCAGGAAGCGGACGATGTTGGGGTGTTCGTAGCCGATGGCGAGGCGCCTGGGGTCGCCGCTCGCCGACATCGAGCCCGAGGTGGTGCCGTGATACGAGCGGTACTTGGCAAGGATCTTGCGCCGCCCGGTGACGAGGCGCGCGACCATCATGGCGATCTCGGTGGCCTCGCTGCCGCTCCCGGTGAAGAAGGCGGTCTGGATGTCGCCCGGCGCGATCTCCGCTAGCTTGCGGCCGAGCTTCTCGCGCGCGGCCGTGGTGTGGTGCGGGCCGATGTAGCAGAGCCTCCCGGCCTGTTCCTGGATCGCCGCGATCACCTTGGGATGCTGGTAGCCGAGATTGACGTTCACCAGCTGCGACGAGAAATCGAGATAGCGCTTGCCTCCCGTGTCATAGATGTAGGCGCCCTCGCCGCGCTCCATCTCGATCACCGGGTCGAGCGCGTTCTGCGCCGCCCAAGGAATGATGTCGTAGCGCCGGTTCGCGCCGGCGGTTGCCATCGCCTCGCTCATGTCTCCCTCCTGCGCCCTTCAGTGGGCACGGTGGCCGCTAGCGCGCGGCCACTATCATGATTTCGACCGTGTAATCCGGCGTCGCCAGCCTGCTCTCGACGCAGGCGCGGCAGGGCGGGTTCTCCTTGGAGACCCATGGATCCCATACGCTGTTCATCTCGTTGAAGGTCCGGATGTCGGAAAGCCAGACGTTGGCGGTGAGAATCTGCTCCTTCGACGAGCCGGCCCTGGCCAGCAGGGCGTCGATCTTGGCGAGGACCTGCCGGGTCTGGCCGGCGACGTCCTCACTGGTGTCGTCAGCCACCTGGCCGGCGAGGTACACGCGATCGCCGTGCACAACCGCCTGGCTCATGCGCGGGCCTTTGTCGAAGCGTTCGATGGTCATGGCTGGTCTCCACTCCTTGTCGTTGGTCGTCGGGGTGATCGTAGCGGGCAAAGGCCCTTCACGCACCGGCACGCGCCTGGAAATCGCGCGCCGCATCGGTGACGGCCTCGATCGTCGAGTAGGCGGCGGCGTTCACGAGCAGCTCGCGGCCGAGGAGGAGGGCCGGGCGCTCGCAGGCGGCGCGGCGGTCGGGATTCTCGATCCACTCGAAATCGATGTTGTGGGCGATCCCCAGGATGCGCCGGATCATCTTCGCGGCGCCGAACCGAATCGTGTCGGTGAAGAGCGTGGCGATGGCGTCGTCCCGCGCCTGTGCCAACGAAGCAGCACCCTCGTCGCCGCCGAAGAGCGCAGCCGGGTAGGCGTCGCCCGCGCGCTCCGCCCAGAGCGCGCCGTAGCGCTCCGAGAAGGCGTGCCAGAAGGTCTCGGCCGTCTCCAGCCCCCACGCCTTGTAGGCGGCGCGGTCGTCGGCCTCGGTCGCGTGGCCGTCCTGGCTGAAGTAGTTGAGCAGCAGGTTGCCGACGAAGGCGCCGGTGTCGAACCCCATGGGCCCGTAGAACGCGAACTCGGGATCGATCACCCGGGTGTCGTCCTGCGTCACCATGATCGAGCCGGTGTGCAGGTCGCCGTGAATCAGTGCCTCGGCGCTCCCCATGAACTTGCACTTGAGGCGGGAGACGGCGCGTTTCAGCGGGGCATCGGCCCGGAACGCGGCGGCCATGTCGTCGAGCTGCGGCGAGGTCCAGCGGTTGTTGTCGTGGACCATGTAGGGCTCGGTGAAGATCACGTCCTCGGTGAGCTTGCAGAGCGCCGTGTTGCCGCAGAATACCGCGACGCGCGCCTTCTTCTCGGCCGCGACCGTGCCGAGGTCGGAGGTGAAGAAGAGCGTCCGCGCCATGTATTCGGCCACGTCGGTGGCGGCGCGCGGGTAGCGGATGCCCTGGATCATGCCCCGCCGCATGATGATGTGGGGCTCCAGCAGCTCCATCGCCGTCAGCATCAGGGTCGAGTCGAAGCGGTAGATCTCGGGCGTGAGCCCCGGCGCGTGGCGGCCGTGCTCCACCAGCGCCTCGTGCTCGAAGAAGGCGCGGCTCAGCGGCAGCGGCCAGCTCTCGCCCACCAGCCGCACGTAGGGCAGCGCCTGCTTGACGCAGAGCCCGCCGGCCGGCCCGCGCACCAGGAAGACCAGGTTCAGGTTGCCGTCGCCCACCTCGACCACCTGCCAGCCCGAGGGCTCGCCGCCGAGGCGCTCGCGCAGTTCCGGCTGCTCCGCGAGATAGGGGGCGAGGGTGGCCACGTCGAGCGGACGGTAGCCCTCGGGAATGACGATGGCGGATTGGTCTGCGCTCAAGGCTCGATCGATCCGTGTTGTCGCGCGGCAAGACCTTAGTCGATCGCCGCAGCGCCGCAATCTCCCATGTGGCAAGCGGCGGCTATTCGCCCCAGACCTCGCGGAAGACCCTGACCCAGTTGCCGCCGAGGATCTTCTTCGTCGTCTGTTCGCTGTGGCTGCGCTCCAGCAGGCGCCTGGTCAGATTGCGAAAGTCGCGCGGCGTGGCGATCCCGTCGGGGAAGCGATGGGGTGGGGGCGGATAGGACTCGGGCCGCCAGTCGCCGATCGCGACACGGTGCTCGTACATGCGCAGGGCCTCGTCGTCGTCGACCACCGGCACCTGCCCCTGGAAATAGTCGAGGCCGAGGCCGACGTGATCGTCGCCGACGAGCCCGACGGCGTAGTCGATGTGGTCGACGAACTCGTCGAGAGTGGGCCTCGGCGAGGCGCTGACGAAGGACGGGAAGCCGACCATGCCGACGAGACCGCCGGTCCCGGCCGCCGCCTTCATCTGCTCGTCGGTGATGTTGCGGCGCGAGTCCCGCACCGCCTTGGGGTTCGCGTGCGAGAAGTCCACGGGGCGCGAGGAGGCCTCGATCGCCTCCATGGTCGTGCGGTAGCCGGTGTGGGAGCAGTCCACGACCACGCGCGCCTCGTTGAGGCGCTCGACCACCTTGAGGCCGAAGGTGCTGAGCCCGGCGTCGGTCCGTTCCTCGCAGCCGTCGCCCACGCGGTTCTTGACGTTGTAGGCGAGCTGAATCATGCCGACGCCAAGAGCCTTGTAGGCATCGATCAGGTTGAGGTCGTTCTCGATCGGCTCGGTCCCCTGAAAGTGGAAGAACAGGCCGAACTTGCCGGCGGCCTTGGCGGTCGCGAAGTCGGCGGCGCGCTTGATCTGGACGAGCCTGGGGTCCCCGTCGATGGCGCGGAGCCAGTCCCCCAGCGCGCGGAGCGTGGGGCCGGCGCGCTCGAAGGCGCCGACGGTCGGGCCGGCCGCACTGACGCCCCCTTCGATCCACCAGTCGATGTACTCGCGGCGCACCATGAGCGGACAGACCGCGTCGATCACGATGGCCTCGTCGTGGATACGCTCGTAGTCGGGCTTGGCCACGCCGTCCTCCCTTTCCGCTGCCCGCTATGACTCCGCGATCGGGCCCCGCATGTCCATACTCGTCCTGCGGGGTGGGCGAAGCGCGAGACTTGGGCTAGGAGTCTGCCGCTGTTCCAAAGAGGCCATGTTCATGCCCGCGCCCGATCCCAAGCCCCCCGTCGCGCCCCAAAAGCCCGTCACGGCGACGCTGCACGGCATCGCGCGCAGCGACGACTACGCCTGGCTCAAGGATCCAGACTGGCAGTGCGTGATGCGCGAGCCCGAGGCGCTCGACCCCGACATCCGCGCCTATCTGGAGGCCGAGAACGCCTACACGGACGCCGTCCTCGCTCCCCACAAGGCGCTCAGGGAGACGCTGGTGAGCGAGATGCGCGGGCGCATGAAGGAGGACGATTCGTCGGTGCCGGCGCCCGACGGCGACTGGGCCTACTACCGCCGCTACGTGGAGGGTGGCGAGCATCCGCTCTATTGCCGCGCCCCGCGCGCCGACGAGTCAGCGGAGGTGCTGCTGCTCGACGGCAACCGCGAAGCCGAGAGCCAGGCCTATTTCAGAATCGGAGACTGCGAGCACAGCCACGACCACCGCCGCCTCGCCTACACCCTCGACCTCAACGGCTCGGAGCGCTACCGCCTCTACGTCCGCGACATCGCCTCCGGAGACGTCATCGACGGGCCGATCGAGGACGCCTACGGCGACGTCATCTGGGCCGCCGACGGCGAGACCGTCTTCTACACCGTGCTCGACGAGAACCACCGCCCCTACCGGGTGCGCCGCCACCGCGTGGGCAGCGCGGCGGAGGCGGACCCGGTGGTCTACGAGGAGTCGGACCCGGGTTTCTTCGTCAACCTCGGCGAGTCCGAGAACCGCCGCTTCGTCATGATCTCGGCACACGACCACACGACCTCCGAGGTCCATCTGATCGAGTCCGCAGCGCCCGAGGGCGCCCCCCGCCTCATCGCTGCCCGCGAGCGCGGCATCGAGTATGACGTCGCCCTCCGGGGCGACAGTCTCTACATCCTCACCAACGCCGACGATGCGGTGGATTTCAAGATCATGACGGCACCGCTGGAGGCGCCGGAGCGCGCGGCGTGGCGCGACTGGCTGCCCCACGAGGCCGGCACTTACGTGCGCGCGCAACTCCTCTTCGCCGGCCACCACGTGCGGCTGGAGCGGGTCGGCGGCCTGCCCCGCATCGTCATCACTGACCTCGAGACCGGCGCGGCCCACACGATCGCCTTCGAGGAGGAGGCCTACGACCTCTCGCTCCTGCCGGGCTACGAGTTCGAGACCGAGACGCTTCGCTTCGTCTACAGCTCCATGACCACGCCGCAGCAGACCTTCGACTACGACATGCGCACCCGCGCCCGCACGTTGCGCAAGACCCAGGAGGTGCCGAGCGGGCACGACCCCGCCGACTACGTCACCCGCCGGCTCAACGCCGTGAGCCATGACGGCGCCGAGGTGCCGGTCTCCCTGCTCCATCGCCGCTCAACCCCGCTCGACGGCACCGCGCCGCTCCTCCTATACGGCTACGGCGCCTACGGCCACGCCATCCCGGCCGCGTTCTCGACCAACCGGCTGAGCCTGGTGGATCGCGGCTTCGTCTACGCCATCGCCCACATCCGGGGCGGCTCGGACTGCGGCTACGGCTGGTACCTCGACGGCAAGCTCGCGAAGAAGACCAACACCTTCGCCGACTTCATCGTCGCCGCCGAGCACCTGATCGCCGAGCGCTACACAGCCAAGGGGCGGATTGCGGCCCACGGCGGCAGCGCCGGCGGCATGCTGATGGGAGCGGTCGCCAACATGCGGCCCGACCTCTTCGCCAGCATCGTCGCCGAGGTGCCCTTCGTCGACGTGCTCAACACCATGTGCGATGAGGGCCTGCCGCTGACGCCGCCGGAGTGGCCGGAGTGGGGCAATCCCATCGAGCACGAGGACGCCTACCGCACCATCGCGGCCTACGCGCCCTATGAGAACGTGACCGCCGGGGCCTATCCCGCGATCTTCGCCACCGCCGGGCTCACCGACCCGCGCGTCACCTATTGGGAGCCGGCCAAGTGGGTGGCGAAGCTCCGCCGGCTCAAGACCGACGACAACCCCCTCCTGCTGCACACCAACATGGAGGCCGGCCACGGCGGCGCCTCCGGCCGCTTCCGCCGACTCAGGGAGGTGGCGATGGCCTACGCCTTCGTCCTCGCCATTGCCGGCCGCGCTTGAAAGCGGCCGCTGGTACTCAAGCGCTGGGCAAGCCCCGGCTTACGCCTTCCTCAAGCGCCGGCCGTACATCATGCGCCCGTAGAAGTTGAACCACTTCCGTGCTTCGGAATCCTGAAACGGATAGTCCGCACCCAACTGTCTCGCCGTAACCAGGCCGGAGACGAAACAGGTCTCCTGGCTGTTGACCAGGGTATGAGCACCGCAGTGCCACGAGCGCCGCTTGCCCTGAATGAAGCGGAACAAGTGGATCAGAAGAGCCACGTGACGCACGTCGTGTACGATGTGCTGAAACCACCATCTCTTGACGATCTTTTCTTCGTCGATGCGGCTAATTGGATTGTAGGTCACCAGGCACGGCTTGTCCGACCGTTTCGCCCACGGCTGCTGATTGTGCATGATGTATGTGATTTCATAATTGTCAGGCCGTATGCCGTATTGCTCGATGTGGTTGCTCCGAGTGCCGAGCGGTTCGACTTCGTTGTCCGGAAGAACAGAGGCATCTGAATGAACGATCGTATGGTTGTGAAGTTCACTCTCATAACGGATTGAAGAGAGAATGAAGCTCTCCAGCAAGGTCGGTCTGTCCAGCATCATCAGCGTTTGATTGGCGTTGCACGCGAAAACGACCTCGTCGAAGGTCTCTGTCTCTCCGTTTTCGTCCTCGACGACGACATCGGATGAGCGCCGATATACTTTTCGGGCCGGCCGGTCGAGGTAAATCCTGTCCTGAAAGGCGGCCGACATGTTCTCGTAGATACGACGCGAGCCCCGGTCCCAGGTCTGCATCGGCGTGGCGGTTTCGATATCGAAGAACTCCAGGTATCGGGAAAAGAGGGACGCCGGCATGTCGAATACGTTCGTCGCCATCAGGAAGTTGACGAACATGGGCTTCAGTATCTTGTACCTGAAATCTCCGGAGAGCCTGCCAAAGTTGAGAACTGCACCCATGCTGATGTAGTTGTATGGATTCAGAGCATTGAGCAATCTGGATCTGGAGCGGTTGAGCCGACCGAACCACTTCAATCGTCTCAGGATCTTCTGAAATTTCTCGATTTCCGGTTGCAATTGCCGCCTGATTTCCGAGTCGAAATCGTGGGCATAGACGTCGCCGCGATACTTTACGCTGTAGCTGAACCTGGTATCGACAAGCTCGATACCGTGTTGCTTCATGAACAGAACGATATGGTGGTAAACCGTGGGAATGCACGCGGTGACGGAAATATCGAACGGAATCGACGTCCCGTCGTCTTGCGGCATGTCGGCCGTTATGGCATTGCCGCCGACCTGAGAATGCGCCTCGAACACGCGAAAATCGAATTGTTCGGGGTGGCGATTCAGGGCCCATGCCACCCCGAGTCCCGACACTCCCGCACCGATAATGGCAACCCGTCGCGACATTGCCTTGCCTCACAAACCGAGGTGTCAAACCAGCGGCATCACCTCGCGGGCGAAGCGTTCCATCGAGCGGTGGCGGCTTTCGGCGGGCCGGGTGGGTTGCGCGGTGTTGATGGCGAACTGGGTGATCCCGAGCTCCCGGTAGTGCCGCACCTGGGCCGCGACCTGCTCCGGCGTGCCGACCAGCTGGTGTTTCAGGAAGGGCGGCAGATTGGCGGGATCCGCCATCGCCTCCATACGTTCCATCTGCTGCACGTTGCGCTCGTAGGTGGGCACATCCTTCCACGGGTTGGCGTGGGTCTCGTAGTGCCGGACCACCGCACGGAAGAAGGCGACCAGATAGGCGATCGCCTCGTCACGCGCCTCCGCCTCGCTGTCCGCGATGAAGCAGTGGATCCAGAGCGGGATATTGGCGTCGGCCGGCCCGCCCTTGGACGCCGTGATCGCCTTCCACGCGGCGATGGCGTCGGTGTTCATCTGGAAGGGCGAGGCCGAGGTGCAGAGCAGACCGAGCCCCATCTCCGCCATGCGCTCGGCGGTGCCGGGGTTGTTGCAGGCGCCGTAGAGGTGGATGCGATCGCGCGCCGGCCCCGGCCGGAGCGAGACCTCGCGCGGGATGGTGGCGTGGGTGCCCTCGTAGCTGAAGGGCGCGCCGCTCAGCAGCCCCTTGGCGATCTCGCAGTTTTCGCGGAAGAGCTCGCGCGAGTGCGCCATGTCGATGGCGCGCGCGTCGTACTCGATCCGAGCCACGCCGCGCCCGAGGCCGATATGCAGGTCGGCATCGGTCATCAGGCTCAGCATCGCCAGGTCTTCGGCGAACCGCACCGGCTCGTACCAGGGCAGCACGATGACCGCGGTGCCGAGCCCCAAGCCGGGGCAGGCCGCCGCGACGTGGCTGAGGAAGAGCAGCGGCGAGGGCGAGGGGTAGTAGTCGGTGAAGTGGTGCTCCAGCACCCAGACGCTGCCGAAGCCCAGTGCCTGCCCGAAGCGGCAGTCGTCCAGCATCTCGCGGTAGCGCTGCCGGTCGCCGGCGGCGCCATCCCGCTCCGCCGGCATTACCGGGCCTACGGTGAAGCCGAAGGCCGGGTTGCCACGTTCGCTCATACCCGACTCCTAGCGGACCCGGCGCGTGTACCACAAGCCGGGCGGAGAGCCGCGACTCTCGGGCAGTGCTACTGAGCGATGACGCCGCAGGCGATGCGCGGCCCGGCGGCGCCCGCCGGATCGGACACGTAGTCATCGGGGCCGTCGTGAATCACGATCGCCGCACCGTCCTCGTCGAAGAGCGATGCATCCAGCCGCAACTGCGCGTTCAGCACCTCGATCTCCAGCGCGCCCGAGTCCGGGACATGGATATTGGGCATATCGCCCGCGTGCATTCCCTCGGCGCTGTCGATCCCGTGCTTCTTGCCCTCCGGATTGAAGTGACCTCCCGCCGACTTGAAGGGCGGCTCGCATACGCCGACCGCATGGACGTGGAAGGCGTGGGCGCCGGCCGGGAGGTTTTCGAGCTTCGCGTGCAACAGTGTGCCTTGCGGGGTCTCTCTCAGCGTCACCGCGCCAACCGATTCTCCGTTCGCGTTCATCATCGCGGCGCTCGCCTGCTCCGCTGCGCTCGCTATCTGAGACGTTGCGGCCAGTGCTATGCCGGCTACAAGAATGGTGACTGCAGTCAGTTTCGTCATTGTCCTGTCCTCGTCGCTAGCGTCCTTATGGTGCCCGCCATCCTGCGGGGGCGGGTCTGGCCCTGCAACCGATCTTTCGGGCCGGTGCAGGCCCGAGCACGTCAGCCAGCGGGCGAGTCGCACTCTCGGCGCAGATCGCTTATATGCCCGGCCATGCCGCACCCGCCCGCGGCGCAGAACACACGCGTGGACCCCGATGACCGATTTCCCTGAAGCACTGCTGGATGGCTATCGCTCGTTCAAGGGCGACCGCTTTGCGCGGGAGCACGCGCGCTACCACGCGCTTGCCGAGCAGGGGCAGAAGCCCGAAGTCATGGTCATCGCCTGCTGCGATTCCCGCTCGGCGCCGGAGACCATCTTCAACGCCGCGCCTGGCGAAATGTTCGTGGTCCGCAACGTCGCCAACCTGGTGCCGCCCTATGAGCCCGACGGCTCCCTTCACGGCACCTCCGCCGCGCTCGAATTCGCGGTGCAGAGCCTCAAGGTCAGGCACATCGTCGTGCTCGGCCACGGCCGCTGCGGTGGCATCCGGGCGGCACTGCACCCGACGGCGGAACCGCTTTCTCCAGGCGACTTCATCGGCAGGTGGATGAAGCTGCTGGGACCCACCGCCAGCGAAATCGCGGCCTGCGACCCAATGACGGATGCCGAACGGCAGACCGCCCTCGAACGCGTGTCGATACGTCATTCGATCGCGAATCTGCGGACCTTCCCCTGTGTCTCGATCCTCGAGGAGCGCGGCCGGCTCAGCCTGCACGGCGCCTGGTTCGACATCGCCGACGGCGATCTCTGGACCATGGACCCGGACACCGGAGATTTTTCAAAGCCGGCGTAACGCGCGTTAGAAGATGCCGTTGGCCTTCTGCAGCTCGCGCACGTAGCGGGTGATCTTGATCACGTCGTCGTCCGAGACGCCCTCGACCGGCGGCATGTTGCCGAAGTCCCAGTGATGCGCGCGAACGCCCTGCCGCGCGGCGAGGCGGAACGACATGTCGCCGTGATGATTGGGCTCGTAGATCCTGTGGACCAGCGGCGGCCCCTGGTCCGACCCCGTCGCGTGGCGGCCGTGACAGGTTACGCAGTTTTCCTCGAAGAGCGCCTGGCCCGCTTGCGCCTCGGCCGTGAAGGCCGGGATGGTCAGGGCCGTCTGGGCCTCGTCGTGATGCTCGTGGTCGTCGTCGAACCACTGCAGCCATCCGACCACGCCCACGACCGCCGCGGCCGCGATCGCGACGAGGTAGAGCTTGTCCTTCCAGGTTTTCAGCATCGTTCGCCCGCATGGGCCGGGCCGGCGAGGTCGTCGAGGATCGGGCACTCCGGCCGCTCGTCGCCGTGGCATTGCGCCACAAGAGTCGCGAGCGTGCCGCGCAGTCCTTCGAGCTCGGCGATCTTGCGATCGATGCGGCGCAGATGGGCCGCGGCCAGCGTCTTGACGTCGGCGCTGGCGCGCGCGCGGTCCTCATACAGCGAGAGCAGCGTCCGGCATTCGTCGATCGAGAACCCGAGGGAGCGGGCACGGGCGAGGAACCGGAGCTTGTGCACGTCTGTTTCGACGAACGCGCGGTAGCCGTTCTCGCTCCGCATTGGCCGGACGAGACCGATGTCCTCGTAGTAGCGGATCGTCTTCGCCGAGAGCCCGCTCGCTTCGGCCACGTCGGCTATCTTCATGACCACCTCCGCGACGCCCTCATAAAGGTTCCTGTTGCTGGAGGGTCAAGGACCAGACCTTCTTGACCTTCCAGTCACTGGAATCTCTACATTCTTGGTGGGATAAGTCCACAAGAGGTTTGCAGTGGAACCGGGGACAGCGGTGGAGACCACGGCGCGCGATCCGGTCTGCGGGATGAGCGTGGAGCCTGCCGGCGCGCGCCACACGGTGCGGCACGAGGGGCAGACGTTCTATTTCTGCTGCGCCCGCTGCCGTGAGCGCTTTGCTGCGGCGCCGGAGGATTTCCTCGGCGAGCGCCCGGCACCGGAGCCTGCGCCCGAAGGCAGCCTCTACACCTGCCCGATGGACCCCGAGATCGTGCAGGCCACGCCGGGGGACTGCCCCATCTGCGGCATGGCGCTGGAGCCGATGATGCCGGTGGCCGACGCGGGGCCCTCGCCCGAGCTGCGCGATCTCCGCCGTCGACTCTGGCTCGCCGGACCGCTTGCGGCCGCCGTATTCGCGCTGGAGATGGGGAGCCACGCCGGCATCCCCTTCGACAGCTGGCTCGGGCCGCGCGCTTTTGTCGCCCTCCAATTCCTGCTCGCTACACCGGTGCTCTGGATCGCGCGCGCGTTTTTCCTGCGCGGCCTCGCCTCGGTACGCAACCGCTCGCCCAACATGTGGACGCTGATCGCCCTCGGCACCGGCGCCGCCTGGCTCTTCAGCCTCGCAGGTCTGCTTGCACCCGGCGCCTTTCCGGCTGAAATCCTCACCGCCGGAGGGCAACCGCCGGCCTACTTCGAGGCGGCGGCAGTGATCCTCGTGCTCGTGCTGGCCGGGCAGGTGATGGAGACGGTCGCGCGTGTACGGACGGGCGATGCGATCCGTGCGCTGATGGGTCTCGCGCCGAGGACGGCACGCCGGTTGGAGGAGGGCGGCGAGAAGGACGTGCCGCTCGACGAGGTCCGCGTCGGCGATCGGCTCCGCGTGCGGCCCGGCGAGAGCGTGCCCGTGGATGGCGTGGTAACCGAGGGCCGCGCTACCCTCGACGAGAGCATGATCACCGGCGAGCCGCTCCCGGTGGAGAAGGGGCCGGGCGATCCGCTCACCGGCGGCACGCTCGCCAGGTCCGGCACCTTGGTGATGCGGGCGGAGCGGGTGGGCGCCGAAACCACGCTCGCCCGCATCGTCGCCCTGGTGGCAAAGGCGCAGCGCAGCCGCGCGCCAATCCAGGCGCTTGCCGACCGGGTCGCCGGCGTCTTCGTCCCTGCCGTGGTCGCCGTCGCAGTGCTGGCGGCTATAGTGTGGGTTGTGGCCGGCCCGTCGCCCGCGCTGGCCTACGCCCTGACCGCAGCCGTGAGCGTGCTCATCATCGCCTGCCCGTGTGCGCTCGGGCTGGCGACGCCGATGTCGATCATGGTGGCCGCCGGGCGCGGCGCCCAGGCGGGCGTCTTGGTGCGCGATGCCGAGGCGCTGGAGCGTCTCGCCAGGGCCGACCTGCTGGTCGTCGACAAGACCGGCACGCTCACGGAAGGTCGGCCCGCCGTGACCGATGTCATTCCGCTGGGCGACATCGATCGGATCCGGCTGCTCGCGCTCGCGGCGGCCCTCGAACGAAGCGCCCAGCATCCGCTCGCCGAAGCGGTCGTCGAGGCAGCCGAGGCCGCAAGCGCGCCGTACCTCGCGGCGAGCGACGTGGAGTCCGTGGCCGGCCGGGGCGTGCACGGGCAGGTCGAGGGCCACGTTGTGGCGCTCGGCAACGCCGCCATGATGCAATCGCTCGGTATCCCGCTCGGCGAACACGCGCGCCAGGCAGAGGCGCTGGAGGGTGCCGGCAAGACCGCGATGTATGTCGCGGTGGACGGCATCCCTGTGGGTGTTGTTGGTGTCGCCGACACGGTGAGGGAGACCGCGCCCGAGGCCCTGCGCGCTCTCGAAGGGATGGGCCTCACCGTCGTCATGGCGACCGGCGACAGCCCGCGTGTGGCCGGGATCGTCGCCGCCGCATTGGGTATCGGCGAGGTGCGCGCCGCGCTCGGGCCGGAAGAGAAGGGCGCGCTGGTCGAGCAGTTCCGCCGCGAGGGCCGGACCGTCGCCATGGCCGGCGACGGGGTGAACGACGCGCCGGCTCTGGCCCTGGCCGATGTCGGAATCGCCCTCGGCACCGGTGCCGACATCGCGATGGAGAGCGCGGGCATTACGCTGGTCAAGGGCGACCTGCGCGGCATCGTGCGCGCGCGCAGGCTGGCACGGGCGACCATGGGCAACGTGCGCCAGAACCTCTTCCTCGCCTTCGTCTATAACGCGGCCGCCATCCCCATCGCCGCGGGCGTGCTGTTCCCCCCGTTCGGCATCCTGCTTTCGCCAATGATCGCCGCCGCCGTGATGAGCCTCTCCTCCGTGTCGGTCATCGGCAACGCGCTCCGCCTTCGTGCGGCGCGGGTCTGAGGGCGGCATGCGGATGACGGCACGAGCAATCGTCGTGACAGCGGCAGCCATCGCCGGTTGGCTGCTGGTCGGGCAGGTCGCCTGGGCATCGGACGATCTCGCGCGCGGCGCCTCGCTTTACGCCGAGCACTGTGCCTCGTGCCACGGCGCGGACCTGGAAGGCGCGCCGAATTGGCGGCGGAGGGGCGACGACGGCCTCTATCCCGCTCCGCCTCACGACGCGACCGGCCACACCTGGCACCACGGCGACCGGCTGCTGTTCGACTACACGAAACTGGGCGGCGAGGGGTTGCTGGCGGCGCGCGGGATCGCCAACTTCGAAAGCGGAATGCCGGGGTACGCCGAAATTCTCACCGACGATCAAATCCGCGATGTCCTCGCCTTCATCAAGTCCACCTGGCCGGAGCCCTTGCGCAGCCATCAGGAGGACATGACGCGGCAGGAAGCCGAGTCCCAGGCGCAGGAGTAGACGACAGTATGGCGGATCGCTCCCCGCGCCGGCGGTCGCAGGCCTCCTTCTACGCCGCCGCGCTGCTGTGGCTGCCGGCGGGCGTGCTGGCGTCGGCCGTGATCCGCTTTGGCCCGACGTCGGCGGCGCCCGGCGAGGGGGCAATGGCGGCGCTCATGGCCGTGCCGTCGCTGATCGTGGCGGCGGTCTGCGGCCTGCCGCTGGCATTGGCCTGCCGGCGGCTGGGGCGGCTCGGGCATCCGCGACTGGCGTGGATCGCGGGCGTCGTTCTCGGGGTCGCCACCGTGGCGGCGTCGCTCCCCGTCGGCCTGTTCGGCCCGCCCGGCATCGCCATCGTCGCCGTGGTGCTGAGCCTGCCGGTCTGGATCGCCGTGTTCTGGCTTGGCCGGCGGGCGCGCGAGAACAGCGACGCGGCGAGCCCACCCCTGGACGGGCCGGACCGCCACCCATAGGCTGACCCGGCGCCACCCGTTCAGGCCACCGTGGCGCATCCAACCGTGGAGCGCCGATGGAATCGCGACTGGGTGCGGCGCTGCGCCCGTACTTCCCGCTCGCAGCCGGGGTCCTGATCAATCTCTCGACCGGGATCCTCTACGCCTGGAGCGTCTTCGTGGCGCCGCTCGAAGCCGAGTTGGGTGCCGACCGTGCGACGGTGAGCGGTGCGCAGTCGCTTTGCCTGTTCACCGCGACGATCGGCTGCTTCGTGATGCACCGGTTGCTGCGCTGGTTCACGCTCCCGCAGCTCACCCTGGTCATGGCGGCGGTGACGGTGGCCGGGTTCGCGCTCGCGGGCTTCGGCCAATCGGTCGCGGCGCTCTATGTCGGCTACGGCGTTTTCTACGGCTTTGCCGTCGGCGTCGTCTATTTCGTCGCAATGACCGCGGTGAGCATCGACGGGCCGGTGAGACCCAGCATCGCCATGAGCATCAACATGTCGGCGGTCGCCATGGGCGGCATTGCCTGGTCAGCCGGCCTTGCCATTCTCATGGCTTCGACGGGGCCGGAAACGACCTTCGGCGTGACAGCTGCGGTGAATTTTCTGGCCATTGTGATCGCTGCCGCGCTCATCACGCTCTCCCGCAAGGAAGCGCCGGCGACCGGTGCGATCGGGCTCTTCCAGGACATCCTGACCGGCCGGCCCCGCGTGGTGATCGCGATCTTCCTGGGCTTTTTCTGCATCGCCTTCACGGCGCTCGTGGTCATCGGTCACGCGGCGACGATGATGGCCGCCTGGGGGGCGTCTGCGGATCAAACCCAGTTCGCGCCGATGCTCTCCAGCGCAGGCTACGTGGCCGGCGGGCTGGTCGGCGGTGTTCTCGTCGATGCGCTGACGGGCCGGCGCGTCCTCACGGGCGTGGGGCTCGTCATGGGTGCGTTTCTGCTGGCGCTCTTCTTCGCGCCCGGCGTCGTCATGGGGCTCACCGCCATCGCCGCAGTCGGCATGGCCTTCGGCGTCGTTGCAAGCGCCCACCCGGTGACCATCGCGGGCTACTACGGGGCGGCGGCGCTGCCGAGGGTCTTCGGCCGTATCGCCATCGCCTACGGGCTCGGCGGGCTGCTGGGGCCGTTCTCCGCAGGCGCGATCTACGATGCCGAGCAGCATTACGGCACGGCCGTTATCCTGATCGCCGCGATCGCCTTCCTCGGCGCGCTATTCTATGCGGGCCTGCCCCGCCGCGAGCGACTCGGCGCCCCGGCGCGGCCGGCGGCTTGAGGAGGAGACCGAACCATGCCGCATGTCACGACGAACGACGGAATCCGCCTTCACTACGTGGAGAAGGGGAGCGGCGCGCCCCTCGTCATGATCCCCGGCTGGTCGCAGACCGCCGCGCAGTTCGAGGCGCAGGTGGAGGGGCTTTCGGCCAGCCGCCGGGTCATCGCCTTCGACATGCGCGGGCACGGCGAGTCCGACAAGCCCGAGCACGGCTACAAGATCCAGCGTCTCGCCATGGACGTGCGCAACGCGATCGCGGCGCTCGGCCTGGAGCGGGTGAGCCTGCTGGGCCACTCCATGGGGTGCTCCGTGATCTGGTGCTACATCGACCTCTTCGGCGAAGAGGGGCTGGAGCGCCTCGTTCTGGTCGACCAGATGCCCGCCATCACCGCGCGCGACGAGTGGTCCGAGCAGGAGAAGCAGGACGCCGGCGCGATCTTTAACGGCGCAAGCCTCTACCAGACCATTGCCGCTCTCGCCGGGAAGGAGGGCGTGGGGACCACGAAGGGCTTCATCAGCAGCATGTTCACCGGCGGCTTTCCAGAGGAGCGGGTGGCGTGGGTCATCGAGCAGAACCGCAAGATGCCGCGCCGCCACGCGGCCACGCTGCTCCTCAACCACTCGACGCAGGACTGGCGCGACCTGATCCCCCGCGTCACGCTGCCGGCGCTCATCGTCGGCGGCCGTGTCAGCCTGATCGACTGGCGCTCGCAGGAGTGGATGCACCACCAGATTGCCGGCTCGCAGCTCGAAATATTCGAGGAAACCGACGGCGGCAATCACTTCATGTTCCTGGAGAACCCGGAGCGCTTCAATCGCGTGGTGGATGCGTTCCTTAGCTGAGCGTCAGCCCTGGTTCGCCGCCTGCGCCTCCACGCGGATCGTGACGATATCGGTGTCGTGATACTGCTGGTGGTGGACCGAGGAGGCGAGGTGGCGCAGCAGCCGCAGCGACACCTCCCGCTCCGGTGCATCGTCGGATGACTCGCCCATGAGCGCAATCCGGTCCTCCAGGTTCTCCTCGCCGGGTGCAGCGATGAACTCCAGCACCGCAGCACCGCCCTCCTTGTGGGCGGTAAGCAGCAGCCGTCGCGTCCGGTGCGGCGCGCCCTCCGCCTCTTCCTCTTCGTCGTGCCGCAGGAGCGTCAGAATCGCCTCCTCGGCCGCAGCGTCGAGGCGGTGCGCCATCGCCTCGCCCCAGCCGTTGCGGGAAGCGAAGGACTGCAGAAATTCTCTGATCTTCGGCAGCGAGGCGATCTCGAAGGGCTCCTGGATGCGGCGCCGGCGGGGTGCCGTCAGCTCCACGAAGAGCGTGAGCAGAATCGCCGTCATCCCGCCGGCCGTCATGCCGTTCTCCAGGAGCCCGCCGGCGATGCCCGTGACATGCTCCGGAAAGATCACGCCGTTCTGGAAGCCGACCCCGATCCAGAAGGACACCCCTGCGATCAGGCCCTTGCGGTAGTCCACCCCGTCCTGAATGACGATCCTCATTCCGACCACGAAGAGCAGCCCCAGCAGAACCGTGATGTAGGCCGCCGCAACCGGCCCCGGTATCGCCAGCACGACGGCGAGCGCCTTTGGAATGAACGCCACCAGGACGAATGCGATCCCGAGTGCGACGCCCACGCTGCGGGCGCCCACGCCGGTAAGCGCGGTCACGGATATGCTCGTGGAATAGGTTGTGTTGGGCACGGTCCCCATCAGGCCGGAGAGCAGGTTGCCCACGCCGTCGGCGCCCACCGCGCCCTGCACCGCGCGAAAATTCACCGCCCGAGGCTTGCGCCAGGAGACGCGCTGGATGGCGATGCCGTCGCCCACCGTTTCGACGGCGCCGACCAGGGTCACGAAGACGAAGGCCGGCAGGAGCCCCCAGAAGACCGGCCCGAATTCGATATCGAAGCCCGGCCATCCGCCGGATGGCACACCCACCCAGGACGCCGCGGCGATGCCGCCGACCTCGTAGAAGCCGAAGTACCCGGCGACCCCGCAGCCGGCAACGATGCCGATGACCGGCGCCCAGAGCCGGAGGGCACCCGTGGCTTTAAGCGAGATGCCGCACAGGACGAGGACGGTCACAAGCGCTGCGAGCGGCGCGCCGAGCTCCGAGGTGCCTTCCGGGACCTGGCCCAGCATGCCGAAGACGATCGGCATCACCGTGACGGGGATCAGCATGATGACCGTGCCCGAGACGGTCGGTGTCAAAATCCGCCGGAGCAGCGAGAGCCGCCACGCGAGCAGGAACTGGAAAAGGGCGGAGATCACCACCAGCGTCGCCAGCATCGCCGGTCCGCCCTGGGCAATCGCGCCGACGCAGATCGCGATGAAGGCACCGGAGGTGCCCATGACAAGGACGTAGCCCGCACCGATCCGCCCGACGCGGACCGCCTGTATGACCGAGGTGATGCCGCTGACCAGGACGGCGCCGAAGACCGCCCACGTCAAGTAGGATTCCGCCCCGCCGGCGGCGCGGACCACGATTGCAGGCGTCAGCGCGACGCCGGCGATGCAAAGGACGGCGAGCTGCAGGCCGAGGCCGCAGCTGAGCGCGATGGGCGGTCGTTCGTCGGGCTCGTAGCGAACGCCGCCGGGCCGCTCTGAGCCGCCTGTCGTCATCCCGCACTCTCCCTGTCCAGAGCGCGGGCGGCACTGTGGCACAGGAGCGCGGCGCAATTAAGGGGGCTAGACGTCGTACTCCAAGCCGATGTCGCGGTAGCGCTCAGGGTCCTCGAGCCAACGCTGCCGCACCTTGACGAAGAGCTTGAGGTCGATGGGGCGGCCGAGGATATGGGAAAGCTCGGCGCGTGCCGCCGTGCCGATCGCCTTGATTTGCTGCCCGCCCTTGCCGAGGACGATGCCCTTGTGCGTCTCCCGCTGCACGTAGATCACCTGTTCGACCCGTGCGCCCCCGTTGCGGGCGCTGGTCCAGCCTTCGGTCTCGACCGCGACGGCATAGGGGAGTTCCTGGCGCAGCTGCAGGAAGAGCTGCTCGCGCGTGATCTCCGCCGCCAGCAGGCGCTCCGATATGTCGGTGAGCTGGTCTTCCGGGTAGAGCCAGGGGCCGGGCGGCATCCGCGACTTGAGCACGTCCAGCAGGTCGTCGACTCCGTCGCCGTCGAGCGCCGAGACCATGAAGATTTCGACCGCGAGCCCGGTCTCCTTGACCCCCGCGGCAAGCGGTAGCAGCGCGTGGCGCGGCACCAGGTCGATCTTGTTGAGGGCCACCAGGGCCTCGCGATCGGTCTCC
Source organism: Rhodospirillales bacterium (assembly GCA_028818565.1). Lineage (GTDB taxonomy): Bacteria > Pseudomonadota > Alphaproteobacteria > UBA828 > UBA828 > WTGU01. The sequence continues at coordinate 8,365 of JAPPNV010000307.1, read as the reverse complement.
TTGAGCCGGTCGACGATCGCCCTGGTTTCGCCCGTCAGCCCGCGCCGCGCGTCCACCAGCAGCAGAATGGCGTCGGCATCGTGCGCGCCGCTCCAGGCGGCGTGGACCATCGCGCGTTCGAAGCGGTGCTTGGCGGCAAAGATTCCCGGCGTGTCGACGAAGACGAGCTGGACCTCGTCGATCACGCGGATGCCGCGCAGCCGGCTGCGCGTGGTCTGCACCTTGGGTGTGACGATGGCGACCTTGGCGCCGACCAGCTGGTTGACCAGCGTCGACTTGCCGACATTGGGTGCTCCCAGCACGGCGACGAAGCCCGCGCGGGTGCCGCCATCAGCCATGGCCATCACTCCCGCCTGCCGCAATGCGCGCGAGCAGTTTGCCCGCGGCGCCTTGCTCTGCCGCACGCTTGGTGGCGCCGGTGGCGAGCGCCTTGCCAAGCCCGGCGACCTCCGCCTCGACCTCGAAGAGCGGGGCATGGGCGGGGCCGCTGGAGGAGAGCGTGCGGTAGACCGGGAGCCCGAGAGTCCGCGCTTGAGTCCACTCCTGGAGCCGGGTCTTGGGATCGCGCGGTGGCTCGGGGTCGGCGTTCATTGCCGGCGCCCAGTAGCGGCGGATGAAGCGCTCGGCGGCTTCGAGACCGCCGTCGATATAGAGCGCGCCGATGACCGCCTCGCAGGCATCTGCCAGGTTGGCCGGATTGTCGCGTCCGCCGGCGGCGCCCTCGCTGCGGCTCAGGGTGAGCCGGTCGCCGAGCGCGAGGCTGCGGGCCACGCCCTCCAACGCCTCGCGGCGAACCAGCGCGGAATAGCGCTGGGACAGCGCGCCCTCGGCCTCGTGCGGGAACGCCTCGTACAGCATCGCCGCCACGACCATGCCGAGCACGCGGTCGCCCAGGAATTCGAGGCGCTGGTTGCTGCCTGCCTGTGTGCCGGCGCTCGGATGGCGGAGCGCGAGAGCGAGCAGCGCGGGACGCGCGAAGCGGTGGCCCAGAGCCTCTTCGAGAGAGCTCGCCGCTTCGGCGCTGTCTGCCGCCGGCTCCGGCGGCGGCTCGGCTGCGCCTGCGGGCGCTAGTCGATCGCCTTGAAGACCCGATCGCTGCGTGTCGCGCTCGGCCAGTTCCAGACCTCCCCGATGCTGGCTCCATCTTCCAGCGAGTGGAAGATGAACTCGGCCCGGCCCACGAGGTTCTCGGACGGGATGAACCCGACCGAGGGCACACGGCTGTCGAGCGAGTTGTCCCGGTTGTCGCCCATGGCGAAGTAGTGATCGGCGGGCACGGTATAGATCTGCGTGTTGTCGAGGCCCCCGGTGGGCGTCGCGTCGAGGGTCAAGTAGCTCACGCCGTTGGGCAGCGTCTCGCGATACTGGCGCAGGATCCGCTCGCGGCCGTAGCGGTCCGTGTAGCTGTAATCGTCGATCCGTTCGCGCTTCACCGGCGTCCCGTTGATGTGGAGGACGCCCTTGAGCACCTGGATGCGGTCGCCCGGGAGCCCGATGATGCGCTTGATGTAGTCGGTCGCGTTGTCGCGAGGCAGCTTGAAAACCGCGACATCGCCCCGATCGGGCGGGCTGTCGATGATCCGTCCGTCGAAGATGTCGACGCCCCACGGCAGCGAGTACGTGCTGTAGCCGTAGGCGTACTTCGACACGAACAGGTAATCGCCGACGAGCAGGGTCGGAATCATCGAGCCCGAGGGGATGTTGAAGGGCTCGATCGCGACGGTACGGACGATCAGCGCGGCAAGCACCGCGTAGATCAGGGTCCGGATCGTGTCCCAGAAGCCGCTGAATCTGCGCTTGGCTGAGCCCTTGCCTTCAGATTTGGCGCGCGCCATGTGCGGTTGGTTCGGTTCCAGCTGTTGGCGGCCCGGGCCGCCCGCTGCCCTCGTTGCCGTCAGTCGGTTGCAGGGATTGCCGTAATCACCACGATGGCCTGGGCGATGGGTGGCTCATCGGTCATGGTCACGTCGATCCGGCACCTCATGCCCGAAGGCGTGAGCGATTGCAAGCGTTTGAGCGCGCCGCCGGTCAGTTCGATGGTCGGCTGGCCGCTGGGCAGATTGACCACCGCCATGTCGCGCCAGAAGACACCTTGGCGGAGCCCGGTGCCGAGGGCCTTCGCGCAGGCCTCCTTGGCGGCGAAGCGACGGGCGTAGGTCTCCTCCGGCCTCAGCCGGCGCTCAGCGCGTGCGCGTTCGACTGCGGTGAACACGCGGTGGGTGAAGCGCGCGCCGAAACGATCGAGCGTGCCCGCGATCCGCCGGATGTCGACGATGTCGGCGCCGAGGCCGACGATCATGGGCCAGGCCGGCGGCTCGGCAGCGGCGCTCACGGCATGCGCACCATCAGCGGCCGCGGTCCACCAGCACCTGGTCGAGATGTGTCACGTTCGCGGCGGCCGGCTCGGCGTCCCCCTGGGCGGGCTCAGGGGCTGCATCGGGGATGGAGATTTCGTCATCCGCCTGCGGCGCGGTGTCCAGTCTGGCCCGGCGTTCCTCATCGAGCACCCGGCGCCGCTTCAGGCGCCTGGCCTGGCGGTGGTGCTGGTAGTTGCCCACCACCCGCCGGATCGGGAAGAAGAACAAGATCCACACCACCACCGCCACCGGCAGGCCGCCCACCAGCATGGGCAGCAGCACCGTGCCCGGCTCCTCGAAAATGGTGCCGATCGTCATATCGACCGGCAGCTCCTGGCCGCGCTCGTAGCCGAGAATCCAGGTTCCGAGCCAAATGATCCCCGCCCAGATGAACGGGAAGGTCCACGGATTGCCGACCGCGGTGCCGATCGCCGACGCGATGATGTTGCCGCGCAGCGCCCACGCGAGCACCGCAGCGAGAATGAAGTGGAACCCGATCAAGGGCGTGAACGAAACCGCTGCCCCGCACGCGAAGCCGCAGGCGATGGCGTAGGGCGAGCCTTGCAGGCGCTTGAGCTTGAACGTCCAGAATCGGAGGACCCGGCCCCAGCCCATGCTGGGCCACACGAACCGCCGCACGCGGGCCCATCGGCTCAGCCTCTTGCGTCGGCGAAACAGGCTCAAGGCAGCGCTCGTCTCAGCCCGCGCCCGGCAGGAGTCTCCGCTCCGGCCATGCGCGCGACGCACGACCGGATGCCACCGTCCATGTCATCGCCTTCCTCCCAACCGCGGGTTTACCCTTCTTATTTTTCCTCCCTAATCCGAGACTTAGCCCATGTTCAGGCGGTCGTGCAAGGCCCGGCGCACTTGCGCGCCCGAGCCGCGAGCCGGTCTCCGCCCCTATATATGGCCCACTCAGGCTTGCATTTAGTGTGTGATACTGTATATTGGGAGTTTAGGGCACAGCGCGACAATATTTGGACCGGTGCAAGCCCGGCACCGGACGGAGGGACGGTTATGACAGCCTGGACGCCGGAGCGGGTCGCCACCGTGACCCGGCTGTGGAACGAAGGACTCACGACCGCCGAGATCGGGCGTGCGGTCGGCATGTCAAAGAATGCCGTCGTCGGCAAGGCACATCGCCTGCAACTGCCGCCGCGCCCGTCGCCGATCCGGCGCGGAAAGAGTTATTCGCGCACGCCGAAGGTCAAGAACGGCGTGAATGGCGTAAACGGTGTGCATGGCACGAACGGGCGCAAGTCGGCTGCGGCGCAGTCTGGGATCGTGGTGCCGGCAAGATCGCGGGCGCCGGAGCCGTCCCTCGCCGTCGGCAGCTCGGCGTGCAAATGGCCGATCGGCCATCCGGACGAGCCCTGCTTCCACTTCTGCGGCGAGCTTGCGCTGCTCGGCAAGCCCTACTGCCTGGAGCACTACCGCAAGGCCTACGTGGCCGTCAGGCCGCGCTCCGACGCGGCCTGAGCCATCCGGGGCGGAGCCTCGCCGCCGGTGCCGCTACGGTGCCGGCTGGTCGGATCTGCCTGAGGCGGACAGCCGCTCGGCCTCGGCGTCCATGCGGCCCAGCCACATCAGCGCCCACATGTGAAAATCGCCGGCCAGGCTGAACAGCGGGTAGGTGAAGGTGGCCGGCCGGTTGCGCTCGATCAACATGTGGCTGAGCCAGGCGAAGAAGTAGCCGCAAACGAGTGCGGCAATCAGCAGCAGCGGCTCGCCCAGGACACCGGCCACGACGACCAGAGCAACGGAGCCCGTGGTGCCGACGAAGTGCATCCGGCGTGTCCACGGCCGGCTGTGTTCGGATACATAGTAGGGCCAGAAGGCTCGATACCGACGGATCCGTTCGCTCATCGTCGCTGCCCCCGATCTCGCTCACGCCCGCAACGCCGCCATAGTGTCGCCCACTTCGTTGCGTTTTTGGGCTATGCTTGTGATTCTACACCATCGTTCTCGACTCACGATTAGGCGGTGAACCCGCACGGTTAGGGAGACGACGCCCATGGCGGCGATGACCACACCCGTCTGCGATTTCGGCTGGAAGGCGGTGGACTTTCGGCTGGAGGGGACCGACGGCAAGACCTACACGCTCGCGGACTGCGCCGGCGAGCGCGGCACGCTGGTGATGTTCCTCTGCAACCATTGTCCGTTCGTGAAGGCCGTCATCGACCGGATCGTGGGGGACGTGGACGAGCTCAAGAGCCACGGGATCGGCGCGGTCGCCATCATGCCGAACGACACCAAGGTTTATCCCGCCGATTCCTTCGAGAACATGAAGCTGTTCGGCAGCCAGCACGGGTTCGGCTTCCCCTACCTCATCGACCAGACCCAGGACGTTGCGCGCGCCTATGACGCGGCATGCACGCCGGACTTCTTCGGCTTCGACCGCGATCTCGGCCTGCAATACCGGGGTCGGCTCGACGCCTCGCGGATGGAGCCGGTGCCCGACGCGCGCCGGGAGCTCCTCGAGGCCATGATCCAGGTCGCCGAGACCGGGCGCGGGCCCGAGGAGCAGTTGCCGTCCATGGGCTGCTCGATCAAGTGGCGCGAAGCCGCTTGAGCCGGTCTCCCGGGCTTTGCTGGCAGTCCAAGCGACGCTGACGGAGGCACGCGCGTGGCAGATATCTTCCGAGAGGTCGATGAGGACCTACGGCACGAACGCTATCTCAAGCTGTGGCGGCGGTGGCGCTACTGGCTGCTCGGGGTGGGCGTGGCGGCGCTCGGCGCTGCGGTCGCCTATGTGGTGATTGCCGATGCCAGGGAGAGCGCCCGCGAGGCCGAGGGGCGGCAGTTCGCAGCCGCCATGGCCGGGATCGAGTCCGGACGCGGGTCGGAAGCCGTCGAGCAGCTCGCGGCGCTCGCTGCCGATTCGGAAACCGGATACGCCGCGCTCGCCCGGCTCGCGGAGGCCGATGCGCGCGCCGGTCGCGGGGATGTCAGCGGCGCCATATTCGTCTACGACCAGATCGCGGCCGACTCCCGGCTCGAACCGCTCTATCGCGACCTCGGCGCCCTGCTTGCGGCGCAACGCTTGGTCGACCGCGCGTCCGCTGCGGAGGTCAACCAGCGGCTGGCGCCCCTGCTGGCGGGCCATTCGCCGTGGCGGCCGCTGGCGGCGGAGCTCTCCGCCATCGCCGAGCTGCGCGCCGGCAACGAGACGGCGGCGCGCTCGCTCTTCGCCGAGCTTGTCAGCGACCCGGCTGCGCCGCTCGGCATGCGGCAGCGGGCGGCAGAGCTGCTGATGAGCCTCGGCGGCAATCTGGAGGAGGCGCTTGCGGGCAGCGCCCGGTCGGCCGACTGGGACGGCGCCGACGCCGGAGGCTCGGACGACTCGCCGGCCGGGAGCACGGCGGAATGAGGCGCGCCGCACCCAAGGGCATCGCGCGCAGCGCTACCCTGCTCGGCCTCTGCCTCCTCCTCGGCCTGGGCGGCTGCGATACCGTCTCGGACTGGTTTGACGATACGGAGGCGTCGCCGGTGGCCGGCGAACGACTCTCGGTGATCTTCCTCGAACAGCAGCTGGAGCCGGACCCCGGCGCCGAGGCGCTGTCGGTGCGCCTGCCGCCGGCCTACGTGAACGAGGACTGGCCTCAGTCCGGCGGCTACCCCCACCACGCCATGCACCATCTCGCCGCCGCGGACGTTCTCGCCGAGCGCTGGCGCGCCAGGATCGGCAGCGGCACCGACGACGACGGGCCCCTTCTCGCGTCGCCGGTGGTGGCCGGCGGCCGTGTCTTCACCATGGATACGAGGAGCCTGATCTCGTCCTACGATGCCGACACCGGTGCGAGGCTCTGGGCCGCCGACATGCTGCCGGAAGAGGATGACGAGGGCGCATTCGGCGGCGGCCTCGCGGTGGCAGGGGGCTGGCTGTTCGCCACGACCGGCCTCGGCGACCTGCTCGCGCTGGATGCTGAGACCGGTGCCCTGCAGTGGCGGCAGTCGGTCGGCGTGCCCTTGCGCCCGCCGCCCGTGGTCTCCGGCGGCCGCGTCTTTGCCATCAGCCACGACAATCGGCTGTGGGTGCTGGATGCCCGCACCGGTGCCGTGCAATGGAGCCATGCGGCGATCGCCGAGAGCGCGGGCTTTCTCGGCGGCGGGGCCCCGGCGGTGGAGGGCGGCATCGTCGTCGCACCCTTCTCGTCCGGCGAGCTGACGGCGCTTCGCGTCGAGAACGGCCGCACGGTCTGGGCCGACATTCTCGCCGTTCAGGGTGTGCGCATCGGCGCCATCGCCACCTTCAACGATATCGACGGCAGCCCCGTGATCGACCGCGGCATGGTGTTCGCGATCGGCCACGGCGGGCGCATGGTCGCCATCGATGAGCGCAGCGGCCGGCGCATCTGGGAGCGGGACATTGCCGGTCTCGACACGCCCTGGGTCGCGGGCGACTTCATTTTCGTGTTGACCGCAGACGGCGAGCTTCTCTGCATCGCGCGCGAGAGCGGGGCCATCCTCTGGGTGCGGTCGTTGCCGCGCTTCGAGGACCCGGAGGATCGCGAGGACCCGATCTTCTGGAGCGGCCCTGTCCTCGTCAGCGATCGGCTCATCGCTGCGGGGTCGGACGGCAGGATAATCGCGGTCTCGCCCTACGACGGCAGCATTCTCGGCGGGCGCGACGTCGGGAACGCCGTTCGCGAGCCGCCCGTGGTCGCCGATCAGACGCTCTTCCTCCTGACCGACGCAGCGGACCTGATCGCGCTGCGCTGAGGCTGAGGCCGGGCCTGTGGCCTTCACCGTTGCCATCGTGGGACGCCCCAACGTCGGCAAGTCGACGCTCTTCAACCGGCTGGTCGGCCGACGCGCGGCGCTGGTCGCGCCCACGCCGGGCGTGACCCGGGATCGCCGCGAGGGCTGGGCGCGGATCGGCCCCCTCCGCTTCCGCGCCATCGACACCGCCGGGCTCGAGGAAGCGGCGCCGGAAACGATGGCCGGGCGCATGATGGCGCAGACCGAGCGCGCATTGGAGGAGGCCGATGCCGCGCTCCTCCTGATCGACGGGCGGGCAGGGGTGACGCCGGCCGATGAGTTCTTCGCGAAGCAGCTGCGGCGGCTGCAGGTGCCGATCGTCCTCGCGGTCAACAAGTGCGAAGGCGGCGCGGCCGAGGGCGGAATCGCCGAGAGCCATGCCCTCGGGCTCGGGCAACCGATCCCGATCTCGGCGGAGCATGGCGAGGGGCTCGCGGACCTCTACGATGCGCTCAGCCCTTTCGATTCCGAGGCCTCGGAGGGCAAGACACCTGCAAGAGATGTGCTCCGGCTCGCCATCGTGGGGCGCCCCAACGTCGGCAAGTCCACGCTGCTCAACCGGCTGGTGGGCGAGACGCGGGTCATCACCGGCGCGGAGCCGGGGCTTACGCGGGATTCGATCGCGGTGCGCTGGTCCTACGAAGGCCGCGCGATAGAGCTGGTCGATACGGCGGGCATGCGCCGCCGCGCCAAGACCGTGGCGGCGCTGGACAAGCTTTCCTCGCGCGACGCCGAGCGCGCCCTTGGCCAGGCGGCGGTGGTGCTGGTCGTGCTGGACGCATCCGAGCCCACCGGTCGTCAGGACCTGGCCATCGCCGCCCGTGTGGCGGACGAAGGCCGGGCCATCGTCATCCTCTTCAACAAGTGGGACCTGGTGCGAAACCGCGCCGCCGCCCGCGCCGCGGTTCAGGACCGGCTGGAGGCCGCCCTTGCCCAGGTGAAGGGCGTTCCGGTGGTGACCTGCTCGGGCCTGACCGGCGCGGGGACGGACTCGATCATGCCGGCGGTGCTCGCCGCCTTCGACACCTGGAACCGCCGCGTGCCCACTGCCGCGCTCAACCGCTGGCTGGAAGGTGCGGTCGTCCATCATCCGCCGCCGCTTGCGGCCGGCCGGCGGCTGAAGCTCCGCTACATCACCCAGGTGAAGGCGCGGCCGCCGACCTTCGCCCTCTTCGCGAGCAAGCCGCAGGCTTTGCCGGAGAGCTACCGCCGCTATCTGGTGAACGGGATCGGCGCCGAATTCGGCC
>JAPPNV010000396.1 GCA_028818565.1 Rhodospirillales bacterium | reverse complement strand
TCTCGTGGGTGGTTGGCGGGCGGCCCCCCCGGGGGGGGTTTTGGGGGGGTTGGGGGGGGGGCCGGCTGGGGGGGGGGGGGGGGCGTTTTTTTTTTTTTTTTTTTTTTTTTTTTTTTGGGGGGGGGGGGGGGGGGCCCCCCCCCCCCCCCCCGCGCGGATAACGATACTTAGGCCGTCTGCAGTTCGGTCCACTTCTTGAGCAGGAACTGGTGGTTGTCCATCAGCGTGTTCCAACACGCCATGTTCCCGAACCGCTGCGAGAACGAGCCGCCGTCGCGAACGTGCCCCGCTTTTTCCATCGGGGTGCCGTAAGGATCGTGGATCGTGTCCTCGGCCGGCTTGCCCTCGTACCAGTAATCCCACTCGAAGGGCTCCATGAAGGCCTTCGCGGTCTCCGAGACGCCGAGATAGTAGCCCTGCTTGGCGATGAAGGCGCCCATCCAGCCGCTGTAGTACCAGTTGAGGTAGTCGTAGGCCGCGCCGAGCCTCTTGCCCTCGAGGTGGCTCATCAGGCTGAGGCCGTTGCCCCAGCCGCGATAGCCCTCGGCAAGCGGCTGATAGATGCAGGGCACGCCCTGGGCGCGCACGGCGGTCACCGCCGGCGACCACATCGACTGGATCACCACCTCGCCCGAGGTCATCAGCTGCACCGACTGGTCGAAGGTGCCCCAGAGCGCCCGCCAATGACCCTTCTTCTTGAGATCGATGAGCCGGTCGACGGTCATCGTGATCTCTTCCTTGGTCATGTTGCCCTTGTCGGCATAGGTGTACTCGCCGGTCGATTCGATGGCGAGCGCCGCATCCATGATCATGATCGGCGGGATGTCCATGCCCGCCGCACGGCCGTTGAACTCGTCGTTGAAGAGCTCATGCCAGTTGTTGATGGGACGGCCGATCTCGACCGGCTGAATGCCGAGCGTATCGGCGTTGAACACGCCCGGGATCATGGTCGCGTAATCGGTGTTGCCGTCGGCGAGCGCATTCGCGTCGGCGTCGGTGAAGTACATCACCTCATGGGGCGAGACCCCCTGACGCGAGATCTGCTTGCCCTCCAGCTGGCCGTCCCGATAGATCGTTGTTGCCTTGTCCCAATGTGTGATCTTGGCCGGATCGACCGCCTGGTAGATGCCGCGCGGTACCGTGATGACCCGCATCCACAGCTCGATATCGGCGACATCGATGGAATCGGACTGCGTGGTCAGCCGGTTCAGCATGCCGGCGTGATCTGTAACGGACATCTCCACCGAGAACGGCAGATCAACCGTCGCCTGCTCGGCGATCTGGATGATCGTCGAATACGACATGCCGGAGTGGTTGATCGTGATGTCTTTCGTGTCCTGCGCCCAGACCGTTGGAAAACCGCCGAGCGCCTTGGTGCCGGCTGCGACGCCGGCCACTGCGGCAGCGCCCTTGAGGATCGAGCGCCGGCTCGGTCCCAGTCTCCGATGCTGCTTAGTCTTCGCCATGATTGCTTTCTCCCCGTGTTTGGCGTCGGCCAGGGCGCGTTGCGCCGTGCGCCCGCAGCCTGCTGGCTCCTAGCCTAGCCCGGAATTCTCACCAATGTCATGGCCTGTGCGACTAAATTGCAGCGCGCGTTTCGCGCGACGCACACGTGGCAATGGCCGGTACGGCCCGCTATAAGGTCTTGCTGCCGCGTCGCGCGATTGGCGGGCTTGGCGGCAAGTTCTTCAACGCCTCGGGTTGCACACTATCTGGCATGTTCGGTTTAGCGTGACGAAGGCACCGCCACGCTCAGCAAGCGGACGATCTGGAAGAGTTCGCGGATTCGCGCCGCGTGCCCTTTTCCGCATGGCGTGGGCGGTCCTGCTCGTCGCACCGCTCCTGTTCGGCGCTCAGGCGAACGCCGATACGGACACCCTGAAGATCGGCGTGCTCGCGACCCTTGAAGGCGCGTTCGAGCCGCTCGGGCGGGATGCCCTGCGCGGCTACGAAATCGCCGTGCAGGAGCACGAGGAGGGCGACGGCGAGCGGCCCATCGAGACCCTCACCGAGACCACGGACGGGACGCCGGACTCCGTGGTCGCGAAAGCGCGCCTGCTGATCGACCGTGGCGCCAGCATCGTCATCGGCCCCCTTGCCGGCATCGAGGGCATCGCGATCCGCGATTTCGCCAAGAGCGTGCCGGAGGTGACCTTCATCAACGGGGCCTCGGCCGCGCAGGACGCCACCCTGCGCGCGCCGGCCGAGAACTTCTTCCGTTTCAACCCGGACAGCATGCAGTGGATCGCGGGGCTCGGCCACTTTGCTTACGACGAGAAGGATATCCGCACGATCGTCACGGTCGGAGAGGACTATTCCCTGCCCTACACCCAACTCATGGGCTTCATGCTGGATTATTGCGCCGCGGGCGGCCGCGTGCTGGGGAACCACTGGGTCTCCCCCGGCGCGAGCGACACCGCGGGTCTCGCCGAGAGGATTGCCCGTACCGAAACGGATGCGCTGCTCCTGGCGCTGGACCCCCGCACGGCGAAGAGCTTCCTCGAAGCCTACGGCAAGGCCGGCGGTCAGGCTGCCATCGTGGCAAGCTCGACGACGCTTAGCGGCAGCCTCTTGCGCTCGGGCGACGCCATCCGCCCTCTGCTGGAAGGTGCGATTTCGGCACTGCCGGTTTCGGAGAGCGACGACAACGACGGCTGGGAGGCGTTCACGGAGCGCTACCGCGCGCGCTTCCCGGACGCAGGCCCGGCGCCGAGCCTTTTCGCCCTCTCCTATTACGTCAATGCCAAGGCGCTGTTCCTCGCCCTGGAGGAGACCGACGGCGAGCTCGGGGACGGTCACGAGAGCCTGCGCGAAGCCCTCGCCGAGTTGGAATTCGACACGCCATTCGGCGGGCCGGTGGCGCTGGACGAGAACCGTCAGGCCGTAACCACCAACTTCATCGTCGAAGTCGCGGAGGCGGAGGAAGACTTCCTTGCGCTGCGGACGGTCGAAGAGGTGGAGGAGGTCAGCCAAACCCTCGGCCTCCCGTACGACGCGTTTCTCGCCCTCGGCCCCCCAGGCCGTCGAAACACGCGCTGCCCCGAGACCACGCTGGCGGAGGCCGAGCCGGCCGCCCCCGAGACTGAGACTGACGACGATGCGCCCGCCGAGGAGCCGCCGCCGGAGCCCGAAGAAGACGAGGCGACAGTCGAGACTCCCGCCGATGCGCTTCGCGATCAGCTTGTTGAGATGCTGCAGAAGGACGCCGCCATGCCCGAGAGAGGCCCCTCGATCGTTCCATGCCTCAGCTATCGCGACGCGCCCGCCGCGATCGCCTGGCTGAAGGAGGCCTTCGGCTTCACCGAGACTATGGTCGTGCCGGGCCCCGATGACACCATCGCCCATGCCCAGCTCGCGTTCGATGGCGGCATGGTCATGGTGGGATCGATACGAGACGACGAACTGCAAATGCGGACGCCTTGCGACCTCGGCGGCGTCACGCAGTCGATCTACATCGTGGTCGAGGATGCGGACGCTCACTACGAGCGCGCGGTCGAGGCCGGTGCCGAAATCGTCCGCGAGCTGGAGGACACGCCCTACGGCTCACGCGACTATTCGGCGCGCGATCCCGAAGGGCACCTCTGGAATTTCGGCACCTACCGGCCGGCCATCGGCGAATAGGCCGGGGATGCGCCCCGGCGCGGATCAGTCGTAGGGTTCGCCCGCCCGGTTGGTGAAGCGGACCTTGCCGCCGCGCTTCTCGTAGACGAGATCGATGTCCGGATACTGGCAGCGCTCTTCGCCGGCGCGGGTACCGATCTCCAGCACCACGGCATCCTCCGCCGAGCGGTTCAACAGGTAGTGTCCGTCAGCATGACCGGCCTTGAAGGTCGCCGCCTCCCCCGCCCGGAGCGTTGTCTCGCCGCCCTCTTCGATCAGCGCCAGCTCGCCCGAGACGACGAAGACCAGCTCGTCTTCGGCTTCGTGCCAATGGCGCTGCGCGCTGGCGGCGCCCGGCGGGAGCCGTGTGAGATTGACCCCGAACTGGGTCAGCCCGCCCGCATCGCCCAGCGCCTGCTTGATGCGTCCGTCCGCCATCGCATTGTACGGCGGCGGGTAGAGCGATCCGGTCTTCACCGGCACCCGGTCGATGTCGATCTTGGGCATGTCCAGAATCTCCCCTCAGGCCGAACTATTCGAGGCCTGCTTCGGCGGGCACGGCACCGTGCCGAAAGAGCAGAAGACGCAGCAATCGCCCGGCAGCGGCCGCAACCGGGCACCGCAGCCCGCGCATTCGTGGAAGAAGGCGCACGCATCGACCGGCATTTCCTCCCGCATTCGATGCGCGCAGGCGGGACACGTGAGAACCGACTGGCGTTCGATTGACGGCGCGGTCGAATTAGTTCCTCCCACCGTGCCGAGTGCGCTCAAGCGGCCGACGGGAGCGTACCGGTCATCGCGTAGCGCAACAGCTCGACCACCTGCTCCGGTGTCTCGGCAACAGCGAGCGCGGCGCCGTCCACCTCCTTCAGCGCATGGGTCAGCGTCGCGTCGCGCAGCGTGATGATCGGCTTGTCGAGCGCCGCGGCGTAGCCCGCGTCGAAGGCCGCGTTCCACTGCCGGTACTTGTCGCCGAAGCGCACGACCACGATATCGGCGCGCCGGATCAGGGTGCGGTTGCGGATCGCGTTGACCCGCGCGCCCTTGTGGTCTTTCCAGAACGGCCTCTCTTCGGCGCCCAGTATGGCGACGCCGCAATCGTCGCTCGCCGCGTGATCGGTGACCGGGGAGACGAAGGCGACATCGAGTCCCGATGCCTTGGCACCATCGCGAATTTGTTCGCGCCAGTCGGTGTGGATCTCGCCGGAGAGGTAGACCGTCCACTCCGCTTCCGCCATCGCCGCCTCCCCCGATCGTCGCCGGATCGGCTTAGTACTGCACGCCGTCGGTGAGCGCACCGTCCACCTTGATGTTGGTGCCGGTGATGAAGCTCGCGCGTGGGCTGGCGAGGAACACCGTCGCGTTCGCGACCTCCTCGGCGGTCGCCATGCGCCCGGTCTTGTTGAGGCTCAAGGCCAGATTGAACAGGTCCGGATTGCCTTTTTCGATGTCCTGCCAGAAGCCGCCCTCGAAGTAGGTGTTGCCGGGCGAGACCGAGTTGGCGCGGATGCCCTTGGGTGCGAGCTGGCGAGCAAGGCCAGCGGCATAGTGGATCAGCGCCGCCTTGAAGACGCCGTAGGGCCCGGCGGCGAAGTCGATCTCGATACCCGAGACGCTCGAAATGACCACGATGGAGCCCGCATCGGACTTCTCAAGGTGCGGCAGCGCCGCCTCCACCGCATGCACGGTGTGCATCATGTCGACATTGAATTCCTTCTGCCAGGACTCCAGGTCCGGGCTGGCCGCAAGCGCGCTGACATTGGGCACCACGATATCGAGCCCGCCGAACTCGGCGGCCACGTCGTCGACCCACTGACGCACCGCCGGCCCGTCGCCGACATCGAGGGCGCGGCCCGAAGCGCGCACGCCGTTTGCACCGAGCGCGGAGACCGCCTCCTCCACATCGGCCTCGGTGCGCGCGCAGATCGCGACGTCGGCACCCTCTGCCGCAAGCTCGTTCGCGATTGCCCGGCCAATACCCTTGGTGCCGCCGGTCACCAGCGACTTCCTGCCCTTCAATCCGAGATCCATGAGACTCTCCCTACCCGTCGGCGCCGCGTAGGCGGCGCATGGTTTGCCCTCCCCGGCCCGTGAGGATGATTGATGAGGTGCCGGGGTCTGCGCTGCGCGGCATGGTGACCGATCGCGGGTGCCAAGGCCAGCGCCATCCACCGGCTGAATCTGGCCCGGCTTCGAGGCGCTTGATAGGATGCCGCCGCCGCGCGGGCCCGACGCCCGGGCACTTCTTTCGTCGCTCACTCGTGGCCCTGTCGGCCAGCGAACCATCCCTGGATTGGAAGGACTTATGCGAGAGCTGAAGATCGGTCTCATCGGCGCCGGCTGGATGGGCAAGACCCACGCGATGTGCTATCGCGCCCAGCCGCTCGCCTTCGGCGGCGAGCCGGCGGTTCCCGTGCTGGAGGTCCTCGCCGAGGTGAACGAGGAGATCGCGAGTCGTGCCGCGCGGGAGTTCGGCTTCCGCCGCCATACGGCGGATTGGCGCGAGATCGTCGACGACCCGACCATCGACATCGTCGACATCGACACCCCCAACGATCTCCACTTCGAGATGGCCATGGCCGCAATCGCCGCCGGCAAGCACGTCTACTGCGAGAAGCCCCTCGCCAACGACGCCAAGGAAGCGTTCGCGATGGCCGACGCCGCCGAGAAAGCGGGCGTCATCACCATGGTCGGCTTCAACTACATCAAGAACCCGGTCCAGACGCTGGCCAAGCGGCTGGTTGTGGACGGCGAGATCGGTGCTCCGAGCTATTACCGCGGATCGTTCAGCGCCGACTTCCTGGGCCTGCCCGAGATCCCCTTCTCCTGGCGCAACGACAAGGCGAAGGCCGGCTCTGGCGTGATCGGCGATATCGGCGCGCACTGCTTCGCCTATCTGCAGCACGTCGTCGGCCAACCGGTCGAGGAGGTGGTGTGCAACCTTGAGATCGTCATCGCGGAACGCCCGGCACCGGCGGCGCATGGCGGCTTCAGCATGGACGCCAGCGGTGGCAGCGGCCGGATGATGCAGGTCGACACGGACGACCTCGCGACCGCCATGTTCAAGACCTCGGACGGGCTGAACGGGCACATGGAGATGAGCCGCGTCTCGGTCGGCAAGCGCATGGATATCGGCTACGAGCTGACCGGCACACAGGGTGCGCTTCGCTACTTCTACGACCGCATCAACGATCTGCAGGTCTACAAGCAGGGCGGCGATCCGGGCACGTCGGGCTTCAAGCACGTCGCGATGGGGCCGACCGACCCGCGCTACGGGGCGTTCTACCCGGTTCCGGGCATTGGAGCCGGCTACAACGACTTCAAGGTGATGGAGGTTCAGGACCTCATCGAAGCGGTTGCCGCCGGCGAACCAGCCTATCCCGACTTCAGATTCGCGGCGGAGGTCCAGCGGGTGATCGACGCCTGCATTCTCTCCGACGCCGAGCGGCGCTGGGTCAGAGTGGACGAGATCGCCGTCTGATTTGGCTCAGGCGCGAGACCAGGGCGGCGCCTGCTTCATGATCTCGTCGTAGACGGGACAGTCCGGCCGGTGAGCCCCTTCCAGATAACCGGTCGACAGCAGGAACTCGCGGCAGATCTCGCCGCCGGTGAATTTGAAGTGCGCCTTGAAGAGCTTCACCCAGTCCGCGTGCGGCCGCGGATGATGGGCGTCGAGCCAGGCGGCGAAGGAGCCGTTGGACTCCTGTAGCGCCATGATGCGCCCGGCGTTCTCGATGGCGGCATCGACCTTGAGCCGGTTGCGGATGATGCCCGCATCGGCCAGCAGCCGCGCCCGCTCCGCATCGCCGTAGGCCGCGACCCGTGCGATCTCGAACCCCTCGTAAGCGGCGGCGAATGCCTCGCGCTTCTTCAGGATCGTGAGCCAGGAAAGCCCGGCCTGGTTGATCTCCAGCACGAGGCGTTCGAACAGGCGGTCGTCGTCCCGCACCGGGAAGCCGTATTCCCGGTCGTGGTAGGGCCCGTGGAAAGGATGCCCCGGCGCGATATCGCAATAGCTCGTCACGGCCCCTCGCCCGGTCGGCGCCTATTCCGCGAAGGTCTCGAGCGAGAGCCAGCCGGCTTCGACAATGCCGACGATGACCCCGGTGATCAGGCCGCCGGCCGCTGTGGCAATCGCGGCCTTGCGCCAAAGCCGCGGGCGTTGGGGGGCGCCGGGCGCGTGGCCCGGCTCCGGATTCTCGATCGGCCGGATCCCGAAGGGCAGCGCGACGAAGAAGGAAAGCCACCAGGCAATCACGAAGACGACGATGATGCCGAAGGCGTCCACGGCGGCGGCCTCAGACCTGCTCCAGCTCGATCAACGTGCCGCAAAAGTCCTTGGGGTGGAGAAAGATCACGGGCTTGCCGTGCGCGCCGGTGCGCGGCTCGCCGTCGCCCAGCACCCGCGCGCCTTCCGCCACTAGGCGGTCGCGTGCCGCGGCGATGTCGTCCACCTCGTAGCAGAGGTGATGGATGCCGCCCGCCGGGTTCTTGGCGAGGAAGCCCGCAATCGGAGAACCTTCGCCAAGCGGATGCAGCAGTTCGAGCTTGGTGTTGGGCAGCGCGACGAAGACCGTCGTCACGCCGTGCTCCGGCAGGTCCAGGGGCTCGGAGACTTCGGCGCCCAGGGTCCCGCGATAGAGCGCGCTCGCCGCCGCGAGGTCCGGCACGGCGATGGCGACATGGTTCAGGCGTCCGATCATGGTCCCGCTCCGCTCAACCCGGCACCCGCGCGATCTGCACGTCGATCACCGGGCGCTTGCCGTGGCTCTCGCGCAGCGCACGCCGGATGGCTTGCCGGACTGCCTGCTCGATCGCGCTTTCCTCGCGGGCCTGCGCCCGCGGCAGCGAGTCCACCGCGTCCGCGACGTCTGCCGCAATCGCCTCCCGCGTCTCCTGCTCGTCCTCCCCGTCCAGGATGCCTCGGCCGGAGACCTGGGGCGAGACCAGGGTGCGCCCGCTGCGGTCGACCACGACCGAGACGAAGACCGCGCCATTGTGCATCAGCTTGCGCCGCGCGCCGATCGAGACGTGATCGGTCGCGACGATCTGCTCGCCGTCCAGCGCGAGTCGCCCAGCCGGCGCGCGGCCGATCACCGTGGCCGGCCCCGGCGCGAGCCGCAGCAAGTCGCCGTTCTCCACGAACACCGGCTCCGGCACCTGCAGCGCGCGGGCCAGTGCGCCATGCGCCTGCATGTGGCGTGCCTCGCCATGCACCGGCACCGCGATCTGCGGCCGAATCCACTGGTACATCTGGCGCAGCTCGCCCTGGCAGGGATGGCCGGAGACGTGGACGCCCGCATCGTTCTCCGTGATCACCTCGATACCGCGCCGCAGAAGCCGGTTGTGCAGGTCGCCAATGGTCCGCTCGTTGCCGGGAATGATCTTCGACGAGAAGATCACCGTATCGCCGTCCCCGAGGCTCACGCGCGGGTGATTATCCGAGCCAATCCGGGACATGGCGGCACGCGGCTCACCCTGGCAGCCGGTGCAGAGATAGACCACCTGGCTTGAGTGCAGCGGCGCGCCCTCGTCCTCGGTCAGCAGCCGGACACCCTCGAGATAGCCGCACGCGCGCGCCGCACGCACGTAGCGATGGAGCGAGCGCCCCACCAGCACCGGCTCCCGTCCCGCATCCCGCGCCGCCATCGCCACCGATTCGAGACGGGCCACGTTGGAGGCGAAGAGAGTGACGGCGATACCTTGCTCGCGCTCCGCGATGAGACGCGTGAGCGTTTCGCGCACCTGGCCCTCCGACCCCGACTCGCCCTCGACCGTCGCGTTGGTCGAATCGCCGACCAGCGCGAGCACGCCGGCCTCGCCCGCCTGCCGCAGCGCGGCCTCATCCAGGGGATCGCCGACCAGCGGGTCGGGATCGATCTTCCAATCGCCGGTGTGCATGACGCGCCCGTAGGGCGTCTCGATGAGCAGCGCGTTCGGCTCCGGAATCGAATGCGTGAGCGAGATGAAGGTGAGCGCGAACGGCCCGAGATCGAGCCGGCCGGACAGCGCGACTTCGGTCAGCGGCACCTCCGAGAGCAGCTTCGCGTCCGCCAGCTTCTCGCGCAGCACCGCAGCGGCGAACGGGGTAGCGTACACGGGGCAGCGTAGCCTGGGCCAGAGATAGGCGACCGCGCCCAGATGGTCCTCATGGGCATGGGTCAGCACGATGGCGAGCAGGTCCTTCCGGCGCTCCTCGATAAAGGCCGGGTCCGGCATGAGCACGTCGATGCCGGGCAGCGTGTCGCCAGCGAAGGTGATGCCGAGATCGACCATCAGCCACTGGCCCTGGCAGGCGTAGAGGTTGAGGTTCATGCCGATCTCGCCCGCCCCGCCGAGGGGCAGAAAGTGCAGCGCGTCGCGCTGGACACTGGGCGCAGCCGGCGACGAGGGCTCGTTCATCGATTTTCCCGATTGCGGCGGTGAATCTCCCGCAGGCCCCGGATCGTGAGATCCGGATCGACCGCGTCGATCGCGTCCGTGACATCGCCGAAGAGGCTGGCGAGCCCGCCGGTCGCGACCGTCGTTACCGGCGACGCAATCTCGGCCTTCATGCGCGCGACGATCCCCTCGATCAACCCGACGTAGCCCCAGTAGATGCCGGATTGCATGGCCGGCACCGTCGCTTTGGCAATCAGCTGTTCAGGCCGCTTGACCGCGATACGCGGAAGCTGGGCGGCGGCCTGGTGCAGCGCCTCCAGCGAGAGGCCGATTCCCGGCGCGATGATGCCGCCTTCGTAAGCCCCTTCGGCGCTCACGGAATCGAAGGTGGTCGCGGTGCCGAAGTCGAGAATGACGAGCGCGCCTGCATGGCGGATATGGGCGCCGACAGTGTTCACCAGCCGGTCGGCTCCAACCTCCTCGGGCCGGGGCACGTTGACCGCGATGCCGAGTTCGACCCCCGGCTCGCCGACAACCTGCGCCTCGCAACCGCAATGGTCGGCGCAAAGCGACTTCAACGCGCCGATCCCTTGCGGCACCACGCTGGAGACGATGGCCTCGTCGATATCGGCGAGGCTGAGGCCCTTCTGCGCCAGGAGCTGCCCGAGCCAGACCGCGTATTCGTCGCTCGTGCGGCGCGCGTCGGTCATGGCCCGCCACTGGCCGCGCGGCGCCTCCTCCCCGTCGCCGTCGAACACGGCGAAAACGGTATTGGTATTACCGGCGTCAACCGCGAGCAGCATGCGCCGCCTCCGCATCGCCGAAGAAGACATCGCCGGCCGCGATCGAGAGCTGTGCCGCGCCTTCGCGGGCGAGGATCAGCGCGCCCTCCTCGTCGAGGCCTTCGAAGGTGCCGACAAGCTTCCGATCACCGTTCGCGACCGTCACCGGGCCGCCGAGCCCGTGAGCACGGGCAAGCCAGGCGCTTCGCACCGTAGCGAAGCCTTGCGTCTCCCATTCTTGCCTGCGTTGGGCGAGGGCCGCCAGCACCAAAGGCAGCGCTTCTCCCGGCGCGAGCAGCACAGCGCCAGCATCAGCGAGGCTCGTCGAGGGAATGGGTCCCTCAAGCCCCGGATGACTCGCGAGGTTCACGCCGATTCCGAGCACCACCCAGTTCACTTGCCCACCGGGCCCAAGTGCGGATTCAAGAAGAACGCCGGCCACCTTGCCGCCATCCACGAGAACGTCGTTCGGCCACTTGCAGCGCGCCCGGCCGGGCAGCGATCCATCCACGAGGTCGTGAACGGCAAGCGCGGCAACGAAGGAGAGTTGCGCAACGCTCCGCGCCTCGCAGGCCGGGCGGAGAACCACCGAAAGGTAGAGATTGCCCGGCGGCGAGACCCAAGAGCGGCCCCTTCGTCCGCGCCCTGCCCGCTGCTGCCGCGCCCAGACCACCGTGCCGTCGGGCGCGCCGCGGGCCGCCCGCGCCTTCGCCTCGTCATTCGTGCTGCCGGCCTCGTCAAGCGCGATCAGAGCGTATCCCGGCGGCAGGGTCGCCGGCGGCGCGGGCTGGGTGGCGACGGTCGCGCTCAGGGCATGAGCGCCGCGGCAGCGGCTTCCGCCCCGGCCAGAATCGGCGCCGGGTAAGCGAAGAAGAACAGCGTGATGATCCCCGTGCCCGCGAGCACGGCGGAAAGCTCCACACCCACCGGGCGATCGAAGCCTTCCGCTGGCTGGTCGAAGTACATCACCTTTACGATCCGGATGTAGTAGTAGGCGCCGACCACGCTCGCCAGCACGCCGAAGATGGCCAATCCGTAGAGCCCCGTATCAACCGCCGCCAGGAACACGTAGAGCTTGCCGAAGAAGCCGGCGAGCGGCGGAATGCCCGCCATCGAGAACATGAAGATCGCGAGCGCCAACGCAAGCGCCGGGTTGGTCTTGGAGAGGCCGGAGAGATCGCTGATCTCCTCCACCATCTGGCCGCGCTGTCGCATGGCGAGGATGCAGGCGAAGCCGCCGAGCGTCATCACCATGTAGATCAGCATGTAGACGAGCACGCCTCGGATACCTTCGGGCGTGCCTGCCGAGAGCCCGACCAGCGCGTAGCCGACATGGCCGATGGAGCTGTAGGCCATCAGCCGCTTGATGTTCTTCTGCCCGATGGCGGCGAAGGCGCCGAGGCCCATGGAGGCGATCGAGACGAAGATGATGATCTGGTCCCACTGGCCAGCGAGCTCGTGGAAGGGGCCGAGGAAGACCCGAAGCAGCAGCGCCATGGCCGCGACCTTGGGCGCCGCGGCGAAGAAGGCGGTGACCGGAGTCGGCGCGCCCTCGTAGACATCGGGCGTCCACATGTGGAAGGGCACCGCCGAGACCTTGAAGGCCAGCGCCGCGGCGATGAACACGAGCCCGATCAGCACGCCCGTCTCCGCCGCCACGTTGCCCGGCACGGTGGTGGCCAGCGCCTCCGCGATCCCCTCGAAGCCGGTCACGCCGGTGAAGCCGTAGACCATGGAGCAGCCGTAGAGCAGCAGGCCCGACGAGATTGCGCCCAGCACGAAATACTTGAGGCCGGCTTCGGTGGAGCGCAGCGAATCCCGGCGGAACGCAGCGACGATGTAGAGCGAGAGGCTCTGCAGCTCGAGCCCCACGTAGAGCGCGATCAGATCGTTCGCCGAGATCATCAGCAGCATGCCGAGGGTGGCGAAGACGATCAGCACCGGGAACTCGAAGCGGTTCATCCCCTCGCGCTTCACATAGCCGAGGCCGACGATGAGCGTCACCGCCGCCCCCACCAGCACCAGGCACTTCATGAAGGCGGCGAAGCGGTCGACCACGAAGAGGCCGAAGAAGGTCGTCGTCCTCTCGTCGGGGAGCACCAGCACCATGACGAAGGCGGCGGCCATGGCGACGCAGGCGAGCCAGGTCATCAGCCGGGTCGAGCGGTCGCCGATGAAGACGCCCGCCATCAGCAGCGTGACCGAGGCGCCCGCGAGGAAGAGCTCCGGCAGGGCGGGCAGATAGTCCGGCTCGACGAAGGGTTGCATCGCCCGGCCCCTAGTTCAGTGCCGCGAGTGCAGCCAGCGGCCCGCGCGCCGGCGACTCTGCAATGGGAAGATCGGGCGCCCCGTTGGTCTGCGCGATCAGGTTCTCGACCGAGACATGGAGCACGTCGAGGAAGGGCTCCGGATAGAGGCCGAGCACCAGCGCGAGCGAGACCAGCGGCGCGAAGATGCCGACCTCACGCCAGTTGAGGTCGGTGATCGACTTGAGGTTCTCCTTGGTGAGCTCGCCGAAGA
>JAPPNV010000387.1 GCA_028818565.1 Rhodospirillales bacterium | reverse complement strand
GGCGCCTCCGCGAGGGCGCCGCTGACGCGGCGGGCCGCGGTCGCGGCCTGTCGCGCGTCCGTTAAAGACGGACACGCTCTAAGCGGCCCGTCCCGCCTGCTCGTGCAGGCTACATCTGGCAGGCGTCGATATACGCGTTGGCGTGGTCGGTCATGGCCACGCCCACGATCTTGTTGGTGTAGACGTCGCCTTCCTTGATCACTTCGCGGACGTAGATGTCCTGGATCGGATGGTGGTTGGGGGCGAATGCGAAGTCGCCGCGCGTGGACTTGAAGTCCGCCGCCCTGAGCGCATCGCGGAACGCATCGGCATCCGAGACGCTCGCCTTGCCCATGGCCGAGATCAGCAGGTTCGCCGTGTCGAAGCCCTGGCTCGCATAGAGCGAAGGCAGCCGGCCGTACGCGGCCTGGAAGCTCTCGACGAAGGCCTTGTTGGTCGGATTGTCGATGTCCTTGTTCCACTGCGAGGTGTTCTTCACCCCCATCGCCGCCTCGCCGACGGCCTGCAGGATGCCCTGGTCGAATGAGAAGGCCGGGCCGACGAGCGGGGTATCGAGGCCGGACTGGGCATACTGCTTGAGGAAGGCGATGCCCATGCCGCCCGGCAGGAAGA
Organism: Rhodospirillales bacterium; assembly: GCA_028818565.1. Lineage (GTDB taxonomy): Bacteria > Pseudomonadota > Alphaproteobacteria > UBA828 > UBA828 > WTGU01. Next base: position 12,926 of record JAPPNV010000387.1, on the reverse strand, counting down.
AGTACACGCTGTCGGCGCCCGAGGCCCGGATCTGCGCGATCTCGGGCGCGTATTCGTTCGCGCCCAGCTTGGTGTAGACCTCGTCGGCGACCGCGCCCTTATAGAAGCGCTTGTAGCCGGTCAGCATGTCGCGGCCGGCGGGATAGTTGGGCGCGAGGAGGAAGCTGTTGGTAAAGCCGGCGTCGTTCGCGAAGCTGCCGGCGGCCTCGGCCAGATTGTCGTTCTGCCAGGCGACGTTGAAGTAGTTCTCGTGGCAGCGTTCGCCGGCAAGCAGCGAGGGCCCCGCGTTGGGCGAGAGGTAGAACTTGCCCTGCTGCACCACCGCGGGCACGACGGCGATGGCGAGGTTCGACCAGATGATGCCGGTCAGCACGTCGACCTTGTCGCTCTGGACCATCTTGTCGGCGAGCTGGACGGCGATGTCCGGCTTGCGCTGGTCGTCCTCCACAATCACCTCGATGTCGGCGCCAGCTTGCTTGATGGCGAGCATGAAGGCGTCGCGCACGTCGATGCCGAGCGCGGCGCCGCCGCCGGAAAGGGTCGTGATCATGCCGACCTTGAGCGTCTCGGCATGGGCGGCCGTTGCCAGCGTCATCGCTGCAACCGCCACCGTGAGCAGGCTGAGTGGTTTTCTCATGGGTCTTGGTCTCCTGTGGTGTCTTGTCCCCTTGCCGGTCGATGGAGCGACTACGCCCCCGCGTTGACCGGCGGAATGCGGTCCGCCCAGGGCTGCGCCCGTTCGAGCTGGCCGGCGAGGCGGAAGAGCGTCGCCTCGTCGAGATCGCGCCCGACCAGTTGGGAGCCCACCGGCACGCCGTTGGCCGTCCAGTGCAGCGGCAGCGAGATGCCGGGAAGCCCGGTCGCGTTGAAAGGCTGGGTGAAGGCGCAATCCGGCCCCATGATGTTCGCGTTGTAGTCGTCGCAATCGCGCGACATGTCGTAGTAGCCGATCTTGCGCGCGACCATCGGCACCACCGGGCAGAGCCAGGCGTCGTAGGCGGCCATGCGGCCCACGATGTCGCGGCACATGGCGCGCAGCTGGGCCACGTCGTTGTGATGATCGACGCCGGAGGTGCCGCGCCCTCGCTGGATCGTCGTCCAGTAAAGGTTCTCGGTCTCGTCCTGCCTCAGCGCGTGGCCGACGAGCTCGGCCGAACCGTCGAACCAGGCCGCGGTGACCACGGCGCCGATCCGCATGTAGGTGTCGTAGAGCGGCCAGAAGTCGTAGGGCACGGCTTCTGGCGTGACCCGGTGGCCGAGGCTCTCCAGCAGCTTCCCGGTGTTCTCGATACCGTCGCGCACCTCCGGGTCGACCGGGGTGCAGCCGTCGGGCGAGGCGGTGACCATGGCGATCGAGAGCGAGCCCGGGTCCTTGCCGATCTCGTCGAGGTAGGGGGTCCCCGGCATCACTGCGTAGTAGGGATCGCCGGGAAGCGGGCCGCCCACGGTATCGAAGAACGCCGCCGTGTCGCGCACGCTGCGCGTGACGCAGAGGAAGGTCACGCCGCCGTACCAGAAGTCGGCGCCCGGCGCCATCGTGATGCGCCCGCGCGCGGGCTTGAGGCCGACGAGGCCAGAATGGCAGGCAGGCGTGCGGATCGAACCGCCGCCGTCGCTCGCCTCGGCCAGCGGCAGCACGCGGGCCGCCACCGCCGCGGCCGAGCCGCCGGAGGAGCCGCCGGGCGTGCGCGTCGTGTCCCAGGGATTGACCGTCGGGCCGTACATCTTGGGCTCGGTGGAGAGCGCCCAGCCGGCCTCCGGCGAGTTGGACTTGCCCAGCAGCACGAAGCCCGCCTGCTTCACGCGCCGCACCTGCTCGTTGTCGCTGGTCGAGACGACGTCCTTGAAGTAGGGGCAGGCGTTGGTGTTCTGCAGGCCGGTCCAGTCGGTCGCGATCTCCTTCACCAGCCAGGGTACGCCCTTGAACGGGCCGTCGGGGAGCGCCGGATCGGCCGCCATCTTGCGGCCTTCCTCGTAAGCCTTGTAGGTGAGGAAGTTGAGCGTGCCGTTGACCGCCTCGGCCCGGCGGATAGCCTCCTCCAGCACCTCGCTCGGCGAGACCTCTCCCTGCTTGACCAGGGCGGCGAGCCCCACGCCGTCGAGTGAGCCGTAAACCTCGGAAATCCCGCCCGTCATGCGTCTTCTCCCTGCATCGTGCGATCAGCGTGCGCCTTGCCCTCTTATCACACGCCGGGCGCAGGCGGGATAGCCTCGGCCTTTCTTGGGGGAGACCCCCGGTCGTTGCCTCAGGCCGGCGCCGGCTGGCGTGCCGCGCCGGAGCGTTCGGCGCGCAGCCTGCGGGTCGCCTCCTCGTCGAGCCGCATCGGTGACGGCTCGATCACGACGCCGTAGTCGTCGTTCGCGCGCTCGATGGTGGTGAAGCCGTCGAACACGTCCGCAAGCACGAGCGCCGGATCGCGCTCCAGCGGATCGCCGTAGCCGCCCGAGTTGGGAACCGTTATCTCGATGCTGTCGCCGGCGCCGAGCCGGAAGCCGGTGAACTTCGACGGCCACGCTTCCTCGCCCGCCCCGCCGCGGTTGCGCACCACGGAGGCGTTCAGGCCCGCCATGCCGCCGAAGATCCCCCAGGGCTCGTCGGAATCGTGCCGCTCTCCCTCGCAGGAGACGATGGTATCGACCAGCATCCTGTTGACCCGGACCATGCCGATGCCGCCCCGCCACTTGCCGGCGGCGCAGGGCTCGTTGCGCAGCTCGTAGCGCTCGGTGCGGATCGGAAAGCGCCACTCCAACTCCTCGATCGGGTTGTTGCGGGTGTTGGCGATGAGGCAATCCACGGCATCCATGCCGTCCCGATCCGGGCGCCCGCCATAGGAACCTTCGTCCACTTCCAGATAGACCCAGTATTCGCCTTGCTCGGTGTCGAAGCCGGAGTAGGAGATGAAGTGCAGGTGCGCCGAGTTGCCCGCGGTCACCTTCTCGGGCATCACCGGAGCGAGGGCGCGCAGCACCAGGTCGACGGCACGCTGCACCTGGCAGAAGCGGGCGAAGCAGGAGCGCGGGAAGCTCGGGTTGAAGATCGAGCCCTTGGGCGCGACGACGTTGATCGGCCGGGTCATGCCCTCGTTCTGGGGCACGTAGACCGGGTGCGTCACCGTATCGAGGAAGATCATCCGCGTGATGAACGACATGGCGGAGCAGGTCGTCCCCTCGAAGGGCACGTTGTAGCCGGTCGGCACCTCGTCGCTTGAACCGGTAAGGTCGTAGGTGATCTCGTCGCCCTCGATGCTCACCTTCACCTTGACCGGGAGCTTGCGGCCACGGTTCACCCCGTCGTCGTCGAGATAGCCGATTGCCGTCTCGTATTCGCCGTCCGGAATCTTGGCGATCTCGCGCCTGAGCATTTGTTCGGAATAGGTCATCCAGTGTTGGCCGGCACTTTCGACGGCGCCCAGCCCATAACGCTCGATCAGGTTGAGATAGCGCCGCCTGGCAAGCTCGCAGGCCGCGATCATTGCCTGGATGTCGCCCTCGTTGGGGGTGGGCGTGCGTACGTTCTCGAGGATGTGCCGCCAGAGCCCGTCCTGGCGCACGCCCTTCTCGGCAAGCTTGACGGCCCGGTAGATGTTGCCCTCGGCGTAGATGTCTATGGCGTCGATGTTGATCCCCGGAGACGCGCCGCCGATATCGAGCAGGTGGGCCGACGCGCCGGCGAACCCCACCAGCTCGCCCCGGTGGTAGATCGGAATCACGATGGCGCAGTCGGGCGAATGAGTCGCGCCGTAATAGGGGTCGTTGTGGAAGATGATGTCGCCCTCGTGGATGTCGCCGTCCAGCAGCTTGATGACGTTCTGGACGATGCGCGGCATCGCGCCCATGAACATCGGCGTCGATTCCGATTCCGCCAGCATGAGGCCGTCGCAGTCGAAGATGCCGGCGCCGAGGTCTTCCGACTCGCGGATGATCGAGGAATAGGACATGCGGTAGAGCACGCCGGCCATTTCCTGGGCGATGGCGGTAAAGGCGCCGCCGATGACGCGCTGCATGATCGGCGTGGCCAGGTCGTGCCCGTGCTGCGCGACCGCGTGCGCGCAATCGATCACGATGTTGCCGCGACTGTCGATTTCCGCCTCGCAGCGGGGCGGGATCACCACGGTCGTATCGTATTGCTCGACGATGGCGGGGCCCGCGATCCGGTCGCCGGCGCGGAGCGCGGCGCGGTCGTAGAACGGCGTCTCGTGGGTCTCGCCCTTGCCCTCGACCTCGAACACCACCGGCCGGCGCAGCAGCGGCGTCGCCGTGCCGTCGCCGCTTTCGATCTCCGGCCAGTCGAGGTCCGGGATGCGGCCAATGCCAACCGCGCGGATGTTGATGATCTCGACCGGCGCATCGAAGCGGTGGCCGTACTCGGCCTCGTGCGCACGATGGAAGCGCTCGGCCAGCTCCTTGATCCAGGCGTCGTCGATCCCGCCTGCCGGCGCATCGAAGCGGACCTCATAGCCCTGGCCGGCGTAGCGGCAGTCGGCGAGGCGGCGGATCAGGCGGTCGCCCTCGGGCACGCCGTCGGCCTCCAGCCGCGCCAACGCCTGGCTCGTCAGCTCCTCGAAGCGCGCGGCGAGATGGGCGCGGTCGAGCGTCGCCAGCGGCTGGCGCTCGGTGGTGACGAACTCGTGCTGCATGTCGGTGGCGAGCAGGCCGGTGGCCGAGAGGATGCCGGGATGCGGCGGCACCAGGACCCGCGGGATTTCCAGTTCCACGGCGATATCGCAGGCGAAGAGCGGGCCGGCGCCGCCGGCGGCGACGAGGGTGAAGTCGCGCGGGTCGTAGCCGCGCCGCACGCTGTTGAGCTCGATGGCCTGCACCATGCTGAACTTCTGGATCTGAAGCGCGCCGAGCGCGGTTTCCTCCAGCGACATGTCGAGCGTGCCGGCGAGCCCTTGCAGCGCGTCCTGGGCAAGGTCCGCGTGCAGGGTCATGCTGCCACCGACCAGGCCGCGATCGGTGCGGAGCCGGCCGAGCGCCACCTGCGCGTCGGTGGAAGTGGGCTCGGCTCCGCCGCGGCCGTAGCAGGCAGGGCCGGGATCGGCGCCGGCCGATTGCGGGCCCACGCGGTAAATCCCGCCCTCGTCGACATAGGCGATGGAGCCGCCGCCGGCCCCGATGGTGTCGATATCGACCATCGGGATCATGGCCTGGTAGTCGCCGACCTTGGTGTCGAGCAGGTGGCGCATCCTGAGCGCGCCGCCGGCGGCCACGCCGATGTCGGCCGACGTGCCGCCGATATCGAGCGTGAACACGTTGTCGTAGCCGGCCATCTTGCCGGCCCAGATGCCGCCGATCAGCCCTGCCACCGGCCCCGACATCATCAGGTTGACCGGGCCGCCGGTCGCGCTGTCTGCGGTCGTCATGCCGCCCGAGGACTGCATCAGGCGGACACCGCGCGCGAGCCCCGCATCCTTCAGGCCGGACTCCAGCCGCCCGACATAGCTCCCGACCCGCGGGCCGACATAGGCATTGAGGCAGGTGGTCGAGAAGCGCTCGAACTCGCGGTAGAGCGGCAGCACTTCGCTGGAGACCGAAAGATAGGCGTCGGGACATTCCTCCCGCAGGATCTGCTTGATGCGCTGCTCGTGGGCGGGATTAAGGTAGGCGTGCAGCAGGCAGACGGCGATGGCGTCGACGCCGGCCTCACGCAGCGCCCGTGCGCGCTCGCGCACCTCAGCCTCGTCCAGCGGCACGATGATCTCGCCCCTGGGCGCGGTGACCCGCTCCTTCACCGTCAGCCGGTGGCGGCGCCTGACCAGCGGGCGCGACTGCCACGGCAGCTCCTGCTGGAGCGAGAAGTTGTGCGGCTTCTTGTGGCGCGCGATGTGCAGGATGTCCCGAAAACCCTCGGTCGTGATCAGGCCGACCTCGGCGCCCTTGTGCTCGATGGCGATGTTGGTCGCCACGGTGGTGCCGTGCAGCAGCAGGTCCACGGCCTCGAGGCTGACCCCGGCCTTGCCGCAGAGCGCGTCCACGCCCGTCATCACCGCCCGCGCCGGATCGTCCGGCGTGGACGGCACCTTGTCGACCGTGATCGCGCCCGCCGCCTCGTCAACCAGAATCAAGTCCGTGAAGGTACCGCCGACATCCACTCCGATGCGCCGCATGGCTCTCCTCCCGCGTCGCGCCGGCGCGCTTGAGGGGGCCGGTCTCGGCTCCCCCCGGCGCCGGTCTCGCCGCATCTTCGCCGACACCCGGCCGCACGACAATTACAATGGGACCGGATCACCCATGCGGGCTTGGCGGCCCACGCATGCGGATGCGACATGCAAGTGTGTCTTGCATCTGGCCGATGCGGTCGCTACGTGACGGTTGAAGGTCGCCTGCAAGCCAGCGGGTCTCCGCCAACGCGCGAGCATCGTTACGATGTTCCTGAGCGTCTTCGAGATCTTCAAGGTCGGGATCGGCCCGTCCTCGTCCCACACCATGGGGCCGATGACGGCGGCCGAGGCCTATCTCGCGCTGCTGGCGGAGCGAGTCGCAACGGACCCGCCGCCCGATTCATGGCTGCGCATTCACGTCTCGCTCCATGGCTCGTTGGCCTTCACCGGCAGGGGCCATGCGACGGACCGGGCGATCGTGTTCGGACTGCTCGGCCATCGCGCCGGCGACATCGACATCGACAAGGCCGAAACCGACGTGGCGATCCTCAGGCAGAGCAGACACCTGCCTCCGCTCGGCGGCATCGCGCTCGCGTTCGATCCCCATCACCACATCTTCTTCGACTATGGCCCGCCGCTCCCGGGCCATCCCAACGGCATGGAGTTCCATGCAACCGATGCCGAAGGCGTGGGCTATCTGAGCCAGATCTACTATTCGATCGGCGGCGGCTTCATCGTGACGGCCGAGGAGCTCGCCGGCGGGGGGGCGGGCGCCGGCGACGAAGCGGGCACGCACGTCCCGTTCCCGTTCGAGAACGCCGCCTCCATGCTGCGAATGGCGGATGAGAGCGGCAACTCCATCGCCCAGATGATGCTGGCGAACGAGCGCGCCCTCCGTTCCGACGCCGAGGTCGATGCCGGGCTTGCGGCACTCTGGGCTGCCATGGACGGCTGCATCGATCGCGGGCTCGCGCGTCACGGCGAGCTCCCCGGCGGGCTTCGCGTGAAGCGGCGGGCGAGCGCGCTGTTCGAGCAGCTGTGCGACGAGCAGGGTTCCAATACCGCCCAGCCGCACGTCTATGCCGACTGGCTCACCGTCTACGCCATGGCGGTCAACGAGGAGAACGCCGGCGGGGGCAAGGTGGTCACGGCGCCGACCAACGGCGCCGCCGGCGTGATTCCGGCCGTGGTGCGCTACTACCTCGACCACTGCATCGACGCCGAGAGAGTGCGGGTCGGGGAATTCCTGCTCACCGCCGCGGCGATCGGCGGCCTGATCAAGTCCAACGCGTCGATCTCCGGCGCCGATGCCGGCTGCCAGGCGGAAGTGGGCTCCGCTGCCGCGATGGCCGCCGCCGGGCTCTGCGCGGTGCTCGACGGCACGCCGGCTCAGGTGGAGAACGCGGCCGAGATCGCGCTCGAGCACCACCTCGGCATGACCTGCGACCCGGTCGCCGGCCTGGTCCAGGTGCCCTGCATCGAGCGCAACGGCATCGGCGCGACCAAGGCCGTCACCGCCGCATCGCTCGCGTTGCGGGGCGACGGCACCCACTTCATGCCGCTCGACAACTGCATCCAGGCGATGCGCGAGACCGGGCGGGAGATGAGCGCCAAGTTCAAGGAAACCAGCCTCGGCGGCCTCGCCGTGAACATGCCGGAGTGCTGAGCCGATCGGCGCTGGAGTGAGGCGTCCCAGCTAGAGCGTGCCCGTTTTACACGGAAACGCTCTAGCACTTGAGGATCGGGCGGGCGGCCTTTCCGGCGATGGCGGGGCGGAGCGCGGTCCAGGCGTTGAAGAGCGCCTCGTGGGCCTGCCAGGTCTCGTGGCTCAGGATGCGGACGATCACGAGGTTGCCGATGCGGGTGACGCCGGCCTCGGTGCCGGCGACGCCTTCGATGGCTTCGTGCACGTCGTCCTCGACGGCCGCTGTCAGGTCCGGAGCATAAGCAAATGCCGTCGCCATGTGCGGCCGCTCCTGCCAGAGCCGCTGCAGCGATGCGATGGCCTCGGGCTCGGTCGCGACCAGCCGGTCGAGAGAGACGAGGCGGCCGCCGACCGTGATGCGGAACTCGGAAACCAGGTGGTGGAAGCGGAAGACCTCGCCGTCGCCGTAGTGCACACGGCCCGCAGACACCATGTCGGTGGCGAAGAGCCGGGACGAGGGCTCCAGCGTGATCCGGTTGATCCGGTGCACGCGGCTGCGGGCGAAGGGAATCGCCTCGTCCGGGCAGAACTCCAGCAGCGCGTCTTCGCCCACGTGGAGGTCCACGATTTCGCGCGAGATGGCGCCGCCCGGGCACTTGTAGAACTTGCTCGACGCGGTGGTGGTGAAGAGGGCGCGGGTGCCGGGCTCCAGCACGCCGTGGAAGTGCGAGACGTCGCCCTCCACGAAGCCGCCGCCGCTGTTGACCAGCAGCATGAACGGCTGGTCATCGTGATCCTGGTAGTGGTAGCCCTGCCACTGGAAGGGGATGCGCCAGCAGAGCGGGTCGATCTCCGTCCGCCCGAGCCGGCTCGACGCGCGGACGTTCATCAGCGCGTACTTGCCGACGATCCATTCGGGATCAGGCTGAATGGGCGCGCTGCTCGGCTCCGTCATGCCCGTCCATCAGGAGAACGTCGCGCTCGATCCAGGCGATCACCTCGGCAAGGCCGTCGCCGGCGCGCAGGTTGGTGAAGAGGAAGGGCCGCGCGCCCCGCATCTTCTTCGAATCCCGCTCCATGACGCCGAGGTCGGCGCCCACCATCGGCGCGAGGTCGATCTTGTTGATGACCAGCAGCGGCGACTTGGTGATGCCGGGCCCGCCCTTGCGCGGGATCTTGTCGCCCTCCGCCACGTCGATGACGTAGATGTAGCTGTCCACCAGCTCGGGGCTGAAGGTCGCCGCGAGATTGTCGCCGCCGCTCTCGACGAAGACGATGTCGAGGTCGGGATGCAGCGCCGCCATCTCCTCGATGGCATGCGCGTTCATCGAGACGTCCTCGCGGATCGCGGTGTGCGGGCAGCCGCCGGTCTCGACGCCGGCCACGCGCTCGGGCGCGATGGCGCCCGACTTGACGACGAACTCGGCGTCTTCCTTGGTGTAGATGTCGTTGGTGATGGCGGCCAGCGAATGGTGCCCGCCCATGCTGCGGCAGAGCGACACCAGCAGCGCCGTCTTGCCCGAGCCCACCGGCCCGCCGATGCCGATCCTGACCGGCTTCCGCATCCTCAAAGCCTCCCCGATTGCTCCGTCAACCTATCACGTCATGGGTGCCGCGTGAGCAGAGCTCACGACATGCAAAGCCGCGTGTGCAGGCGCTCGTGCCGCATGCTGGCGACATCGAGGCCGGCGGTGGCGCTGCCGAGCGTGTCGATTTCCGTGGTGCAGGCCTGGTCGGCCCCTTGAGTCAGCAGCGGCCAGGCGTCCCTGACGATCCGCTGGCTCTCGATCTGGCCGAGCGGGATCAGCCGCGCACCGACGCTGACGAGGTTGGAGAGCGCCGCGTGAAGGAAGGCGAGCACCGCGTCGTCTGCGCCGATCCCCTGCGCCTCCGCCGCCGCGCCGAAGATGACCGCCTGATGCCCCTCGCAGCGCCCGTCCCGCGTCGCCTCGGCGAACGGCGCGAGTGAGTCGGCCGAGAACACATCGCGGTACGCGCCGAGCAGCGCGCGGCCGGTCTTGAACGAGGCCTCGCGCGATTCCCGGCTCAGCTTGAGCGCACCGACGATGTGGTCGAGGTCCACCAGCCCGTCGAGATCGCCGGCGGCGGCGCGCCGGTGGGCGTGGGCGACGGCCGCCCCGTCGGTCGGCACGGCGGCGTAGCGGAGCCAGTCCCGGCAGGCGCTCTCGAAGCTCGCGGCGTCGTCCAGCGCGCCGCTGTCGATCCAGGTCTCGAAGCCGTAGGAGTGGTTGAAGGCGCCGGTCGGGAACGAGGCGTTCGCCACCTGCAGCAGGTAGAGGAGGCGGTCCGGTGCGTTAGTGCTCATGGTGATGGCCGTGGTGATCGTGATGATGATGGGCGCCGTGGGCACCGTAGCGGCGGCCGACGAAAGGCATGGTGCGCTCCTCGTAGGCGATGCCGAGCCGCGAGAGCAGGTCGGCCACCATGGGATCGGCCGGCGTCAGCATGCCCGCGTCGGTGAAGCGGACGGGCCGGTGCAGGTTGCCAAGCTGATAGCCGGCAACGCCCCAGGTGTAGGCGTCGTCGGGGCTGACGACATAGAGCGCCTCCGGCGCAGCCCGCGCCACCACCGCGGTGGCGCCGTCCAGCGCGAGCACGTCGCCGTCGTTGATCTCGGTGCCGCGCGGGAGCGAGATGCGCACGTCGCGCCCGCCCTCCGAGCGGCCCACGAGATGGGCGCTCGCGCGCTCCTCGGAGTTGAGCAGGACCGGGTCCTCGCTCTCGAAGCGGCCCTGCAGGGACTCGACCGTGCCGAGGACCGCGGTGACCACCGCCATGCGCGTCGCGGCCTCGGCAAGCCCTCTACCGGAAGTAGAAGAGCTGTGTGAGGGGCAGGGTCTTTGCCGGCTTCACCGTGATGCGCTCGCCATCGACGTAGACGTTGTAGGTCTCGGGGTCGATTTCGATATCCGGCAGCGCGTCGTTGTGGATCATGTCGCGCTTCGAGATCGTGCGGCAGCGCTTCACCGGCACCAGCCTCTGGGTCTCGATCTGGTCCGCGAGCCCGTTGTCGAGCGCCGCCTTGGTCACGAACGAGTAGCTGGTCCGCTTCGGGTTGACGCCGAGGGAGCCGTACTGCGGGCGGTACTTGAGCGGCTGGCCGGTCATCAGCGAGCCCGCCGGGTCGCCCATCACCGCGTGCGAGATGAAGCCGCCCTTCAGCGTCACCTCGGGCTTGGCGATGAAGAACTCGGGCCGCCAGAACACCAGGTCCGCGAGCTTGCCCGGCGTGATCGAGCCCACGTAGGAATCGACGCCGAAGCAGATCGAGGGGTTGATCGTCACCTTGGCGAGATAGCGCTTGATCCTGAAGTTGTCGTTGCCCGAGCCGTCCTCCGACAGCCGCCCGAAGCGCACCTTGTTCACCGCCGCAAGCTGGAAGGAGCGCTGCGCGCTCTCCGCCGCCCGGCCCACGCCCTGGCTGTCGGAGCCGATCATGCTGATCGCGCCCATGTCGTGCAGCACGTCCTCGGCCCGCATGGTCTCGGCCCTGGCACGGCCCTGGATGAAGGCGATATCCGTCGGCACGCTCTTGTTCAGGTTGTGGCAGGTGATCAACATGTCGATCTCTTCGTCGTACGTGTTGATCGAGAACGGGTTGGTCGGGTTGGTCGAGCTCGGCAGCAGGTTCGGCTCGCCGCAGACCCGCATCATGTCGGGCGCATTGCCGCCGCCCGCGCCCTCGCAGTGGTAGATGTGCATGACGCGGCCGTTGATCGCGGCGATGGTGTCCTCGTAGTAGCCGGTCTCGTTCAGCGTGTCGGCGTGGATCTGGACCTGGAAGTCGTACTCGTCCGCAAGCTCCATCGTGGTCTCGATGGCGGCGGGCGAGGAAGACCAGTCCTCGTGGATCTTCAGCCCCGTGGCGCCGGCCAGGATCTGCTCCACCAGCGAGCCCGGCGTCGCCGCGTTGCCCTTGCCGAAGTTGCCGAAGTTGAGCGGGATGTCCGCCATCGCCTCCAGCATGCGCTGGATGTTGAAGACGCCGGGGCACTCGATGCCCACGGTCTTCGGCCCCGAGCCGCCGCCGATCACCGTGGTGAAGCCCGCGTTCTGGTACTCGTAGAGCTGCTGCACCGAATCGAAGTGGGGGTGGATGTCGACGAAGCCCGGCGTGCAGATCATCCCCTCCACCGAGAGGATGTCGGTGTTGGGCGAGACGATCAGCCCCGGCGTGATGTTCATGGTGTCCGGGTTGCCGGACTTGCCGACGCCCACGATCTCGCCGTCCAGCACCCCGATGTCGCCCTTCACGACGCCAAGGACGGGATCGATGATCACCGCGTTGGTGATCACCATGTCGAGCCCGCCGTCGCTCTGCTTCCACTTCGACGCCTGGCCCATGCCGTCGCGGATGGTCTTGCCGCCGCCGAAGACCAGCTCGTCGCCGTAGGTGGTGTAATCGTGCTCGATCTCGGCCACGAGGCCGGTGTCGGCGAGGTGGATCTTGTCTCCGGTGGTCGGCCCGTACTGCGCGGCGTAGTCCGGGCGGGCGATCTTCATGCTCATGTTCCGGCTCCCCTGCCTAGCTGCCGTCGCCGTCCTTGCCGCCGAACTTCTCGTCGGGCGGCGTTTGCACCGGATAGCGCTCGCCCTCGAAGCAATAGCCCTCGGCCCTGAGGCGGCGCATGGTCTGCTCCTTGATGATGCCGGAGCGGACAGAGCCGTTGGTCATGTTGTTCATGCCGTAGGCGACCTGGCGGCCGACGTAGCCGGTGATCTGCACCTTGCGGCTCTGGCCGGGCTCGAAGCGCACCGCGCTGCCGCTCGGCACGTCGAGGCGCATGCCGAAGGCCGCCTCCCGGTCGAAGGCCATCGCCCTGTTGCACTCTGCGAGGTGGTAGTGGGCGCCGATCTGGATCGGCCGGTCGCCGGTGTTGACCATGACGATCTCCAGCGACGGGCGATCCGCATTGATCTCGATGTCATCGTCGGCGAAGTCGATGGCGCCGCACTTCTCGGGCTCGCCCACGTCGAACGCCTCGTCCGGCACGATCGATTCCGGCAGCGGCGGCGGGCTCCATTTTCTCTCAGCCATTGGTGGTCTCCACGCTTGGCCCGCGCTATTCGCGGATCGGGTTCATGACCGTGACGAGCTTGGTCCCGTCGGGGAACATGGCTTCGACCTGGACGATCTTCATCATCTCGGGCACGCC
>JAPPNV010000275.1 GCA_028818565.1 Rhodospirillales bacterium | reverse complement strand
GGCACGGTGGCCTCCGTTCCGCCTCAAGGCGGGCGCAAGCATCCGCAGCAGGAGTTCCTGCAGGTCGATACGACCAACATCCTGTTCATTTGTGGCGGAGCCTTCTCGGGCCTGGAAAAAATCATTTCCCAGCGCGGGCGCGGCATGGCGATCGGCTTCGGCGCCGACGTGCGCGCGCCGGACGAGCGCAAGACCGGCGAGATCCTGCGCGAGGTCGAGCCCGAAGACCTGCTCGGCTTCGGGCTCATCCCCGAGTTCGTCGGCCGGCTGCCGGTCCTCGCCACGCTGGACGATCTCGATGATGACGCACTGGTGGAGATCCTCGTCCAGCCGAAGAACGCACTCGTGAAGCAATACGAGAAGCTCTTCGACATGGAGAGCGTGACGCTGGCCTTCACCGACGACGCACTCCGCGCGGTTGCCCACAAGGCCATCGCGCGCAAGACCGGCGCACGCGGGCTCCGCTCCATCCTCGAGGGCATCCTGCTCGACCCGATGTTCGATCTGCCAAGCTACGATTCGGTCGAGGAGGTCGTGATCAACAAGGAAGTGGTCGAGGGCCGGGCACAGCCTCTCCTGATCTATTCTGACCGGCTCGAGGACGCGAGCTCGTCGGCGTCCTGAGAGACCGCTTGAACGGCTGCGCCGCCGTACTTACCTTACCTGCGGGCGGGCGGCGGTACCGGCTACCGCTCTGACGCGCAACCGCAAGGCGCACGAGGAACAATGTTGGACGTTTCGTCACTTCCGAGCTACCCGGTTCTGCCGCTGAGGGACATCGTCGTCTTTCCGCACATGATCGTGCCGCTGTTCGTCGGCCGCGAAAAGTCGGTCGCGGCGCTCGAAACCGTGATGAAGGACGACAAGCAAATCCTTCTCGTTGCTCAGAAAAACGCCTCCCAGGATGACCCCGCGCCGAAGGACATCCATTCCGTCGGCGTGGTCGGCTCGGTGCTCCAGCTCCTCAAGCTGCCGGACGGCACGGTCAAGGTGCTGGTGGAGGGCGGCGCTCGCGCGCGGATCGTCGAGTTCCAAGAGAATCCGGCGTTCTTCGAGGCGCGAGCCGAGAAGATGGAGGAAGACGAGGGCGACGCAGGCGAGCTCGAGGCGCTCAGCCGCTCCGTGGCGAGTCAGTTCGAGCAGTATGTGAAGCTCAACAAGAAGGTGCCGCCAGAGGTTCTGGTCTCGGTGAATCAGATCGAAGAGCCGAGCAAACTCGCGGACACCATCGCCTCGCACCTCTCGATCAAGCTCGAAGAGAAGCAGGAGCTGCTGGAGATCGGCTCGGTCGGCGGCCGGCTGGAGCGTGTGATCTCGCTCATGGAGGGCGAGATCGGGGTGCTCCAGGTGGAGAAGCGCATCCGCTCGCGCGTCAAGCGTCAGATGGAGAAGACGCAGCGCGAGTACTACCTGAACGAGCAGATGAAGGCGATCCAGAAGGAGCTGGGCGAGGGCGAGGACGGGCGCGACGAGGCGGCGGAGTTCGAGGCGCGGATCAAGGCCACGAAGCTCTCCAAGGAGGCGCGCGAAAAGGCGCTGGCCGAGGTCAAGAAGCTCCGCTCGATGAGCCCGATGTCGGCCGAGGCCACGGTTGTCCGCAACTACCTCGACTGGATTCTTTCAATTCCGTGGAAGAAGCGCACCCGGATCAAGAAGGACATCAAGAACGCCGAGAAGATCCTCAACGACGACCACTACGGGTTGGAGAAGGTCAAGGAGCGGATTCTCGAGTATCTCGCGGTCCAGCAACGGGCGCGCAAGATGAAGGGGCCGATCCTCTGCTTGGTCGGCCCGCCCGGAGTCGGCAAGACCTCCCTCGGCAAGTCGGTGGCGCGCGCGACGGGGCGCAACTTCGTGCGCTTCTCGCTCGGTGGCGTACGCGACGAGGCCGAGATTCGCGGGCACCGCCGCACCTATATCGGCTCGCTGCCGGGCAAGATCATCCAGTCGATGAAGAAGGCGAAGTCGTCGAACCCGCTCTTCCTCCTCGACGAGGTCGACAAGATGGGCGCCGACTTCCGCGGCGACCCCGCGTCAGCCCTGCTGGAGGTGCTGGACCCTGAGCAGAACAACACGTTCAACGACCACTATCTTGAGGTCGATTACGACCTGTCGGACGTGATGTTCATCACCACGGCCAACACGCTCAGGATGGCGCCGGCTCTGCTCGACCGGATGGAGACCATTCGCATCCCCGGCTACACCGAGGACGAAAAGGTCCAGATCGCCAAGCGCCACCTGATCCCCAAGCAGGCCAAGGCGCATGCGCTCAAGAAGGGCGAATGGTCGATCTCGGCCGAGGCGCTGCTCGACCTGATTCGCTACTACACCCGCGAGGCAGGCGTTCGCAATCTGGAGCGGGAGCTCGCGAACCTGGCCCGCAAGGCGACGAGGGAAATTGTTGCGGAGGGCCGGGAAAAGGTCCGCGTCACCCGGCGCAATCTCAAGAAGTATGCCGGCATCCGCAAGTACCGCTACGGCGAGGTCGAGCACGAAGACATGGTGGGCGTTACGACCGGTCTGGCCTGGACCGAGGTCGGCGGCGAGCTGCTCTCCATCGAATCGGTGACGCTGCCGGGCAAGGGCCGGGTGATCTCCACCGGCAAGCTCGGTGACGTCATGCGCGAATCGGTTCAAGCGGCGGAAAGCTACGTGAAGTCGCGCGCGGTCGAGTTCGGCATCAGGCCCACCATCCTCAGCAAGCGCGACATCCACGTACACGTGCCGGAGGGCGCAACGCCCAAGGACGGCCCGTCCGCCGGTGTCGCCATGGTGACCTCCATCGTCTCGGTGCTGACAGGCGTCCCGGTCAAGAAGTCGATCGCGATGACCGGCGAGATCACGCTGCGCGGGCGCGTGCTGCCGATCGGCGGCCTCAAGGAGAAGATGCTGGCGGCGCTGCGCGGAGGGCTTACGACGGTCCTGATTCCGCAGGAGAACGAGAAGGATCTCGACGACATTCCGGACAACGTGAAGAAGGACCTCACCATCGTCTCGGTCGAGTCGATGGATGACATCCTGAAGCACGCGCTGACCAGGCCGCTCGTGCCCATCGAATGGACCGACGAGGACGACGAGGCATTCGGCGAACTCGCCGCCTCGGACGACGACGCGGACGTGAGCATCCTGCCTCCGCTCGGCGGCCACGAGACACCCGTCCCTCCCCCCGTTTCCTGAGCACGCTCCGCCTGTCACGCCCGCGCAGGCCGTGGTAGAACCGGCCGCGCCCAACGCCCGTGTGTGCTGGGCAGATGAATTTCTCCTAATTCCAAGCCATCACACTACCGGGAGGCGCCGCGCATGACCGTCGAGAACCGCTGCAAGAGGAAAATGCTCGCGGGCGAACCCGCGCTGGGCGCCTGGCTCGCGATGGGCAGCCCCATCGCTGCCGAAGTCGTCGCGAACGCCGGCTACGACACGGTCATCATGGATCACGAGCACGGGCCGGGCGACCTCCTCAACGCCATCAGCCTGATGCAGGCCGCAGCCGCATCCGGTGCGACACCGATGATGCGCGTGCCTTGGAACGACATGGTTTACATCAAGCGCGCCCTCGACATCGGCGTGATGGGTCTCGTCGTGCCATACGTGCAGAACGCCGCTGAGGCCGAGGCGGCGGTCGCCGCCTGCCGCTTTCCCACGGAGGGAGTGCGCGGGGTGGCACCGCACGCCGCGCGTTGCTCCGGCTGGGGCTCGCGGATCGCGGCCTATCGCGCGGCGATGCCGGATGAGCTGCTGGTTGCCTGCCAGATTGAGACCGAGGAGGCGATCGACAACATCGAGGAAATTGCGGCCGTCGAGGGCGTTGACATGCTGTTCTTGGGGCCGAGCGACATCTCGGCGAGCATCGGCCATATGCTGGACATGAAAGAGCCGAAAGTTATCCGGCTGATCCAGAAGGCCGAGCGCAAGATGCGGGCGACGGGGAAGCTGCTCGCGACGGTCACGCGCCCCGGCAAATCGGTCAAGTGGACGTTCGAGCGCGGTTACGATCTGGTCGTCTGCGGTCAGGACGTGAAGCTGCTCCAGGGTGCCGCGCGCGCTCAGGTCCAGGAGTTCCGCAATTCGCCGCCCAAGAGGCGTGATCGCTAATAGTCAGCCGCCCCGCTACGCGATCGCGCTGTAGCGCGCGTCTTCATCCGGCTCGCCGGGGCAGGCGACGCGCCCGCTCTCAACCAGATGGATCAGGTGGGCAAGCACCGTCCGTGCAGCGGCGGGGCGGAGGCGCGGGTCGAGCCCCCGGTAGCGCAGTGCCACGATCTCTGGAATGGTTGCTGCGCCGTCCGCGACGGCGGACAGGATGTCCGCCTCCCGCTGGCGCCGGTGGCCGAGCAGCTTGCCGACGAAGCGCTGCGGTTTCGGGATCGGCGGCCCATGCGTGGGCCAGTAGGTCGCCTCGTCGCGCGCCTTGAGCTTCTTCAGCGAGGCCATGTAGGCGCCCATGTCCCCATCCGGCGGCGAGACCACGGTGGTCGACCATCCCATTACGTGATCGCCGGAGAAGAGCGCCTGCTCCTCCGCCAGCATGAAGCACAAGTGGTTGGAGGTGTGGCCTGGCGTGTGCACCGCCTCCAGAGTCCAGCCGTCGCCTTCGATCACCGCACCGTCTTCGACCCGATGATCCGGCACGAAGTCACGGTCCGCAC
Source organism: Rhodospirillales bacterium (assembly GCA_028818565.1). Classification (GTDB taxonomy): domain Bacteria; phylum Pseudomonadota; class Alphaproteobacteria; order UBA828; family UBA828; genus WTGU01. The sequence goes on along the minus strand of JAPPNV010000275.1, from coordinate 9,059 downwards.
CCTCTTCGACCGCCGGCCCCTCTCCGCCTCCGTGCGGGCCGAAGCCGTAGCTCGGTGCCCCGGTCGCGGCCTTGATGTGGCGGGTCGCCGGCGAGTGGTCGATGTGGGTGTGAGTCACGACGAGATGCGTCACGGTCTCGCCACGCACGGCGGCGAGCACGGCATCGACATGGTCGGCAAGGTCCGGGCCGGCATCGATAATCGCCACATTGCCGCTGCCCACGATGTAAGTGCCGGTGCCATGGAAGGTGAAGACGCTCGGGTTGTGCGCGACGACCCGGCGGATCAGCGGCGAGACCTGCGCCACCTTGCCGTAGGTGAAGTCGAGATCCCGGACGTAGGGGACCGCCTCGCTCATGGCGCGGACCCGTCGTGTGCGTGAGTCGGGTGCAGGACGATGCCCTCCAGGCTCGGCTCGTGGCAGAGTGGATGGCGCCAGCTTGGATGGCGGCGCCCGGTTGAACGGCGGCGGGCAATGGGTATCATCGCCCCGCCGCTTCGGTCAAACGGCGGCCATGAACAGCAAGTAGCGGCGAGGAACGGCCCGTGACCATCGATCCGCCAGAAATTATCGAGGTCGACGACACCGTTGTCTCGTGCAACGGCGGTGGTGGAGCGCTCGGCCATCCGCGCGTGTTCCTCAATCTGGAGTCGGACGGGGCCATCGACTGTCCCTACTGTGACCGCCGCTTCGTCCTGAAGGAGGGCGCTGCCGGCACCGGCGGCCACTAGGCTTCTGCTTTCCGTGCCGGGCGGCGCATCGCCAGCACTGCGATGAAGCCCAAGCCGGAGACTGCTGCGCAAACCCAGTAGGCATCGGCGCCCCAGGCGGCATAGAGCACGCCTGCGAGCAGCAGTCCGGTGCCGAGACCCAAGCCGTTGGTCGTCGCGGCGAAAAGCGCCTGCGCCGTGTTGGACGAGCCGGCGGGCACGGTGCGGGCAATGAACACCATCGCGCCCAGGTGCATCGCACCGAAGGTGAACGCGTGCAGGCACTGGGCGAGCGCCAACGCCCAAACCTCCGTCGTCAGCGCCAGCACTGCCCAGCGCACGACTCCGGCCGCTGCCCCAATGCCCAGGAGCCCTGTCGGCCCGATGCGGCGCACGAGCGGCGGGTTGCACGCGAAGAGGATTACCTCGGCGACCACTCCACCCGCCCACAGGAGGCCGATTACCCACTCCGAGAGTCCGGCCGCGAGCCAGTGGAGCGTGGAGAACCCGTAGAACACCGCGTGCGCACCGTGAATTGCGGTGGTGGCGTACACCATCAGGCGGAACTGTCGCTCCCTGAGCACGCTCAGGATGGGTGCCGTCGGCGGTGCGCTGCCGCCGCGCTTGTCCGGCATGGCGAGCGAGCCCGCGATCATCACAACGATGGTCGCGAGGATCATGGTGAGGATCAGGTTGGCGGAGGGCACCGCGTCGATCTCCAGCACCGCGCCGCCAACGGCAGCAGCAACCAGGTACGAGACCGAACCCCAGAGCCGCACACGGCCGTAGCCGGACTCGGCCGAGACGGTGCGGAGCGCGATTGTCTCCCCCAACGGCAAGACGCCGGCGTAGACCAGGGTGAAGACCGTGCTGACCACGAAGATCGGCCAGAAGCCCCAGGTCCAGTAGAAGGCGACGGCAACCAGCAGCACTGTCAGCGCACAGGCGACGAGCGGCCCCCGCGTGCTGTCGCGGCGGTCGGCGAAGCGTCCGATGAAGGGACCGGCGGCCGCACGCAACATCATCGTGAGCCCGAGCGTCAGCCCGATCTCTGTCACCGATAGCCCGCGCGCCTGAAGGAAGAGCGGCCAGAACGGCAGTGCCACGCCGGCCACCAGGAAGTACGCCGCGTAGAAGGCGGAGATGCGCGGTGCCGCGTAGGGGATGGAGGCGCTAGCCCGCATTTCTCACCAGGGTCGTGGTCTGCGCGGCGCTGTCCGCCCGACAGAGTAGGAACGGCGTGCAGCGCGATGCGGGGACATCGGGCAAACGCCGTGACGCACGCTGTCGGGCGGAGAGCGCCGCCCTTCGGGTCGCGCCCAGGCACCCGCCCGCGGCGACGCAGGCCGTGACCGTGGTGAGACATGCGGGCTATGGGCAGACACGGGGCGGCTCGCGGTTGGGACGGTTGATGGCGAGCGCGCGGCGCCCGCTGTGCGGGGGCCGGCCTGCGTGGCATAGTGGCGCACACCGCCCACTGCAAGGGCACGACGTGACCATCCCGGAGCCGGAGCGCTGGCCTTGAACGACATCGCCCCTGCCGAAGCGAGCGAACTGCGCCACCTCTACCTGATTGACGGCTCGGGTTTCATCTTCCGCGCGTTCCATGCGCTGCCGCCGCTCACCCGCTCCGACGGCACGCCGGTAAATGCGGTGCTCGGCTTCTCCAACATGCTCTGGAAGATTTTGCGCGAGACCGATGCGGACCATGCCGCGGTGGTCTTCGATACCGCGCGGCTCACTTTCCGCAACGAGATCTTTGAGCCCTACAAGGCGAATCGGGGTGAAACGCCGGAAGAGCTGATCCCGCAGTTCCCGCTCGTGCGCGAGGCGGCCGCCGCCTTCAACCTGGCATCGGTCGAGCTCGAGGGCTTCGAGGCGGACGACCTGATTGCGGCCTATGCCGACGCCGCGCGGGCGCAGGGCGCGCGGGTCACCATCGTCTCCGCCGACAAGGACCTGATGCAGCTCGTCGAATCCGACTCGGTGGTCATGTACGACTACTTCAAGAATCGGGAGATTGGCCCCGAACAGGTGCACGAGCGCTTCGGCGTTGGGCCGGAACGGGTGATCGACGTGCAGGCTCTCGCCGGGGACAGCTCCGACAATGTGCCGGGCGTCCCCGGTATCGGGGTCAAGACGGCGGCGCAACTCATCAACGACTATGGCGACCTCGACCAACTGCTGGCGCGCGCCGAAGAGATCAAGCAGCCCAAGCGGCGCCAGAACCTGATCGAGCATGCAGAGATGGCGCGCGTCTCCCGCGAACTCGTGACACTGCGTCGGGATGCGCCTCTGCCGATGCCACTGGAGGCGTTCGCACGACGGCAACCCGAGCCAGGCGCGCTACGTGCCTTCTTCCAGGAGAACGGCTTCCGGTCGATCGCCGCCCGGCTCGACCCCGATGACGGAGAGTCGACGCTGGCCGAGGAAGAGGCGGAGCCGGAGGAGACAGCCCCACTCCCCGACTCTTACCCTCTGGTGACCGATGCCGACGCGCTCACGGACTGGGTGGATAGGGCACGCGGAAGCGGCGAGCTGGCGCTAGAACCATTCGTGGCGGACGGGTCGCCGGAGGGTGCCGGCCTTGTCGGCCTCGCGCTCGCCACCGCACCCGGCGCGGCTTGCTACGTGCCGCTCGGTCACGCGGGCCCCGACCTGATCGGGGCGGAGCAGGCGGTCCCGCAACTCGACCCAGCCGAGGCGATCGCGATCCTGTTGCCCGTGTTGGCAGAACCCGGTGTCCTCAAGGTCGGCCTCGATATCAAGCGCACCTTGCGTCTGCTAACTAGCGAAAACGGCGCATTCGGCCCGATCGACGATCCGATGCTCGCCTCATGGGTGCTCGACGGCAGCCTGCACAACCACGCGCTCGATGATCTCACGCGCATTCACCTCGATCGCGCGGCGCCGGCGCTGACCGACGTGCTCGGCAGCGGACGCAGCAAGGTCCCAGTCGAAGAGGTATCGCCCGAGACGCTCAGGGACACCGCGGCGGCGCACGCGGACCTCGCTCTCCGCCTCCACCGCGTCATCCGCCCGCGGCTCACCGCCGATCGCCTCACCACGGTTTTCGAGCGGATCGAACGCCCGCTGATTGCCGTGCTCGCACACATGGAATCAGCCGGTATCCTGGTCGACCAGGGCGAGCTCGTTGCATTGTCGGCGGACTTCGCCGGCCGGATCGAAACGCTGGAGAGCGAGATCCACGCCCTCGCCGGCCATCCCTTCACCATCGGCTCGCCCAAGCAGCTGGGCGAGGTGCTGTTCGAGGAGATGGGGCTCCAGGGCGGGCGCAAGGGCAAGTCGGGCGCCTACAGCACCGGCGCTGACATCCTGGAGGAGCTTGCGGCCCAGGGTCACGACCTGCCGGCGCGGGTGTTGGACTGGCGCCAGCTCACGAAGCTCAAGAGCACCTACACGGATGCGCTGGTCGAGCACATCGATCCCCAGACCCGGCGCGTCCACACCACCTTCACCATGACCGCCGCCAACACGGGCAGGCTGTCCTCCAACGATCCCAACCTGCAGAACATCCCGATCCGCACCGAGGAAGGCCGGCGCATCCGCCGAGCCTTCGTGGCGGCGCCCGGCCATGTGCTGCTCTCCGCCGATTACTCGCAGATCGAGCTTCGCATTCTCGCCCATGTCGCCGGCGTCGATGCGCTCAAGGACGCGTTCCGCGATGGGACCGATATCCACGCGCTGACCGCGAGCCAGGTGTTCGGCCTACAGCTGGAGGGCATGGACCCGATGGTCCGCCGCTCAGCCAAGGCCATCAACTTCGGCATCATCTACGGCATCAGCGCCTTCGGACTGGCACGTCAGATCGGCGTCCCTCAGGCCGAGGCCAAACGCCTCATAGAGGCCTATTTCACGCAGTATCCCGGCATCAAGGACTACATGGAGCGTACCAAGAAGACGGCTCATACGGAGGGCTTCGTGACCACGCTGTTCGGCCGCAAGTGCCGGCTGCCGGGGATCAACGACCGCAACCCGGCGCGCCGGGCGTTCTCCGAGCGGGCGGCGATCAACGCGCCGATCCAGGGAGCCGCGGCCGACGTCATCAAACGCGCGATGATCCCGATGCAGGGTGCGCTGGAGGCCAAGGGCTTGAGTGCGAGGATGCTGCTTCAGGTCCACGACGAATTGGTGTTCGAGGTACCGGAGGCGGAGGTCGAGGAGACCGGCGCCGTCGTCACCCAGGTGATGGAAAGCGCGGCCCATCTCGACGTGCCGCTTACCGTCGACATCGGCACCGGTGCCAGCTGGGCTGACGCCCATTGACGCCGGGCCGCGGGAAACAATCCTCTCAATTCGTGTAATCCAACCTTTTGAAAGCAGGACAGTAATGGCGGGAGCGGACGCGGAGGTTCGGATCGGCGTCGATATCGGCGGCACGTTCACGGATATCGTGCTGGAGCGCGGGCCTGAGCGGTTCACGGCGAAGGTGCTGACGACGCCCGACGCGCCCGAAGAGGGCGTGCGCCAGGGCTTGGCGCAGGCGATGGAGGCATGCGGCGTTGCCCCGCATGAGGTCGCGCTGGTGATCCACGGGACCACGCTCGCCACCAACGCGATGATCGAGCGCAAGGGCGCACGCACCGCGCTGATCACCACCGAGGGCTTCCGCGATTCCATCGAGATGGGGACGGAGAGCCGCTTCGAGCAGTACGACATCGACATGGAGAAACCGGTTCCGCTGGTGCCCCGGCAGTGGCGCTTCCCCATCCCCGAACGGCTCAACGCCTCGGGCGATCCAATTTTGCCACTCGACGAGGCAGCGGTCGAAGCCACGGCCGTTCGCCTGGATGCCGAGGGCATCGAGAGCGCAGCGATCGGCCTCCTCCATTCCTACGTCAATCCGGCGCACGAGAAACGCGTACGCGAAATCCTGCACGAGGCGCTGCCGGACGTCGCGATCACCCTTTCTTCGGAAGTGGCGCCGGAGATGCGCGAGTACGAGCGCTTTTCCACCGCGTGCGCGAACGCCTACGTGCAGCCGGTCATGGCGCGCTACCTGCGCAAGCTGGAGGACGGCCTGCGCGAGGCCGATTTCACTTGCCCGCTCTTCGTCATGCTCTCGGGTGGCGGCGTCGCCGATATCGGGACGGCGATCCGCTTCCCCATTCGCCTGGTCGAGTCCGGACCCGTGGGCGGCGCCGTCTTCGCCAGCCACGTCGCCCGCCAATGCGGGCTCGACCGCGTTCTCTCCTTCGACATGGGTGGCACCACCGCCAAGATTTGCCTGATCGACGACGCTCAGCCGCAGACGACGCGGGCCTTCGAGGTGGCGCGCGCCCATCGGTTCCTCAAGGGCAGCGGCCTGCCGCTCCGCATCCCGGTGATAGAGATGGTGGAGATCGGCGCGGGCGGCGGCTCCATCGCGGTCGTGGACCGATTGGGCCGCATTGCGGTGGGGCCGGAGAGCGCGGGCGCCCAGCCGGGGCCGGCCTGCTACGGCCAGGGCGGCGCCGAGTCCACGGTGACCGACGCCGATCTGGTGATGGGGCGCATCGACCCTGCCGAGTTCTCGGGCGGGCGCATCGCGCTCGACGAGCAGGCCGCCATCGCTTCCCTCTCGTCCGCGATCGGCTCGCCGCTCGATCTGGAGCCGCAGATGGCGGCCCTCGGGGTCAGCGAGATGGTGGGCGAGAACATGGCCGGCGCCGCGCGCGTCCACGCCATCGAGATCGGAGCCACGCTCGGCGAGCGCACGATGATTGCCTTCGGCGGCGCAGCTCCGTTGCACGCGGCCCGGCTCGCCGAGAAACTCGACATGGACCGCATCCTGATCCCCACCGCAGCGGCCGTCGGCTCGGCGATAGGCTTCCTCCGCGCTCCGGTCGCCTACGAGGTGGTGCGCAGCGCCTATCAAGTGGTGAGCGCCTTCAACCCCGAGCTGACCAATCGCGTGTTGGAGGAGATGCGCGACGAGGCCGCCGCCATCGTTGCGCGAGGGGCGCCAGGTGCGCCGACACGGGAGTACCGTTCTGCCTACATGCGCTATCTGGGCCAGGGGCACGAGGTCGTCGTGCCCCTTCCCAACCGCACCTGGGCCCGGCAGGACACCGCCATCATCCGCGAGGCCTTCGAAACCGCCTACGAAACGCTCTACGGGCGTATCATCCCGAAGCTCGATCTCGAAATCGTGAGCTGGTCCGTCGGCGTGAGCGCTGTGCCGGAGGCGGTCGCCCCCATCGAGCCAGCCTCCGCAACGGCCGCGCCGCCGGCGCGCGGTGTGCGGCCCGTGCTCGATCCGGGGAGTGGACACGTGGTCGAGGCGGCGGTGTACCGGCGCGCAGACTTCGCCGCCGGCGCTCGGGTGGACGGGCCTGCGCTCATCGTCGAGACTGACACGACCGCCGTGGTGAGCGCGGCGTTCACCGCCTCGGTCGATGCCTTGGGCACGATCGTACTGGAACGCCGGCCGCCACAAGGGGAGGACGCCCGATGAACGGCAACACCCAATCCGCCCTCGCCCAGATCCAGACGCAGATCATGTGGAACCGCCTGATCTCGGTGGTCGAGGAGCAGGCGCAGACGCTGCTGCGTACCGCCTTCAGCACCACCGTCCGCGAGGCGGGCGACCTCTCTGCCGGGGTCTTCGACACCAAGGGCCGGATGCTGGCCCAGGCGGTCACCGGCACGCCCGGCCACGTCAACTCCATGTCCACCGCCGTGCAGCACTTCCTCGAACGCTACCCCAACGAGGCGATGCGCGAGGGCGACGTCTACATCACCAACGACCCCTGGCTCACCTGCGGCCACCTGCACGACCTCACGGTGGTGACTCCCGTGTTCCGCGAAGGCCGGATCATCGGCTCCTTCGCCTGCACCGCCCACGTGGTCGACATCGGCGGACGCGGGTTCGGGCCGGATGCACGCTCGGTGTTCGAGGAAGGGCTCTACATCCCGATCATGCCGCTCTGCCGCGAGGGCCGCATCAACGAGGACCTGCTGGAGATGGTGCGCTGGAACGTGCGCGAGCCGCTCCAGCTCGAAGGCGACGTCCACTCGCTGATCGCCTGCAACCGGGCGGGCGCGGACCGTCTGCTCGCCATGATGGACGAGTTCGGCCTGACCGACCTCGATGCGCTGGGCGAGGAGATCATCGAGCGCTCGCGCGCAGCCACACTGGCCGCCATCGCCGAGCTGCCCAAGGGCACCTACCGCAACACGCTCACCATGGACGGCTACGACGAGCCGATCACGCTGGCCGCAGCCATGACCATCTCGGGCGATGGCATCCACGTCGACTTCACCGGCACCTCGCCCGCCAGCAATCACGGCATCAACGTGGTGCTCAACTACACCACCGCCTACACGAGCTTCGGCCTGAAGTGCATCGTGGCCAAGGACATCCCCAACAACGCGGGCTCGCTCGCGCCGCTCACGGTCTCGGCGCCGGAAGGCTCGATCCTCAACGTGCCCCGGCCCTGGCCGGTCGCCGCCCGCCACGTCATCGGCCACATGCTGCCGGACCTGGTGTTCGGCTGCCTGCATCAGGCGATCCCCGAGCGGGTGCCGGCGGAGGGCGCGGCCTCGCTCTGGATCGTGCAGCTGCGCGGCGGCGCGACGGCCATCGACAGCGAGGCCCGGCGCAACGCGGCGTTCGACCCGCCGGAGTTCGAGGTCGCGCTCTTCAACTCGGGCGGCGCCGGCGCTCGGCCGACCAAGGACGGCCTCTCTGCGACCGCCTTCCCAAGTGGCGTGCGCACCATACCGGCCGAGGCCACAGAGACGGTGGCGCCGATCGTGATCTGGCGGAAGGAGCTTGCCGAGGATACCGGCGGCGCCGGCCTGCTGCGCGGCGGCCTCGGCCAAGTGATGGAAATTGGCGGCGCGGACGGCGCGCCCTTCAGCGTGCTCGCGCAGTTCGAGCGCATCCACAACCCCGCGCGCGGCCGGGGCGGCGGGCTCGACGGCGCGGCGGGCTCGATCGCGCTAGACGATGGCGGAAAGCTTCGCGGCAAGGGACAACAGACGATCCCGCCCGGCCAGCGCCTCAAGCTGGTGCTCCCCGGCGGCGCGGGCTACGGCGACCCTCGCCATCGCGCTGCCGAGGACGTGGCTGAGGACGTGCGGAACGACCTGGTCTCGCCCGAGGCCGCCCGGCGGGACTATGCCGTCGCCGTTTCGGACGGCGGCACGCTCGACGAGTCCGCCACCGCCGACCTTCGCGGGGCGGGCGCGACTGCGGGCGCCGAATAAGTGGAGGGCGCGATCAATCGGTCCCCTGTGAAATCCACATCGGGCAGGCCAAGCACGCCGGAACCGCCGCGAAGTAAAGTAGGGCGTGGACTCATTAGCGCGCAACCAGATGCGGATTGTGGCGATTTTGATCA
>JAPPNV010000276.1 GCA_028818565.1 Rhodospirillales bacterium | reverse complement strand
TCGCGAAGATCAGCAGGATGATGCCGTACTCTTGCCGGGGCAGCCGCTTCCAGCTCTTCACCAGCCCCTCGTCCAGCATTCCGGCTCCGGCAAAGACCAGCATGCCCCCGACGAGCGGAGCCGGAACCAGCTCCAGCATCCCGTCGCCGAGCAGCAGCGCGACTCCGATGACCAGGGCGGCGATGACGCCGGTGAGCCGCGTCGTTGCGCCGAACAGCTTGCTGCGCAGCGAGGCGGGAACGACCAGGGTCGACACCGTGCCGCCGCCCAAGCCGGAGATCACGGTTGCGAAGCCCTTGGCCCTGAACTCCCGGTCCCAGTCGAGTTCGCTGTTCACCGCAAGCTCCAGGCCCGCGATGTTCATGACGACGCAGATGAGGGCGACCAGGATCAGCGTCAGCATGTCGGGGATTTGCCCGGCCATCGCCGACCAGTCCACATGCGCGAAGTCGGCTGGCGCCCAAACCGGCCACAGGCTTTCTTCTACCGTGCTCGTGAACAGCAGGCCGGCGGCTCTGGCCTCCTCGCCGGATATGTCGAGGGCGAAGAGAGCGAGATGGCAGGCGCCGACGAAGAGCACGACGCTGACCGGCAGGATCAACGGATGGCGCCAGCGCCTCATCGACAGGTAGAGGGCGAGCCCGTGTAGGCCGCACCCGGCGCCCACTTCCACAGCGCGTCGGGATCGAAGAACCCCGGAACCTCCGACCAGTGCGGATCGACCCCCATCATGGAGAGCGCCGCGATACAGACGGCGCCGCCGATTCCGGCGACGAACCCTCCCGCGACCGGGTAGGGAATGAAGCGCACCACGTTGGCGAGGCGAAATTGGCCGATGATGAGACAGAATGCGCCGGTGGCGACTGCGGCGATGATCAGCGCGACCGCGGTGGTGACGAACAGCGCGTGACCCTCGGCCGCCATGGTGGAGCCGATAAGCGCCATCCCGATCACGAGTGCTGGCGAAAGTCCGGCAATCGCGCCGCGAAAGCCGCTTGCGAGAGCGATGAGCAGACAGGCGGCGAAGTTGCCGAACAGCACCAGGCCGACGCCTTGCGACGTATAGGGAGCCAACGGTCCCGAGAAGATGAAGGCTCCGAAGGCGACCTGGGCGGCAAGCAGCCCCAAGCCTGAGGTAAAGCCCGCCGACAGCGCCGGTGTGGCCTTTCCGGACACGATGTCCGTGCGAAGCTCGGTCGCAAATTCCCGGAGTGCTGACGTCACACGGATGACCTATTGCGTATTCGGGGCGCCGCGATAGCCGAACGGGCAGTTTACGCAATCGAGGGCTACGCGCCGAATTTCTAAGCGCAGCCGCGGCCTCCTTCGTGCAGGGAGCGCGCGTGACTTTGTGCCGCGCGCGGGACCCGGACCATGGTGCGGTGCACGCCGTGCCGCTCCCGCGTCAGGATCGCGCCATGCAACGTAAGAGCGAACCGCCCGCACCCTGCACTCCACGCCGGTGCCACCGCCTGTCCCAGGAGAGTTCCACTTGTCCCACCTAGTCCCACCGAATCCCGCTTATCCCACCGAATCCCGCTTATCCCACCGAATCCCGCTTATCCCACCGAATCCCACTTATCCCACTTATCCCACCCAATCCCGGCAAATCCCGGGTGAAATCCTGGTGTGCCGCGGTGGGACGCGGAGCCCGACAGCGCGTAAGGCGAGAACGTTTCCAATTCACGGACAATCGCGTGAATCGCCGGAACGAAGCCGGCCATGACGAGGCGAGGGCGCCACGCAAACGGATAGAATCTTCTGGATCGGGTCACTAGCTCAGCGGGATCATCACGTGGGTGCGGAAGTGCGCGCGCTCCCGCAGCCGCTCGTACCAGGCTGCGATGTTGGGGAGCGTGGGGCGCTCGATATCCAATGCGTGGTAGCGGTAGCACGCGGCGCCGACCGCGATGTCACCCATGGTGAGCGTGTCCGCCGCGACGAAGCTGCGCCCCTCCATGTGGACATCGAGGATGCGCCAAGTCTCGCCCATGGCGCGGATGCTGCGCTCGATCCGCGCCATGTCCCGCTCTTCGGCCGGCGTGCGGATGAGGCCGATGAAGACCGGCGCGAGGTCCGGCAGGAGCGTGGTCTGCATCCAGTCGAGCCAGAGGTCGCCGAGCGCGCGGGCCGACGGGTCCTCGGGCCAAAGGCTGCCTGCGCCGTAGCGCGCGGCGAGGTAGCGCACGCAGCTGTGCGATTCCCAGACGGTGGTGCCGTCCTCGTCCACGATGGTCGGGATGCGCCGGTTGGGGTTGAGCGCGCCGTAGTCATCCGTGTCGAGCCCGCCGAAGGGGCCACCCACGTCCTTCCGCTCGTGAGCCAGGCCCAGCTCGGCCACGGTCCACATCACCTTCTGCACGTTGATCGAGTTCTTGCGCCCCCACACCACCAGCATCTTGCGCAGCCTCCCCGGTACCGAGAGCGTTTCCGTTCAGCACGGAATCGCTCTCGCAATTCTTCGCTCACGGCAGCCGGCCTGCGGCCGGCGCCTCCGCGTCGCGCGTTCACGCGCGCGGACGCGCGCTCGCCCCGCGAGGCCGGCAGTATGCCGGACGCCGGCAGACCGGGCCACGTGCGGCGCTGTCAGGCCCTGCCTTCTCCGCCGCCGTCGAGGTTGCCGGCAGACGAGCCGGACCACGAGCGCCAGCGTTGCAGCAGCCGGGCCAATCCGACTTCCAGCGTGCCGACCACCCCGCCCGGCAAGTACATGACGAAGAGTGCCAGGAGGACGCCGAGAATGAGCGTCCGGTACTCCTGGATGATCCCCTCCTTCAAGATCTCGTCGATCACCATGAGGAGAACGGATCCCGCGAGCGGCCCCCAAATGGTTCCCGACCCACCGATCACCAGCATGGAGAGGAGCAGAAGCAGGAGCGGCAACTGCAGGATGTTGGGGCCGATGACCGTGAAGTTGCCGGCATAAACGCTGCCGGCAAGCCCGGTGAAGAACGCCGAGTAGGCGAACACCAGGAGCTGGTACTTGAAGCGGCTGACACCGCGCGAGGCGGCATACAGCCTGTTGTCGCGCAGAGCCTTGAAGGCGAGGCCGACACGACTCCTGACCACCAGAATGGACCCGGCTGTCGCAATCGCCAGGAGCACGAGTGCCAGGTAGTAGTTGCCCTTGAGGTAATCGCGGCCGCCGAGCCAGTCGCGAAATCCGAAGTCGCCAAAGCGCCCGAGACCGCGCCAGCCTTCGGTCAGGCTGCGGCACACCGCGCCCTCGTAGCGGATGCAGTCCGTATCGGTCACGATCAGCACGAAGAGCGCGACGGAGATCGAGAGCGTGAGCAGCGCGACATAGGCGCCGGTGAGACGCAGGCAGGCAAGCCCGATGAGCAATCCGACGATCACCGAGACCGCCGCCGATATGGGCATCGCGGCCCAGAGGTTCCACTCCAGATAGAGCCCGATCATCGCCGTGCTGTATCCGCCGAACGCGAAGATCGCCATCTGCGCCAGCGAGAAGATACCGGCGACGCCCAGCACCAGATTCCATTGGGTCACCACGGTGGCCCAGATGAAGAGCAGCGTGATCTGGCTCACGAAGTAACGGGACATGCCGGTGAACGGCAGCGCGATCGCCACCGCCAGGATGACGAGCCCGATGATGAGGTCGCGACGGGCCATCATAGGCGACTCACATCCTCACGGCCGAAGACGCCGTAAGGCCGCCAGATCAAGGCAACGATCACCAGCAGCAACATGAGCGGCAGGGCGAAACGCACGCCGATGACGAACTGGATGACTGCCTCGAAGAACCCCAGCGCGAAGGCCATGTAGAGAGCGCCGGCGACATTGCCCAGCCCGGCGATGACGCAGATGATGAAGGCCTTGAGCATTGGGTCGAAGCCCACCTGCGGGCTGAGCGTCGTGATCGAGCTCAGCAGCACGCCCGAGAGCCCGGCGAGCGCGCCGCCGATGGCCAGCACCTGGGCGAAGACGGCGCCGACGCGCACCCCCATCAGCCGCGCCGCCTCCCGATCCTGCGCCGTCGCCCGAATGGCGCGGCCGGTATAGGTGCGCGACAGCACCATCGCGATGACCAGCATGATGACCGCCGCGACGCCGACGATCAGCAGGTTGTGCCAGGGCACATGCACCCCGCCGAGGCGGAAGCCTCCCTCCGCCTTGAAGGGCTGGGCGTAGGGATAGCCGCCGAAGATCTTGAGGATCGCGTTCTCGCCCGCCACGGAGAGACCGAAGGTGGCGATGATGACGTTCATCTCGAACGCCGGGTGGCGGTTGAGTCGCCTTACCGATGCGTAGTAGAGGGCCGCACCCATGATGGCGCCGGCTACGATCGACGCCAGCAGGCCCAGGAACGGCGGCAGGCCCCAGAGCGTCGCGAGCGTGTAGGAGACGTACCCGCCGATCGCGAGCAGCACCCCGTGGGCCATGTTGAGCATGCCGAGCGCGGCCCACACCAGCGAGAGACCGATGGTGCCGACCGCATACATCGCGCCCAGCGTCAGGCCGCTGACGATGACCTGGATAAGTGTTTCCATCCGCCGCGTCCCTACCCCTCAGAGGCAAAGCGAGGACGAATGACGGCAATCGCCAGCGGCCCGACGGCCGGTGCGCTCCCGGTCAGGCGGAGGTTGCGCCGCTTACCGTACGCGCGCCGGTCGTGCGACACCCGCGCCGGACTTCGGCATTGCGGCGAGACCACCTCGACCGAACCGCCTATCCGAGCCAGGGCGGCAGGACGAAGTCGGCAACCCCGTAAGGCTCCGGCGCGATCAGCACCGGCGCCTGGGTATAGTCCTGGACCTGCAGGAACTGGTGCGGCAGGCCGAGGGACGGGTCGTTGGTCTGCGCCGGATAGTGCGTCCCCGCATTCTCCGTGAAGCGATAGCTGCCGCAGATGCCGCGATAGGAGAGACGCCGCATCCAGTCGGCCACCTTGCGGTTCTGCTCTTCGCCGTCGTAGGGCTCCCCGGGCCCACCCGCAATCGCCGCCGAGATCGCCCAGAGGTGCGTCTGGTCGTAAGTCTGCACGCCTGAAGCCGGACTCGATCCCGCGCCCCACTTCTCGGTGTAGCGGCGGACGAAGTCCTGGCCGATCTCGTCGTGGAGATGGGCGATGACGGTGGCATAGAGGACGCCTTCGACCGCCTCCTTCCCGATCTCGCGGAACTGGGCGAGCGACGGCCCGTACTGCATGTAGACCAGGCTCGGCGTTGGGCTCGGTATGAACTGGAGCATGAAATTGGCAAGGTCCGCCGGGGCGTAGTGCGTGATGCAGATCGCCCCGGGTGGATCGTTGCGGATTTTCGCGAGTGTGGGACCCCACTCGGAGATCGGAATGTTCACGGTCTCCTCGTAGTTGATCTCGAAGCCGTAGGCCGGCGCGTTCTCCTTGACCGAATTGCCGATCACGATGCTGTAGTTCTGCGCACCGTTGACGATGGCAATCTTGTTGTTGTGCGGAGTCCACTTGCCGCTATCTCTCAAGGCGCTGAGGAACTGCACGTAACCGCCGCCGTACCAGTATTCGGAGGGATCGGACATGAAGCAGCCGAAATAGCGATCGGCATCCCGCTGAATCCAGCCGTGATGCGCCAGCGACGTGTTGCAGTGCAGATAGACGATGCCCGCATCGGCGATGGGGTCGTACTCGGCCTCCAGCGTGGCCAGGTTGTAGCCGCACATGATGGCGTGAACATTGTCGCGGTCGATCAGGCGGCGGAACGCCTGAATCACCAGGTCGGGGCCGCCTTCCTTGGTGTCCACGACGCGCTGCTCGAGCGGCCGCCCCAGGATGCCGCCCCAGGCATTGATCTCCTCAATCGCCATCTTCTGACCGCGATCGAACTCGATGCCGTCGGGCGCCGCCCAGCCCGAAAGCATGGCACCTTGACCGATCGGAATCGGCTCGCCGTCAGCCGCGCGGCCTTCGTTGACCTTGGCGAGCAGGCCTGTCGAAGCCGCAGCGATGCCGGCACCGGCGACCGCCGAGCCCTTCAGGAACGCGCGCCGGCCCGCACTCTTGGGACCGGGAATTACGGGTGAGTCTGTCTTCCTGGATCCGCGCATCTCTTCCTCCCTCAAATGACTTCGTTGGGCAGATCGTCCGTCGCGAGGCCCCGGTTCGCCCACGTCCGGCGAGATGTCGACGGGTACGTCCCGCGTCGACACTCAAAAAATTGCCTCGCTTGCGCTGCCTCTCTGAGCCTCCGGGAGATATCGGGCTCTCTCGGGGCTCCCTTCAAACGCTGCCACCGATGCTGGGCCAATTCAAGACTGTCGGATTTCGAGTGCTGTCCTCGGTGGCCACGGTCAAGGGAGCGTGTTGGCACGAGCGGCATACGCCCCCCATCGGGCCGGGTTCGCTCAAGTGGTGGCCTGCGGACGCAGACCGCGATAGGCTCTGGCCCACCGGCGCCGGGAGCCGTCTGGCGCGATAGGAGGGTGCGATGAAGGGGAACTTTCAGCAGTACGACAACGCCGACCTCTGGCAGAAGGACAAGGACCACAACATCCATCCCTGGACCGATTTCGCGACCTTCAAGGAGGAAGGCTCCGAGGTCATGGCGGAGGCCGAGGGGGTCTACGTCTACAACGCCAAGGGCGAGCGCTACATGGATGGCATCGGCGGCCTCTGGTGCGTCAACATCGGCTATGGCCGGGAAGAGATGGCGCAAGCGATCGCCGATCAGGTGCGCCGCATCCCCTACTATTCGACCTTCACCCACCTGACCACGCCGCCGGCGGCGGAGCTTGCGGCGAAGCTCGCCGAGCTCGCGCCCGCCAACATCAACCACGTGTTCTACGGCACCGGCGGGTCGATGGCGAACGACACCGCCATCCGCGTCATCCACTTCTATTTCAACCGCCTGGGCAAGCCGAACAAGA
Source organism: Rhodospirillales bacterium (assembly GCA_028818565.1). GTDB lineage: Bacteria > Pseudomonadota > Alphaproteobacteria > UBA828 > UBA828 > WTGU01. Next base: position 6,861 of record JAPPNV010000276.1, on the reverse strand, counting down.
AGAAGATCATCTCACGCGTCGACGCCTATCACGGCTCGACCTACCTCGCGATGACCATGACCGGGGTGAAGTTCGACCATGACGGCTTCGACCTTGCGCCCGACCTCGTGCACCACATCCCGGCGCCTCACACCTATCGCCGCCCCGACGGCATGAGCGTGGAGGAGTTCTGCGACGAGAAGGTCGCCGACCTCGAGAACAAGATCCTGGAGCTTGGGCCCGAGAACGTCGCCTGCTTCATCGCCGAGCCGATCATGGGCGGAGGCGGCGTCATCGTGCCCCCGCCCGGCTACCACGCCCGCACCAAGTCGGTGTGCGAGAAGTACGAGGTGCTCTACATCTCGGACGAGGTGGTGACGGGCTTCGGGCGGCTCGGGCACTTCTTCGCCTCGGAGCCCGTGTTCGACCTCACGCCCGACGTGATCACCTCGGCCAAGGGGCTCACCTCGGGCTACATCCCGCACTCGGCGACGCTGCTCTCCGACGCGATGTACGAAGTGATCAGCGTGCCTCAGTCCGACGGCGCGCTCTTCACCCACGGCTTCACCTATGCCGGGCACCCGGTCTCCTGCGCCGCCGGCGTCAAGAACATCGAGATCATGGAGCGCGAGGACCTGTGCGGTCACGTGCGCGAGGTCGGCCCCTACTTCGAGGAGCGGCTGAACGAGCTGCTGACGCTGCCGCTGATCGGCGATGTGCGGGGCAAGAAGTTCATGATGTGCGTGGAAGCGGTGAAGAATAAGGAGACCAGGGAGGTCTTCGAGGCGGACGCCAAGATCGGCGCACGGATCACGCGCCACTGCCAGAGCCGCGGCCTGCTGGTGCGCCCGCTCGGCCACATGAACGTGCTCTCGCCGCCGCTCACGCTGACCCGCGAGCAGATCGACACGCTCGTGGAAACCCTGCGGGAGAGCATTATCGCGACCCAGAACGACCTGGTCCGCGAGAACTTGTGGAATGGCTGAGGCGAGGGCCGGCGCGCAGCAAGGGGACGACGGCCGCGCCTGCGGCCTGAAGACGAGGAGGATCGGGACGTGGCACTACCGCTCGCACCGCAGCTGATCGTCAACAGCCGCATGCTCTATTTCTGCTGGGTGCCTGACGATCCGGCGGCGGCGGCCGCGCTGCTGCCGGAGGGCCTCACACCAGCCGAGAACCAGGCGATCTTCATCAACCAGTACGTCGTGGACAGCGACGATCAGACCTCGCACTTCGGCGCCTATTCGCTCACCTACGCCGGGCTCGATCTGGCCGGCCTCGACCTCGAGGACGGCACGCCCGGCCGCTGGTGGACCCACTATCTCAACTCGAACCCGGTGATGTGCGACTACGCAGCCAAGCGCGGCGTGCCGGCGGTGCCCGGACGCACGACGCTCTACCGCGACGGCGATCGTGTGACCGCGACCACCTACGCGGGCGAGCAGGCGATCATCCGCAGCACAGCCCGCATCGGCTCGGGGATCGCCGAGACCGCGCGCGGCCATCTGCGCTACATCACCGCCGTCGACGGCCGGCTGATGAGCGGCAACTACGCCTACGTGGGCGAGCTTTCGGACGATTTCGAGTTACTCTCGCTGGAGTTTCTCGATCCGGGCCACTCGTGCCACGCGCTGCGCCCGGCAACGCCGCTGGACGTCACCTTCGGCTTCTACGGGCCGCGCGTCTCGTTCTGCTATCCGGGCGGCGACGGGCCGCTATAAGCCTCATTCGCTCGCGGCAGCCGGCCTATGGCCGGCGCCTGCGCGGGCGCGCCGCGGTCGCGGCCTGTCGTGTGTCCGTATGAGACGGACACGCTCCAATACACAGGGTGAACCTATTCCGGCGAATAGCCGGGGCAGGTCACGTACTTGGGCTCGGTGCAGCCGCCGGTAAGCTCGCGCATGCGCTTCTGATAATTCCAGGCGCGCACCGTCTCGTAGTGATCGAGGGCGTGCTTGACCAGGAAGTCGACCGGGTCGATCACCTCCTCGCGCCGCACCACTCCCTCGCCGGCGGCGAGTGCGGCGCGCGGCGTGAGCGCGAGCAGGTAGGCGCGCGGATCGATCACGCCATCGACGCCGAAGCCCACGGCATCGCGCGCCGTCGTCGGACCGAGGAGGGGCAGCACCAGATAGGGTCCTTCGTCGACGCCGTAATGGTGGAGAGTCTGGCCGAAGTCCGCATCGTCCGCTTCCAGGCCGAGGTCCGTGGCAACGTCAAAGAGCCCGGCCGCACCCGCAGTGCTGTTGACCACGAAGCGGCCGAGACTCGTGGCGGCGCGGTCCGGGTTGAGCTGTAGCAGGTGGTTCGCGGTGACGATCGGCTCCGCCATATTGGTGAAGGCGCGGCTGACCGCATGCCGCGCATCGCTCGGCATGAAGCCCCGGTAGAAGCGCGCCACCGGTTCGAACACGAGAAAGTCGAGCGCGCCGTTGACGTAGAAGAAGACGCGGTTCACCCCCTCGAAGGGATCGTCGTAGCCGTCCTCTCCGCCTTCTCGGGGCAGGACCGGCCAATCGGCACCGCGGCTCTCGGGAGGGGGAACGTCATCGATGGACTCGGTTTCCCCATCCCGCAACCGTTCGAGAACCGAACAGCCCTGAACGACGGGGATGACCAGGAGCAGCACGACTGCCGCCGCTACAATCCGACGCCCCAGGCCTGTTGAACTCATGTGGCCGGGCGACCTAAGGGCTGGCGCCCTGATTCAGGACCGCGCGGAAGGTGGCGGGATCGACGTTGCCCCCGGAGAGCACGGCGACCACCTTGCGCCCGGCGGTCGCGACCTTGCCGGCGAGTACCGCGGCCAGCGCCACCGCGCCACCGGGCTCGACGACGAGCTTGAGATGCAGGAAGGCCGCCCGCATGGCGGCACCCACCTCGGCGTCGCTCACGGCAACGCCGCTGCGCACCCGCTCCACGTTGATCGGGAAGGTAAGCGCGCCCGGCTTGGGCGCGAGGAGTGCGTCGCAGAAGCTCTGGCCTTGTGCACCGGAGACGCCGACGCGGCGGCCCTGTTCGAACGACATGGCGTGGTCATCGTAGCCCTGCGGTTCGGCGGTGTGAAGGCGGGTCTCCGGCCAGGCATCGGCGATGGCGAGCGAGGTGCCGGCCATCAGCCCGCCGCCGCCGGCGGGCACGACCACGGTATCGGGCCGGCATCCCAATGCACTGCATTGCGTAACGATTTCGTGCCCGACCGTTCCCTGGCCGGCGATGACATTGAAGTCGTCATAGGGCTTCACCAGGGTCGCACCGCGCTCCGCCGCGATCTTCTTGCCGAGCGCCTCACGTGCTTCCGAAGCGCGGTCGTAAAGCACGATCTCGGCACCGTGGCGGCGGGTGCCCGCGATCTTCACGGCGGGCGCGTCCCTCGGCATGACGATGACCGCCGGCACGCCGACGAGCCTGGCCGCCGCCGCGACGGCCTGGGCATGGTTGCCGGAAGAATAGGTGACCACGCCGCTCCGCCTGGCAGCCGGGTCGAGTTGCAGCAGCCGGTTGCAGGCGCCCCGGAACTTGAACGAGCCGGTGCGCTGGAGCGGCTCCGCCTTGAGCAGCAGGCGCCCGCCGATCTGCTCGTCGAGGGCGTCGGCCCTGAGCAGCGGCGTCTCCACCACGTGTTCTGCGAGACGCTCCGCAGCCGCGCGCACATCGGAGGGCCGGGGCAACGGCTCCGGCGCAGTCGCGTCCGACACGGTGTCCTGCGGGTCGCTCACCGGAATCTCCGCCGCCGCCATCCCGCGCGGCGGTCCGCGCCCCGATCCGGTCGGTCGACGGGCATAACGCCCTCGCTGCGCGAGAACCGACACAGCGCGCGAAAATCGACATGGGCGCTCCGCTCACCGTTGCCAATTCGTGCGCAGTGAGCATCCACGGTGCGCTGGGACATGCCGCGGGCGAGATCGCGTTCCAGACTCGACGCCGTCGGCCGCCGGCCGAGCTGCCAGCGATAGACTTGCGTTCCTTCGAGGACCCGCTGCACGTAGTTGCGGGTTTCCGAGAGCGGGATCATTTCGATCCAGTCGATGATGTCGATATCCGGGTCGTTCCGGGGATCGCCGTTCGCCGCGATCCAGCGGGAAACGTTTCGCGGCCCGCCATTATAGGCGGCGACCGCCAGCAGGTACGAACCATCGAAGCGCTCGATCATGTCGCTCAGGTAGCGACTGCCGAGCGCGACATTGTGCGCGCGATTGGAGGTGAGGCGCTTGCTGGACTGGCTCAGGTCCATCTTGCGGGCCACGCTCTTTGCGGTCCGGGGCATCAGCTGCATCAATCCGAGCGCGCCCGAGCCGCTCCGTGCCAGTCGGTCGAAGCGGCTCTCCTGGCGGATCAGCGCGAGCACCAGGGCATGTTCGAGAGCGCCGTCCTCCCGCGCGAACGGCACTTTCACCAGGGGGAACAGCCGGTCGATCGAGACGTACCCGTCCCGTGCGGCCTGCTGGGCGGCACGGATGGCCTGTTCGGGCTGCCCGACGGAGAGTGCGAACGCCGAAATCATGGCGTGATCCGCCTCGTTGCGCGAGAGCTTGCTCAGGCGCCTGTAGAAAGACCCCACGAGATAGTCGCGGCCAAGAAACGTCAGGAAGCGAATGGCCCCGAACAATGCATGGCCGTTCAGCGTCGCAGCGCCGGCGGCGCCGGACGCGGCGCCGATCAGCGGCGCATCGGGTGCGGCGATCCGGGTCATCGCGACCTGGCCGTAGAAGGTTCCCGGATACGCCGCGGCCTTGCCGTACCAGAGATCCGCCCCCTCCGGGTCGCCGGAGGTGTCGGCTGCCAGACCCGCCCAGTAGGCCGCGCGGGCCCGGCTGATCGGCATGGTCACCGCGCCGTGCATACGCTCGAAGTGGAGAAATGCACCGCGCGCATCGTCGAGGAAGCGAAGCGCGATCCACCCGGCGAGCCACTCGGCATCGGAATAGGTCGAGGCCGCGGTCTGGCCGTGCTCGGCGGCGAGAGCATAGGCCTCATCAGCCAGCCCGTCCTCCAGAGCGCTTCGCGCCAGAACGGCGCGTTCCCGCCACCAGAGCTTGGGCCGGGGTCCGAGGTCCTGCGGGTACGTGCGCAGGAGCGCCCGGGCATCCTCGTCGCGGCCCTTCTTTCGCCGCCAGCGCAGCCGCTCGTAGACCAGCCCCGGATCGTCGCGGAGCGACTGCGGCACCCGCGCAATCGCACGGTCCACGCCACCGGCGTAGGCGCGCAGCGTCAGCCGCGCCTCCGCCAGCCGCTGTTGCCCCTCGTCGACGTAGCGGTACATGCGCCGCGCCGCGCGGGCGTGATTGGCCCACACCAGGCGATCCAGGCGGGCGAGGTGATCCTCGGGCCGCAGGTGCGTGCGGTGGCGGCGGTAGGTCTCGCGCAGCTCCCGCGCGGTGAACGACCCCTCGACCCAGGCCTTGCGGATCAGCGCAGTCGCGTGTTGTTCCTGGCCGATACCGAGCAGGGCGTCGGCGTAGCGCAGGCGGCCTTCGCGGCTCACCGGATCGCGCCAGCGGTACCAGGCGAGGACGTCCGCATCGGAAACTCCCTTCGCCATCGCCGATTCCGCGTTGATCTGGAGCAGCCGCTGGTCCGGCCAGTCCGGGCGCTCGTCGATGAACTGCGCGATGTCGGCGAAGGAAGCACGCGTGCCCGGGCTGCTGTAGTCCCACCAGCGCAGGATCGTGGCGCCGAGGGGGTCGCTGGCTCTTTGGGCGAGGCGATGGGCGCGGCTCCAGTTGTTGCGCGCCGCCGCCCTGAAGGCGTCGGCATAGAGCGCGATGTCCGCCCGTGCCACAGGAGGCGGCATGGGCGGCGCCGGCTCCTCCTTGGCATGAGTCGGTGTGCCGAAGACGATCGGCAGAAGTACCGCCAGGGTAACGAGCACTGTCCGCATCGGCGGCGCGACGAGAACGTGTGCACGACCCGGGAAAGCGGAGACTCGACGCGGCCTTGTTCCTGTCATGCAGCCAACCTATTCTCGCCGCAGCGACAATGCACGAGCATGGGAGCGTGTCATGTTCCGGGGATATCTGACGGCCCTGATCACGCCGTTCCGCAATGGCGAGGTGGACGAAGACGCGTACCGTGATTTCGTCGACTGGCAAATCGATGAAGGCGCCGCGGGGCTGGTGCCCTGCGGAACCACAGGTGAATCGCCGACCCTCAGCCACGAGGAACACCACCGAGTGACCGAGATCTGCATCGAGGTCGCGGCGGGACGGGTTCCGGTCGTGGCCGGCACGGGCTCGAACTCGACCGAAGAGGCGATCAGCCTCACCCGCCACGCCAAAGACGCCGGCGCAGACGGCGCGCTGCTCGTCATGCCCTATTACAACAAGCCGACGCAAGAGGGGATGTACGCCCACTACAAGGCGGTCAACGACGCGGTGGACATCCCGCAGATCATTTACAACATCCCCGGCCGAAGCGTGGTGGACATGTCGGTGGAGACGATGGCGCGTCTCGCCGAGCTTCCCAACGTCGTGGGCGTCAAGGACGCGACTGCCGACCTGAGCCGGCCCACCCGCACCAGGAACGCCATCGGCGAGGAGTTCTGTCAGCTCTCGGGCGAGGACGGGACGATTCTGGGCTTTCTCGCGCAAGGCGGCGACGGCTGCATCTCGGTGACGGCGAACGTGGCGCCGCGCCAATGCGCGGGCTTCTTCGCCGCGTGGGATCGCGGCGATGCCGCCGAGGCGCTGGACCGGCACAGCCAGTTGATGCCGCTCCACGATACGCTGTTCGTCGAGAGCAACCCGATCCCGGTCAAGTACGCCGCCTCGCTCCTCGGCAAATGCGAAGCGGAGGTGAGGCTGCCGCTGACCTCCCCGAGCGAGAGCAACCGCGAGCGGATCGAATCGGCGATGCGCCGGGTCGGCCTCCTCAACTGAGTAC